>CAZDMB010000128.1:4867-7762 GCA_964506175.1 uncultured Planctomycetales bacterium | reverse complement strand
AGCGCGATCGGCACCGACGCAGCTGAAGTGTTGCCGTAGCGGTCGATGTTGATCACCACCTTCTCCGGCGGGATGCCGAGTTTCTGCGTGGCGGTCTCGAGGATGCGCGCGTTCACTTGGTGGGGCACGACCACGGCGAGCTCCTCCGGATCCTGACCTTCCAGCGCCCAGGCGATGAGGGTGGTCATGCGGTCCACGGCGAAGCGGTAGACCTCGCGGCCCTTCATGCGCACGTAGTGCGTGCCCTCCGACAGGATCTCCGGCGTCAGCGGTTCGGCCGAGCCGCCGCGCGGACGGCTGATGAAATCCGCGCCGGAACCGTCGGAACCGAGCGTCAGAGCCTCGATCAGGCCCTGCCGGCATTGGGCATGCGGGCGCAGCAGGGCCGCGCCGGCGCCGTCGCCGAAGAGGATCACGGAATTGCGATCATAGATGTCGCAGACGCGCGACAAGCCCTCGCCGCCGATCACCAGCACGTTGCGCAGCGCGCCGCTGGCGATGAATTGCGCGCCCGTGCTCAAGGCGTAGACGAAGCCGGCGCAGCCGGCGCCCAGGTCGAAGGCGGCGGCGCGCTTGCAGCCGAGGCGATCCTGCACGAGGCTGGCCGCGGCCGGGATGCCTTGGAAGTCCCCCGTCACGGTGGCCATCACGATGAGGTCCACCTCGGCGGGGTCCACCTTGGCGTCCTCGAGGGCGCGGCGTCCGGCGGCGACGAAGAGATCGCTCGGTTTCTCGCCGTCGTCGAGCCAGCGGCGCTCGCGGATGCCGGTGCGCTGGATGATCCACTCGTCGCTGGTCTCGATGTAGCGCGTGAACCACTGGTTCGGCACGCGCCGCGACGGCACTTCGTAGCCCAGACCCGCGATCCCGACCGGCAGCCCGGCGAGCATCGGACCTAGCTTTCCTGCGCCGGCGCCTGGGCGCCGTGCCGGGCCACGCTCTCGACGATGTGCCGGTTCACGCCCGATTTCACCTCGGCGCGGGCCGTGCGCAGGGCCGGGCTGACGGCGCTCGCCTTGGAGCGGCCATGGCCGATGAGCACCACGCCGTTCACGCCGAGCAGGGTAGCGGCGCCGATCTCGGAGAAATCGGCGGCGCCCATCATGCGCCGCAGCGTGGTTTTCAGGCCTTCGCCGGCGCCGGCCTTGGCGGCGGTGTGCACCATGAACTCGGCGAAGCCTTCGACCACCTTCAGCACCATGTTGCCGACGAAGCCGTCGGCGACGTAGATGTCCGCCTTGCCGAGGAAGATTTCGTTGCCCTCGACGTTGCCGACGAACTCCATCTTGTCGTCCTGCGCGGCTTGGAGCGCCTGGTAGGTCTCCTTCAGCAGGGGATTGCCCTTGGTCGCCTCGCCGCCGATGTTGAGCAAGCCCACCTTCGGCCGGCTGGTGTGATAGAGATCGCGCGCGTAGGCCGCGCCCATCAGCGCGTACTGGAACAGGTGCAGCGGCTTCGGCGCCGGATTGGCGCCGACGTCGAGCAGCACGACGCGGCCGGCGTCCCCGGTGAGGGTGATGGCGATGCCCGGGCGCTTGAGACCCGGCAGCAGGCCCAGGCCCATGGTGGCCGCCGCCACGGTGGCGCCGGTGTTGCCGAAGGCCACCAGACCGCCGGCGCGGCCTTCGCGCACGGCCTCGACGCAGAGCACGACGGAGGCGCGCGGCTTGGCGCGCAGCCCCTCCACCGGCTTCTCGTGGCCTTCGATGACCTGCTCCGTGTGCAGGATCTCGGGAAGCTCGTGGATGCCCTGGGCGCGCAGTTCACTCTGGATGCGCGCCTCCGGGCCAACGAGCATCAACTCGTCCGCGCGGAAGTCGCCTCCTTGCAGGGCCTGGGCGACGCCCAGCAGGATTTCCTGCGGCGCGTAATCGCCGCCCAGCACGTCCACCGCGATCTTCATCGGGGGCGGCCGGGGCCTAGAACTCGTCCTTGGCGACGACCTCGCGGCCGGCGTAATGGCCGCAGTTCTCGCACACGGCGTGGGAGCGGCCGGGCGCGGCGCAGCGCCCGCAGGGGCGCAGCTGCACCGGGAAATGGCGCTTCGCAGCGGACCGCTTGCCGGTGCGCGAATTGGAGTGACGTCGCTTGGGGTTCGCCATGGGGCTCTGCTCGGAGCGTGCCTGGGAGAGGCTACTCCGTCGTGGAAGCCGGGCATTCTCCCTGATGCGTGCCGGTCGGTCAAGGAGCCGGTGGGCGCGCGCAAGGGCCCGCAGGGGCTCAGGCTTGCGTCAGTCCGGCTTCCTGGCGCAGGGCGGCCACTGCAGCTTCCAGGTCCTGGCCGAGGGTGCCCTGGCCCTGGGCGAAATCGGGACGGCCTCCCCCGCCCCCGCCGACGCGCTTGCCGAAGGCCTTCGCCAGGTCCCCCGCCTTGGCCGGGGCGCCGCGCGCGCACAGGAAGAGGAAGGGCACGGAATCGGCATCGCCGCCCGTGAGCAGCAGGACCGGCGGCAGCGCCTTGCCCTTGAGCGCGTCGCCGAGCGCGCGCAGCGCGTCCGGCTCGAGGCCGGGGAAGTGCTTCCACACCAGCCCGCCGCGCCCTTCCAGTTCGGTCAGCAGAGTGGCGGCATCCGGCGCGGCGGCGGCCTTCTTCTGGCGCGACTCGCGCAATTGCTCCTTGAGCGCGTGCACGCGCTCGAGCAGGCGGTCGGCCGGCGCCTTGAGCTCCAGTTCGAGCGCCAGCAGGCGCTCGCGATCCGTGCGGACCAGTTCCAGCGCCGCCGCTCCGGCCACCGCCTCGATCCGGCGCACGCCCGCCGCCAAGGCGCGATCGGACAGGATGCGGAACAGGCCGACGGCGCCGGTATTGCGCACGTGCGTGCCGCCGCAGAGTTCCTTGCTGAAACCCGGCACTTCGAGCACGCGCACCTCGTCGCCGTACTTCTCGCCGAAGAG
>CAZDMB010000128.1:2606-4857 GCA_964506175.1 uncultured Planctomycetales bacterium | reverse complement strand
CACGCCTTCCTGGCGCGCCGCCGCGAGGGAACTGACGCGCTTCTGCACCTCCTGTGCGCGCAGGCTCTGCTGGTTGACGAGGGCTTCGATGCGCCGCAACTGCGCCTCGTCCGGCGGCGTCGGTTGCGTGTAGTCGAAGCGCAGCACGTCCGGCGCGACTTTCGAACCTGCCTGGTTCACGTGCGCGCCGAGCACCTCTTTGAGGGCCGCGTGCAGCAGGTGCGTGGCGGTGTGGTGGGCCTCGATGGCGCGCCGGCGCGGCGCGTCCACGCGCGCGCGCACCTCCTGGCCCGCCTGCAGCGCGGCGAGGGCGCGGCCGCGGTGCAGCCAATAACCGTCTTCTTGGCGCGTGTCCTCGACCTCGAACACGGGTACGCCGCGCAGCTCCAGCGCGCCGACGTCGCCGATCTGGCCGCCGCCTTCGGCGTAGAAGGGCGGGGCGTCGAGCACCAGCGCGCCCGCCGCGCCGGCGGCCGCGGCGGCGACGGGGATCTCGCCGACGACGCAAGCGAGGATGCGCGCCGCGCTCGTGTCCTCCTCGTAGCCGGTGAAGCGCGTTCCCGGGATGCCGGCGCGGCGCAGGCGCGCGCCCAGGGATTCGGCGAAGACTTCGCCGGACATGTCGCTGCCGGCGCGGGCGCGCTCGCGCTGCTCCTCCATGGCGGTGTCGAAGCCGCCAGCGTCGTAGGCGAAGCCGTGCTCCTTGACCACGACCTCCGTGATGTCGGCGGGAAAGCCGTACGTGTCGTGCAGTTCGAAGGCGATGCGCCCGGGGAACACGCTGGCGCCGCGCTGCCGCTTGAGCGTGTCCAGCTCCGTCTCCAGGCGGGCGATGCCGCGCGCGAACACCTCGCGGAAGCGCTCTTCCTCGGCGGTGGTCAGCGCCTGGATCGTGGCCTCCTGCTCGCGCAATTCCGGGTAGGCCGCCGCCATGACGGACTGCAGGGCGGGCAGGAGCTCGGCCAAGAACGGGCGATCCACCCCGAGCTCGATGCCGTCGCGCACGGCGCGGCGCAGAATTTTGCGCACCACGTAGCCGCGGCCCTCCCGGCCGGGAGCCGCGCCGTCCGCGATGCAGAAGAAGACCGCGCGCGCGTGGTCGGCGATGCGCCGCATGCGCACGTCGGCGGCGGCGTCGGCGCCATAGCTGCGCCCGCTGAGGCTTTGGATGCCCGCGAGCAGGGGCGCGAAGACGTCGGTGCCGAAGTTGTTGGGCACGTTCTGGGCGACGGCGGCGATGCGTTCGAGGCCCAGGCCGACGTCGATGTTCTGGCGCGGCAAAGGCTGCAGCACCCCGCCGTCGCGACGGTCGAACTGCGTGAACACGCAGTTGCCGACCTCGAGGAAGCGCTCCGGCAACGCCGTCAGGCCGGCGGTCGCGGGCAAGGGCTGCCCCGGCGTCTGATCCCAGTAGATCTCTGAGCAAGGACCGCACGGCCCGTTGGGGCCGGAGGAAGGCGCTGACGCCGGCCAGAAGTTCTCCTTCTCGCCGAAGCGATAGATGCGCTCCGGCGGCAGCCGCACGACCTCGCGCCAGATGGCGTAGGCCTCTTCGTCCTCGTGGAAGACGGTGACGACGAAACGCCCGGCGTCCCAGCCGAGGCAGGAAGTGAAGAACTCCCATTCCCAGGGAATCGTTTCCCGCTTGAAGTAGTCGCCGAAGGAAAAATTGCCGAGCATCTCGAAGAAAGTGTGGTGGCGGGGCGTGGCCCCCACGTTCTCGAGATCCGGCACGCGCAAGCACTTCTGGGAGGTCGTGACCCGCCGGAGCGGCCGTCCGCGCCCGAGGAACTCGTCCTTGAATTGATTCATCCCGGCTCCCGTGAAGAGGAGCGTGGGATCGTTCCGCGGCACGAGGCCGTCCGAGGCCATGCGCGCGTGCCCCCGGGCTTCGAAGAAGCCCAGGAAAGCCTCGCGGATCGCGGCGACGGTGCGCGGTTGGTCCATCCGGAGTGCCGGGTGGCGGATTGAAGCCTGGCGGCGGAACGGAACTACTTGCGGCCGCGCACCGGGGCCTTGGCGGACTTGCCGCCGCCGGCCTCGGCCTCCATCTCAGCGGGCGCCGGAGCGGCGGCCGCGGCCGCCTTCTTCGCCAGAATAGCGGCGCCCAGTTTGGCCCGGATGGTGTCCGCCATTTCGTCGCGCAAGGCGGGGTTCTCCAGCAGGATGCGGCGCGCAGCCTCGCGGCCGTTGCCGAGGCGGATTTCCTCGCCCGCCGGCGGGCAGTAGGACAGCCCGGCGCCGGTCTTCT
>CAZDMB010000128.1:0-2596 GCA_964506175.1 uncultured Planctomycetales bacterium | reverse complement strand
CGACCTCGTGCATCAGGCCCAGATCCAGCACGTCGCCTTCGAGGCTGATGCCGGAGCCGTAGAGGATGTCGAACTCCGCGCGCCGGAAGGGCGGCGCCACCTTGTTCTTCACCACCGTCACCTTGGTGCGGTTGCCGACGATCTCCTCGCCGTCCTTGAGCGCGCCGATGCGCCGCACGTCCATGCGCACGGAGGAGTAGACCTTCAGCGCGCGGCCGCCCGGAGTGGTTTCCGGGTTGCCGAACATCACGCCGATCTTCTCGCGCAGTTGGTTGATGAAGATCACCACTGCGTCGGTCTTGCCGATGATGGAAGTCAGGCGCCGCAGCGCCTGCGACATCATGCGCGCCTGCACGCCGACGAAGGAATCGCCGAGGTCGCCTTCCATCTCGGCCTTGGGCACGAGGGCGGCCACGGAGTCGATCACGATCACATCCACCGCGCGCGACTTGATGAACTGCTCGGCGATGTCCAGGCCTTCTTCGCCGGTGCTCGGCTGCGCCAGCAGGAATTGTTCGCCCGTGACCTTCACGCCGATCTTCTTGGCGTAGTCCGGATCGAAGGCGTGCTCGGCGTCGATGTAGAGGGCGAAGCCGCCCTCCTTCTGGGCCTGCGCGATCACGCTCATGGCGAGCGTGGACTTGCCGGACGATTCCGGGCCGTAGAGTTCGACGACGCGACCGCGGGGCAAGCCCTTGCCGCCGAGCGCTTCGTCGAGGGAGATGGAGCCGGTGCTCAATCCCTCCACCGGAGCGCGCGCGCCCTCGGCGAGGTTGATGACGGCCTCGGCGCCATAGTCCTTCTGGACTTGGGCCAAGGCGACTTGGATGGCTTTGACGCGCTCGCTGGAAGCCGCGCTGGAAGGGGTGCTTGAGGGTTTTTTGGATGCCACGGGGATGTCCTCGATCCGGTCAAGTGTAGGCGGCGGCAGCATGGTCCTCCACCTGGCAACCACGCCCCCGCTGGGTGACGCCCTTCTTGCCCCGCTCAGCCGACGTGGACGAAGGCCCGCAATTCGGCCCCCCGCCGCGCCAGTTCGGCCGCATCGGCCCGCTCCAGGCCGCGCGTGGAGAAGTCCTCCACCGTCAGGGAGGCGCACACCGTCCCGTCCACCATGGCGCGTCGCAGGCTGGCGAAGTCCCAGCTCCCGGAGGCCGCCAGGGAGCCCAGGAAGCCGCCGGCGAAACTGTCGCCGGCGCCGGTGGGGTCCACCACCCGAGTGGTCGGATAGGCGGGCAGGCTGAAGCGGCCCTCCGCGGCGAAGAGGAAGGCGCCGTGCTCCCCCTTCTTGATGACCACCGTCTTGGGGCCGATCTCCTGCAGGCGCTCTCCCGCCGCCACCAGATTGCGCTCGCCGGTGAGCATGCGCGCCTCGCCGTCGTTCAGGACGAGGCCGTCGAGTTGCGGCAGCAGCGCGGCCAGCGCCGGGCGCTGCGTCCGGATCCAGAGGTTCATGGTGTCGGCCCACACCCGCGCCCGCGGAAAGCGCGCCCGCAGCCGGCCCTGCACGTCCGGGCCCATGTTGGCCAGGAACACCATCCGCGCCTCGAGGAAGGAGGCGGGCACCTCCGGCTCGAGCGCCAGCACGTTCAACTGCGTGTCGAGGGTGATGGCTTCGTTGAGGTCGCCCTCGTAGCGCCCGCGCCAGCGGAAGTTCGGCTGGTCGCGGAAGACCTTGAGGCCGCTCAGATCCGCGCCGCGCCGGCGCAGGGTGTCCCAGGCGGCGGCCGGAAAGTCGTTGCCGACGTTGGCCGCCACCTGCACGCGCGTGAACAGCGAGGCTGCGAGCGCGAAATAGACGGCGGAGCCGCCGACCGCGTTCTCCACGCGGCCGGAGGGGGTTTCGACGTCGTCCAGACCCACGGAACCGAAGACTGCCAGACTCATGCTCTCCACTCCTCGCGCCGTTCGCGCGAAAACGCCCACATGGCGCCGCCCACCAGGCCCCAGCCGACTTGCGTCGCGAGGCGGAAAAGAATCGAGGTGACGACGCCGAGGGTAAAGCCGGCGCCGTAGCGCGCGAAGAAGAAACCGTACAAGGTTTCGCCCAAGCCCCAGCCCGCGGGCGCGAGCGGCAGCGCCGAGACGGTCTGCACCACCGGGAAGACGACGGCGGCGTCGCCGAGGGGCAGGTGCGCGCCGAGCGCGCGCGCGAAGGCGTAAAAGGACAGGATGCCGCAGGCCTGGATGGGCGCGGAGACGAGCAGCGCCGCGATCACCGGGCCGGGCCGCGCGCGATACAGGGTGAGCGCGCCGTCCACCTTGGCGATGGTGTCCCGCCCGGGCAGGCGCGCGAGCAGCGCGTCGAGCCGGAGCGCGTGGCGCGCGTGGCGCGAGAGGTAGACGCTGCCGCCGAGCACCGCCGCGGCCACCAAGGCCATGACCACCAGCCACACCTTGTGCAGCGCCGGCACCCGCTCGAAATCTCCCTGGCGGCCGGCCACGGTCAACACCGCCGCGCCGATCACCAGCAGGACGAAGAGGCCGATCAGGCGATCCACCAGGACCGAGAGCGCGGCGCGCCAGCGGTTCTCCTTCAAGCCGCGCGTCACCAGCACGGCGCGCACGAGGTCGCCGCCGGTGGCGCCGAACATGA
>CAZDMB010000127.1:0-7840 GCA_964506175.1 uncultured Planctomycetales bacterium | reverse complement strand
GTGGAAGCGCGTGGCGACCCCCGGAATCGAGGCCACCGGGCGGTGGATCACCGAGAAGTCGCAGCGCTCGCGCAAAATCTTGTTCGGCGATTCGGCGGCGGTGACCGTCGGGTACTTCATCGCCACCTTGTGCGCGCGCAGGGCCGCCTCGGCTTCGCGATAGGCGCCCTCCGCGTCGGTGCGGCGGCGTTCGAGCGACAGATCCACCGAGTGGAAGCGCACCTCCACCGGCAGTTCGGCGGCCGCCAGGCGCACCGCCTGGGCGAGTTCGGCGGAGATGCCGTCGCCCAGGAACTCGGCGACGGCGAGGCTGTGGGGCGCGCTCATCGGGGCAAGATTGTAGCCCCGGGCGCGGCTCTTCACACCGGATCGGCGTGGACCGTCACCGTCGAGTTCTTGAGCGCCCGCTCGATGCCGACGCGCACCTGCTCGCCGAGATCATGCGCCTCGACGAAGCTCAGGCTGCGATCCAGATCGAGGTGCAGCTCGAGGAAGAGATCCGAGCCGCTGCGGCGCGAGCGCAGATCGTGAAAGCCGGCCACGCTCGGCGCGAAACCGGCCACCGTGCGCAGCACCGCCGCCTCGTCGCTCGGCTGCAGGCCGCGATCCATCAGCGTCTCGAGGGACTTGAGGAAGATGCGGCGCGCGGTGTTGAGGATCAGCAGGGCGATGCCCAGACCCACCGCGAGGTCGGGCCAGACCTCGCCGTCGAGCAGCCAGGAACTCACCAGACCGAAGGCGACCGAGCCGTTGAGCAGCAGATCGCTCGAGTAGTGGTGCGAATCTGCCTCCAGCGCGGGCGAGCCGGTGGCGCGCGCGTTGCGGCGCAGGTTCCACACCAGCCACACCGTGACCGCCGAAGACACCGCCATCACGCCCACGCCGATCCACTCCCCGTGGAGGCGCGCTTCGTCCTGGTGCAGGAAGCGGTTCACCGTGTGCGTGGTGAAGCCGAGCCCGGAGATCAGGACCACCACCGACTGGAAGAGCGAGGCGAGGCCCTCGGCCTTGCCGTGTCCCCAGGGGTGATCCGCGTCGGCCGGGCGCTCGGCGGCGGTGACGGCCCAGAGCACCAGCAGGGAGGCCAGCACGTCCATCACCGAATCGAGGCCGCTGCCGAGGATGCCGGTGGAGCCGGTGTAGATCCAGGTCGCGGCCTTCAGGACCACCAGCGCGAGCACCAGCTTGACGGTGGCGCGGGCGGTGCGTGAGCGCTGGGAAGATTCCGGAAGCATGGCGCGTGCCGCGGGAAGGAAACGCCCGCGCGCGGCCACCATACTCTAGGAGGAAAGATGGCGCGCAACGATGGCCGGCAACGCGGCGCCCTGCCGCTGGCGCCCCTGCTGCTGTTGGTGGCCGGGCTGCTGCTGCTGGCCCTCGGCTATCTGTTCCTGCTGAGCAGCGATGCGCCGGCGCCGGCGCCGGCGGCCGCGCCGGCGCCGCTGCCGGCCGCCGCCGCCGACGCCATCCGGCCCGGCGAGTTGGGCGCGCTCGCGCCGGGAACTTTGCCCGGATCCGGCGACCTCCGCGCCGAGTTGCGCTTCCTGGGGGCGCGCGACGACACCCGCGAGGCGCCGCAGTTGCCGGGAAGGCTGGAGGGCCGCGTCACCGGTCCCGGCGGACAGCCCGTCGTCGGCGCGCGCTTGGTGGTGGTGGGCGGACCGCAGGACGGCCGCGCCACGCGCACCGACGCCGAGGGCTTCTACAGCCTCGGCGCCTTGCTCGCCGGCACGCATTTCTTCGCGCTCGAGGGCGGCGGCCTGCCGCGAACCGTCGCCATCCAACGCGTGCTCGAGCGCGCCGTCACCAAGCGCGACTTCGCGATCGGCGGCGATCTGCCCCTGCTCGTCTTGGTGAAGGATTTCGAGGGGAAGCCGCTGGCCGGCGCCGAGGTGCTCGTCAGCCTCGGCGAGCAGCGCGCCGTCAGCGGCGAGGACGGCGTCGCCCAGTTGGGAAACGTTCCCGCCGGCGCGCGCACCCTCGTGGACATTCGCGCCGCCCGGCACGTGCCCGTGCGCTATGAACTCAATTTTCACGGCGGCACCGCGGGCGCTCCGATCGAGCTGCCGCCGCTGCCACAGGCCGGTTCCCTGCGCGTCGCGGTGCGCTCGTGGCCCGGCGGGCCGCAGCCGCGCGTGACCGTGGTGCCGCGCGCCACCGGCCCCGGCCCGTATCAACCGGCGTGGGAACTGTGGCAGGAGGTGGAGGTGGATCGCGAAGGCATGGTCGAACTGACGGGCTTGCCGACCACCCACCTGCTCGACGTGCGCGTCATGCACCCGATGGGCACCGCCGACCCGCCGGTGCGCGCTCTGCGGCCCGCGGCGGAATTCGCCGCGGTCGCCGAGTTCGTGGTGCGCCGCTCCTCCGCCACCATCGAGGGCATCGTGCTCGACGAGGGCGGCGAGCCGGTGGCGGGCGCGCTGGCCTCCCTCGCCGCCACGCGGCCGGATCTGGTGCTGGCGCAGCTCTATCCCGGCCTGGCGGACGCGCCGACCTCGGTGCCGCTGCCGGTGCCCGGAGCGCTGCGCCGCGAAATCGCGACCGACGCGGAGGGACGCTTCAAGATCGCCGTGGGCGACCACCCGGACGGCACCGGCCACCTCATCCTGACGGTCGCCAAGACCGGCTTCCGGCCGGCGCGCGTCGAAGTGCGCACCACTTCCCGCGCGACCACGGTGCGCTTGACGCGGGCCACGCAGACCGCGTCACTGACCCTGATCCGGCGCGACGGCGGCGATCTGCCGCCGGCGCGCTTCGTGCTCGACGGCGCCGACGCCGCCGGCGAGTCCGGCGCGCGTCTGGCCGGCCTGTGGCCCGGCTTCTACGAACTCGCGGTGCTGCGCGGTCCGGCGCAGTTGCTCTACCGCGAGGAGTTCTGGATCGAAGGCAGCACCGAGCTCGACCTCTCGCCCTGATCGCGCCCTCGGGCAGCGCTGAACGAATCATTCCGTCCCGGGCGCGGGCCTTGGGCCGGAGCGAATGCACTGGTTCAGCGTTGCCCTAGAATGCCGCCATGCTGCGCCTGCGATTGGGCGAGGATTGGTCGGCGCAAGACCTGCTCGCGCTGGCGCGGGACGCGTCGGTCCGCCTCGAGTTCGGTCGCGCCGCGCAGGCGCGCGTCGCGCGGTCGCGCGCGGTGATCGATGCCATCCTGAAGGGCGACCGCGCCGTCTACGGCGTCAACACGGGCTTTGGCGCTCTCGCGCAGAAGCGCATCGCCCCTGCCGACGGCGGCAGGCTGCAGCGCAACCTGCTGCTCTCCCACGCCTGCGGCTACGGCGCGCCGCTGCCGCGCGCGGCCGTGCGCGCCGCCTTGGCGCTGCGCCTGCACTCGATGTGCCGCGGCGCCAGCGGCGTGCGCCCGGAACTCGTGCGCTGGCTGCTGAAACTCTTCGCCAGCGGCTGGCTGCCGGTCGTGCCGGAGAAAGGCAGCGTCGGCGCCTGCGGCGACCTCGCGCCGCTCGCCCACCTCGCCCTGCCGATCATCGGCGCCGGCGAATTGAGCGGGCCCGCCGGCGAGCGCCTGCCCGCGGCGAAGGCGCTGCGCCGGCTCGGGCTCGCGCCGCTCGCGCTGGAGGCCAAGGAAGGCCTGGCTCTGATCAACGGCATGCAGATCAGCAATGCGATCGGCTTGGCGGCGTGGGCGCGGCTGCGCACCTGCAGCCAGACCGCGGACGTCGCCGCCGCGCTCTCGGTCGAGGCGCTGCAAGGCAGTCACCAGCCCTTTCAGACGCGCGTCGTGCGGCTGCGCGCGCATCCCGGCGCGTTGCGCACGGCGGCGAATCTGCGCCGCCTGCTGCGGGGATCGCAGGTCGCGGCTGCGCACAAGGATTGCGGCCGCGTGCAGGATCCCTACTCCTTCCGCTGCGTGCCGCAGGTGCACGGCGCCGCCAAGGACGCGCTCGAGCACCTGGGCGCGGCGCTCGTGCGCGAAGCCAACGCCGTGAGCGACAATCCGCTCGTGTTCGCCGGCAGCGGCGCGGACACCGTCAGCGCCGGCAATTTTCACGGCCAGCCGATCGCGCTGCCGCTGGATTACGCGGCCAATGCGGCGACCGCATGGGGCAACATCAGCGAGCGGCGCATCAGCACCCTGCTGCATCCGGCGATGAACGCGGGCCTGCCGGCGTTTCTGACGCCGAATCCCGGCCTCAACAGCGGCCTGATGATCCCGCAGGTGGTGGCGGCGGCGCTCGCGAGCGAGAACAAACTGCTCGCGGCGCCGGCCAGCGCGGACACCATCACCACCAGCGCCGATCAGGAAGACCACGTTTCGATGGCCAATCTGGCGGCGCGCAAGCTGACCGAGTCCGCGGGCAATCTGGAGCGCATCCTGGCCATCGAGCTGCTGGCCTCCGCGCAGGCGCGCGAGTTCCACCGCGAGTTGCGCGCCGGCGCCGGCGCCGAAGCGGCCTACCGCCTCGTGCGCAGCCACGTGCCGCCGCTGGCGGACGACCGCTGGCAGGCGCCGGAACTCGACCGCCTGCATGCGCTCTTGGCGGACGGAGCTTTCGTGCGCGCCGCCGAGCGCGCCTGCGGCGCCCTTGCGGGCTGATTTTTTTTCGCCCGGGGCCCGGATTCCGCGTGATTTTCGGCAAATCAGCCGAATATGATCGGCCCATGGCGGATGGCATGCAGTGGGCCATGGTGGCGCGCGGCGGCGGCGGCGAGCGCGCCTCCCGCGCCGTGAAGTCGCTCAACGACCGCTACGCGGACGCCCTTTTCTCGCCGTGGGCGACCGAAGGCGGCCGCTTCAGCGCGGTGATGCCCGTGCCTGGCGGCCTGCCGGCAGCCGCCCGTCAGACCGAGATGGCCTTCGAGTTGCTGCTGCGCATGCACCCGCACGATCTGACCCTGGGCCTGGGCGCCGGCGCCGGGCCGGCGCTGGCCTTGGCGCGCGCGCAGGACGCATGCGAGAGCGCGCAGCGGCAGCGCGTGCTGGCGCAGAGCTCCGGCTTCGATGAGACCACCGATCACGCCGGCCTCGGTCTCGCGGTCAGCGGCGCCTGGTGCCTGCTTGGCGCGCTGGTGCGCACCTGGACCGAGCGCCAGACGCAGTTCGTGCGCTACGTGCTGCGCGACGGCGTGCTCGATTGGCGGCGCGAGCCGCCGCGCTTTGTCCCCGAGCGCCGCCGCAAGGAGGCGGCGCGCGCCTTCAACGTCAGCCCTTCGGTCGTCACCGAAAGCCTGCAAGCCGCCGACGTCGCGGCCTTTCGCCAGGGCTTGTGGTCCGCCGCGTGGCAACTTGCCGCGGCCGCGCGCGCCTACCGGTCGCTCGCGCTCTCGGCCAGCAGTTCTTCGATGATGCGCTCGTAGTGCAGGCGCTGGCGTTCGTGCTCGGCGCCCGCCGCCGGCCCGGCGAAGCCGCTGTGCACGGCGCGCACCTTGCCCTGCGCGTCGAGGAACAGCGCCGTCGGGAAAGCCTTGATCCGCGTCAACAGGGGAAAGGCGCGCGCCGCCTCCTCCTTGTCCGCGGTGCCGGCGAGCAAGATCGGCCAGCGCACGCCGTGGCGCGCGCGGAAACGCCGCACCTGCGCGCCGTCGCGCGCCGGATCGCCCGTGATCTCGAAGGCGAGGCCCAGGATGGCCAGACCGCGGTCGGCGTAGCGCGCGTCGAGTTCCGCCCAGAGTCCCGCCTCGTCGTTGCAGTTCGGGCACCATGATCCGAAGAGCGAGATGACGCGCACGCGGCCGGCAAAGGCCGGGTCGTCCAAGGCGCGCTCGACGCCGTCGAGATCGCGATATTTGAGGGAGGAAAGCGGCGGCGCCCCTTCCGCCGGCGCGACCTCGGCGAAGGCGTCCGGCAGCTGCGCCTGCGGGTCGCGCCGCGCCGTGAAGGATTCATGATGCGCGGCGCCGGACCAGAAGTCGCCCTGCAGGCTGCCGTCCTCCAGCCGGAGCGCGCGGAAGAGGAAGGCGTGCGCGCCGTCGAAAGTGGAGAGGCGCAACTCGTCGTCGACGAGATTGCCGGCGAGGAAACGGTAATCGCCGAGGGTCGTGAGGAAGGTCCCTTGCGCGAGCTCGTCCTCGCGCACGAAGAAGATGCCGACCGCCGGGTCGGGCGAGCCCTCGAACTGCGCCGCCCATCGCCCCGTCCACGCCGCCGGGTCGTGCGCGGGGCCTTGGCGGCCCGGCGGGAAGCGCGCCGCGACGCCGGCAGCCGCGTGGAACGGCACCTCGCTCCAGGTGTTGGGCCCGCGGCGCTTGCGCCAGACGCCGTCCAGGCGACTGCCTTCCAGGCCGGGCTGGGCCAGAATCTCCGCATCGTAGTGCGGGAAGCCGAGGCGCACGCCGCCCGTCACCTTGGCGCTCACCTCGGTCACGGTGATGCTCTCGCTGCCGTTGACGATCGTCGCGGTGAGGGCGCCGGCGGAGCCGCCGAGGATCAATTGGAAGGGCAAGTCGCCGCCGGGCGTGTCCAGCCACGCGCGCCAGGCGCCGGTCGGCAGCGCGTAATTGCCCTGGCCGTCGGCCAGCTGAAACGCTGCGAGGAGGAGCGGCGCGAGCATCGCCTGCTCATCGTAGTGCCGGGCAGGAGCACGGAGGCCGGCGGCGGCGGCGCCTAAAATCGGGCCATGAGCCCCCTCTCCGTGGCCTCCGGGCGCGTCTGGCCGCGAGCCGCCGCTCCGGTGAGCATCCGTGCGGGCGTCGCTCAGCAGGCGCCGCGCGGCCCGGAGTTGCACTGCGCCGACTGGCACGCGGAAGGCGCGCTGCGCATGTTCCTCAACAACCTCGACGCCGAGGTGGCCGAGCGGCCGCAAGATCTCGTCGTCTACGGCGGCACCGGCAAGGCGGCGCGCGATTGGGCTTGCGCGGAGCGGATCGTGGCGACGCTGCAGCGTCTGGCGCCGGACGAGACGCTGCTGGTGCAGAGCGGCAAGCCGGTGGCCGTGTTCCGCACCCACGCGCACGCCCCCAAGGTGCTCATCGCCAACAGCAACCTCGTCGGCAAGTGGGCGAATTGGGAACATTTCCGCGAGTTGGAGCGGCGCGGCCTGATGATGTACGGGCAGATGACGGCCGGTTCGTGGATCTCCATCGGCACCCAGGGCATCCTGCAGGGCACCTACGAAACCTTCGCGGCCGTCGCCAGCAAGCGCTTCGGCGGCAGCCTGCACGGCCGCGTGTGCGTGACCGCCGGGCTCGGCGGCATGGGCGGGGCGCAGCCGCTGGCGGTGACCATGAACGAGGGCGTCGCGCTGGTGGCGGACGTGGACCAGAGCCGCATCGAGTTCCGGCAGCGCACGCGCTACCTGGACCAGATCGCGCCGGACCTGGAGGAGGCGATCCAGATGGCCTGGTCGGCGGCGCAGCGCGGCGCGGCGGTCTCGATCGGCGTCCGCTGCAACGCCACCGAACTGCTGCAGGAGCTCGTGCGGCGCGACCTCACGCCCGACGTGCTGACCGACCAGACCAGCGCGCACGATCCGCTCAACGGCTACGTGCCCGACGGCATGCCGCTCGAGGCCGCGCTCGCCTTGCGCGCGCGCCAACCGGCGGAATACGAGCGCTGCGCGTACGCGACCATGGGCCGCCATGTGCGCGCCATGCTCGAGCTGCAGAAGCGCGGCGCGGAGACCTTCGATTACGGCAACAATCTGCGCGCCTTCGCCAAGGAGCAGGCGGGCGTGGCGCACGCCTTCGACTTCCCGGGCTTCGTGCCCGCCTACATCCGGCCCTTGTTCTGCGCCGGGCAGGGCCCGTTCCGCTGGGCCGCCTTGAGCGGCGATCCCGAGGACATCCGCAAGACCGATGCCGCCATCCTGCGCCTCTTCCCCGAGAAGCAGCACCTCGCGCGCTGGATCCGGCTGGCGCAAGAGCGGGTGGCATTCCAAGG
>CAZDMB010000126.1:0-7889 GCA_964506175.1 uncultured Planctomycetales bacterium | reverse complement strand
GTTCGGCGTCACGCTCGTAGTCGGCGGCTGCGAGCGAGTACTTCTCGCCCGGGCCCTCCCCGGCTTTGCGCTCATCCGTGAACTTGCGGAGGCAGTCGTTCCAGTCCATCTCGATGTCGGCGCCGACGCTGGTGGCGACGTCCGGATGGCGGTCGCCGTCGAAGTCGGCGATCAGCGCCGCGCGGGTGTTGTCGAGCACGTCGAGCCCCGCCGCGGCCGAGGCTTCGCGCGCCGCGCCGCCCGGTTCGGCCAGCCACAGGCGGTTCGGCAGGCCCCCCTGCTGGCAGAAGAAGAGGTCGTCGCGGCCGTCCTCGTTGACGTCGCCGACGGCGAGGCCCTGCGCGCCGATGAAGGAATGGCCGAAGATGCGGTCCACGCGCGTGGCGTAGTCCTCGGTGCCGAAGAGGATCTGCTCGCGCCAACCCGGCGTGCCGCCGAAGACCTCCTGCGAGAAATCCGGCAGCAGCCCGGCCGGGCCGTCCACCTCCTCGTAGGAGATCAGGCGGATGCCCGCGAGGGCGGCCTCCTGGTCGGTGGCGCCGACTTCCCACGAGGATTCGATCTCCAGGTTCCACTGCAGCACCCGGCCGCCGGAGCTGGCGCCGCCATAGAGAAAGGCGCGGATGCGGAAGGCCTTCTCGCCGTCCACGTTGACGCTGACGAGCTTCAACATGAAGTTGCCGGCAACGGCGTCCGCTCCGGCAGGCGCGCGGAAGTCCCGCGCCAGGCCGGCGAGTTGTTCGCGCCCATGCCAACCCTCGGGAATGGCCGGCGCGCGGCGCACCACCATCACGCCGTCGTTCCAGGCGGTCTGCACCGGCGGACGCAGGACGGTGCAGCGGAAGTCCTCGGCGAAGCGGACGTCCGCGAACTCCTTGCCCCGCAGCAGGTCCTCGATGAAGTGCTTGAGGTGCGGCTTGGCGGCGTCGTGCAGCACTTCCGAGCGCCACGAGTCGTAGCCGGGATCGATCCGGCGGCGCTCTTCCTCGGCGAAAGCGGGCGGAGCCTCGCCTTTGCGCACGTCGAAGGTGTCCTGCTGCCCGTGGAGCACGGCGCTCAATGCGCCGGCGGCGGCCGGGGCGAGGCACAGGATGATGACGCGCGGACGGCGCACGGGTTCATCCTACCCGGTACGCCCGGCGGCATGGGATCCGTCCCATGCCGCCAGGCGGCGCCGGAAGAAAGGCGCGCCCTTTCTAGAGGTTCAACAACAGCTGGGCGAAAACCCAGATCTGGTCGTCGCCGTTCTGAATGGCGTCTCCAGCCAGGAAATCACTGATGCCGAAGTGGATTTCCGTCAAGGAGTTGATCGTGTACCAGGCCATGAGGTCGATCTCCATGCCCAGATCACCTTCGCCGGCCGCCTTCGTGAGGCCGCCGCGGAGGTCGGGCAGGGCGCCGTCTTCCTCGGCCAGAGTCATCCAGTGGAAGGCGCCCAAGAAGCGCCAGGAGTCGCTCGGCTTGTATCGCGAGTACACCTGCAGATCGAGGACGTTCGTCAACTGGACCAAGTCCGCGGCGCCGAGGATCTTGTGCGGCGTGTGGAAGAGCGGCTTGAAGGCGTCGTCGTTGCCGTCGGCCGCATTGTCGTCGCCACTCGCGTACAGGACGTTCACGCCGGCGGTGACGGCGCTGGTCACCGGCATGCCGGCATCGAACATGGCGAGCATGCCGCCCGCGTCGAGGGCGCCGTGGTCGCCGGTCTGCGTGGCCACCTCGCCCTTGATGGTCGGGCCGTCCTTGGGCGACCACTTGGCGCGGCCGCCGATCGTCATGTCGTCGCTCCCGGCGCCGAAGTCGTGCCGGTCGTCGCGCACCAGGCCATAGGCCTCGAAGGAGAAATCGCCGGCCGGAACGCCGACCCACAGGCCGCCGAAGGACTGGTCCACGCCCGTCGCGACGCCCTGGCCCTCGACCGGCTGGGTCAGGAACAGGTCGGCCCAGTAGTGCTCGTCCTTGCGGCGGATGCGAATGCCGTCGAAGGCCGTGCCCGTCTTGCCCCAATCTCCGTTGGAGATCAGCAACTCGTCCGCGTAGAGCATCTCGAAGCGGCCGACCTGGACGTCGGCCATGCTGGCCACGCCGTAGATCTCCGCGAACGCCTGGTGCAGGCCCTCTTCGGAGGCCAGGCCGTCGGAGGCGACCACGCTCTGGAGCTGGAGGAAGCCGCGGACATCCTTTCCGGATTTCGCGTCAAGCGTGAGGCGGAAGCGACCGATAGAACCGCTGGCGCTGCTCGCGCCGTCCACGGGAACACTCGGATCGCGGGTCTCGTGGCGGAAGCGCAGCTGTCCGCCGATTGTGAGTTGTTTGTCGCCCTGGGCGACGGTGTAGCCCTGGGGCAACTGCGCCGCCAGAGCGAGGAGAATGGGGGTGAGCATGATGGTGGTGTCCGCGGGAGTGCGGAGCGGGGAGAATAATAGCCCCGATCGGGGGGGAATAGGCCCCGCCGATTCTTTCCGCGTATCCCGGCCATAGCCTCGGCTTCTGCCATAGCCCCGCTTTTCCCCTCCATAAGAGGAAGTGAATGCAAAAAACCCGCGTCCGCGATAATTTTTCCTTGCCGCCCTTCGGGAATGGCTTGACCCTCCAACATCGACCAAACACCATGAATCGATTCCTCCAACCTCTCGCGATCGTCGCCAGGGCAGGCGCCGCATTCGTGGCCGCCGCGCCCTCGGCTTCGGCGCAAACCAAAGACTGGGGCAGCTTCCAGCCCTCCGCGTCCTATGAAATCCTCGACGCCATGCTCGAGGATTCTGCCGACGACGTGGTGCGCATTGGCGCTCGCCCGCCGATTCTCGCGCGCCAGATGGCCATCGTGGCGACCGCCATGTACGACGCCTGGGCCGCCTACGACGAACGCGCCGTCGGCGTCTACACCGGCGGCAAACTGCGCCGTCCGGCTGCCGAGCGCACCGAGGACAACAAGCGCAAGGCGATGGCCTACGCCGCCTACCGCACCACGCGCGACCAGTTCCCGGTCACGACCAAGAACATCACGGCCCTGATGCAGAAGTGGGGCTATGACGTGACGGACCTCTCCTTGGACATTGCCACGCCCACCGGCATCGGCAACTTCGCCGCGCAGCAGATCCTGGCCATGCGGCACCATGACGGCGCGAACCAGCTCGGCGACGAGGTCGGTTCGAACGGCAAGCCGTACTCCGACTACACCTTCTACTTCCCGGTCAACCCGCCGAACGAGATCTACAACCCCGATCGGTGGCAGCAGATCCCCTTCGACGACGGCAAGGGCGGCAAGTTCACCCCGAACTTCCTGTGCGCGCACTGGTACCGCGTGGTGCCCTTCGGCCTCGAATCCCCGTCGCAGTTCCGCCCGGGCCCGCCGCCCAAGGTCGGCAGCGAGCAACTGAAGAAGGAAGTGGACGAGTGCATCAACTTCAACGCGACGCTCACGCCCGAGCAGAAAGCCATCGTCGAGTTCATGCGGGACGGCCCGCGCTCGACCGGCCAGTCCGGCCACTGGCTGCGCTTCGCCCAGGCCGTGTCGCGCCGCGACCACAACAACCTGGACACCGACGTGAAGATGTACATGGCGGTGGCGAACACCGCGATGGACGCCTTCATCGCCTCCTGGGAGTGCAAGCGCTTCTACGACTCCTCCCGTCCCTGGACCCTGATCCACTACTACTACAAGGGCAAGGACATCGACGGCTGGATCGGACCGGGCAAGGGCGTGGCCAAGATCAAAGGCGAAAACTGGATTCCGTACTCGCCCTCGACCTTCGTCACTCCTCCCTTCCCGGGCTACCCCTCGGGCCACAGCACCGTGAGCGCGGGATGCGCCAAGATGCTCGAGCTCTTCACGGGCAGCGACCGCTTCGGCGACGAGGAGCAGCGCACCGCCGGCGCCATCACAGAGCAAGGCTTCGACTGCAAGGCGATGCAAGCCGTGCACGGCAAGATGGACGCGGATGACAAGCTCACCTGCGACGTCGCCCTGCGTCTGCCGACCTTCTCGGCGGTCGCGGAAATGGCCGGCATCTCGCGGGTCATGGGCGGCTACCACATTCAGTCGGACAACGTCGAAGGCCTCAAGATGGGCCGCAACGTCGCGCAGTACATCTGGCCGAAGTGCCAGGCGTATTTCAACGGAACAGCGCGATAATCCGGGCCGAACTTATTGTCCTGGAGTTTTGATGGCCGGCCGGCACGTGGGGTGCCGGCCGGCTTTTCTTTGCGCGATCCGTATAATCCGGATTCTGGATTTCCCTCGCAAGGGACCGGAGTAGAGTTCCCGAAAGGCCGACATGACCCAGGACGCACCTCCCCCCCTCATGGCCCGCGCCTTCTCGCAGGTCACGAACTGGATGCACCGGTGCGGGCCGAAGGCGCTGCGCATCGCGGTCGGCCTGGTCTACCTCTGGTTCGGCGCCCTCAAGTTCTCTCCGGACACTCCCGCCCTGGACTCCTACCTGCCGGGAGCGACCGTCCACGCCCTGACCTTCGGCCTGCTCGACAGCGCCGCCTCCGTGCGGGTGTTGGCGGTCTGGGAATGTTTCATCGGCTTCTGCCTGATGACCGCGGTCCTGGTGCGACCTGCGCTGCTGCTGCTGCTCGGACACCTGTTCATCATGTTCCTGCCGGCGATCTTCTGGCCCGGGCAGGTGTGGAACATCTTTCCCTATGGCCTGACGCTCCGCGGCCAGTACATCGTCAAGAACCTCGTGTTCATCGGCAGCGCCCTCGTGCTGGCGGCGCGGCTCGAGCGACCGCCGGCCGCGGCCGTCAGCGGACGGCTGCGCAAGTCGCTGCGCACCCTGGGTGATCGCTTCGCGCGCCTCGTCCGGCGGCGCGGCTTGTTCGCCCTGCGCATCGGTTTGGGCGTGGTCTACCTCTGGTTCGGCGCCCTCAAGTTCTTTCCCGGCATCAGTCCGGCGGAGGAACTCGCCGCGCGCACCGTGGAGAAGATCACTTTCGGCCTGATGCCGCCCCCGATCGGGCTGCCGGTGCTGGCCACCTGGGAATGCTTGATCGGCGTCGGCCTCCTCGGCGGATTGTGGCCGCGCGGGATCCTCACGCTGATCTGCTTTCACCTCCTCGGCACCTTCACGCCGCTCTTTTTCTTTCCCAACGAGGTCTGGTCTCGTTTTCCCTTCGGGCTCACCCTCGTCGGCAAGTACATCGTGCGCAACGTGGTGCTTTACGGAGCGGCCCTGATGATCGGCGCGGATCTCGCCGCCCGCGAGCGGCGCACGCGCCGCGCCGAGTCCGGCCAGGTGCCCGCCGACGCGAAGGCTGCGTCCGACTGAGGCCGCCATGGCGCGCGTGCCGCCCCGTGCCGGCCTCCTCGCCCGGGCCATCGGCTCGCTGCAGGAGTGGGTGATGATGCACGGCATCACCACCGTCCGCATCCTGATCGGCGTGGTGTATTTCTGGTTCGGCGCCCTGAAGTTCGACCCCGTGGTTTCGGAGGCGGAGGTCTATCTGCCCGGGCGCGTCCTCGCCGTGCTGACCTTCGGCGGGCTGAGCCCGGAGGACGGCACGCGCGTGCTCGCGATCTGGGAGTGCCTCATCGGCTTCTGCCTGCTCACTTCCGTGGCCGTGCGCATGGCCGCGCTCATGATGTTGGCGCACTTGCTGATCATGTTCGTCCCGCTCGCGGCGTGGCCGGGCCAGGTCTGGCAGTCCTTCCCCTTCATCCTGACGATCAAGGGCCAGATCATCGTGGACAACCTGGTGATGATCGCGTGCGGCATGGTGCTGGCGTCGGCGATCCCGCTGAAGACCGGAAGGCCGCGCGGCGGGACGCTGGGCCTCTGGTATCGCTCCTGGCATCAACGATCGTCCGCGTGGATGGGGCGCCACGGCACCTTGTGCCTCCGCCTGGCCATGGGCGGCCTTTACCTGTGGTTCGGCGCGATCAAATTCTTCGCCCATACCACGCCCTTCGAGGAGTTCTCCCTGCGACTTGCCGAGAGCCTCACCGGCGGCCTACTGCCGCAGCGTCTCGCCCTCATGTCGCTGGCGACGGTGGAGTGCGTGATCGGCATCGGCTTGCTGAGCGGCCGCGCGCCCCGCGCCGTGCTGCTCCTGATCACCCTTCATCTCGCGGCTACCATCGCTCCGCTGTTCCTCATGCCCGAGCGCATCTGGATCCGTTTCCCCTTCCTCCTCACTCTTCCAGGAAAGTACATCATTCGGCACCTTGCTCTCTACAGCGCCGCGATCGTTATCGCCGCCTCGGTGGCGCAGCGGACGCGCGGCTGGTCCACGAGCGTCAATCCCTTCCTCGATCAGGAGACCCCCCTGCGGCCATGGAAGTGACCATCCGGCAACTGGAATATCTCGTCGCGCTCGCCGACACGGAGAATTTCGGACGTGCGGCGGAGCAGTGCTTCGTGACCCAACCGGCGCTCAGCGCGCAGATCGCGCAGTTGGAGAAGACGCTCGACATCGAGCTCATCGAGCGTGGCCGCAAGGCGACGCTCACGCCCGCCGGCGAGGTTGCCGTCGCGCGCGCCCGCGACCTTCTCGCGGACCTGCGGCGGCTCCGCGACGAGACCACGACGTTCCAGGGTCCGCTGGTCGGCCGCATCCGGCTCGGCGCTCTGCCCACGATCGCTCCCTTCCTCCTGCCGCGCGCGATGCCCAGCCTGCGGCGGGACTATCCGCGGCTCAGGATCGACTTGCGCGAGGCTCCGGCTCGCGACCTCGTGCCGGCTCTCCACTCCGGCGACCTCGACGTCCTGCTGCTCGCCCTGGGCGACGATTTCGGAGTGATCGAGGAATTGGAAGTGCTCGAGGATCCCTTCCTGCTGCTGACTCCGGCGGACCATCCGCTCGCCAAGAAGCGCGGCATCGCGCAGGCGGACCTGATCGGCCAGCCTCTGCTGCTGCTGGAGGACGGTCACGGGTTGCACGCGCAGGTGCTGGAGGCTTGCGCACTGCGGTCGGGCCCCGATGCGAACGATTTCCGCGCCTCTTCGTTGCAGACTCTCGTAGGCATGGTGGCCGGCGGTCTTGGCGTCACTTTGCTCCCGGAACTCGCCGCAGAGGCCGCCGTCCGGGAGGGGGCGGACCTGGTCCTGACCCGCTTCGAAACTCCCGAACCCAAGCGTCAGATCGGATTGATCTGGCGCCGCGGCGCGATCCGGAGCCGCGATTTCCGTCTGCTCGGGCAGTCGCTGCGCAAGAGCGTGTCCTAGGCCGGCTGCTAGCGGCCGAGCGCTGCCGCCGCCAATGGCGCCCACGCGCCTCCGGCCGGGCGGCATTCGACGCTCAGGGCGCGCGCGCCGTCGCCGTTGAACCACTCGATGCGCAGGGCGTGCCAGCCGGCGCGCAGGCCGACCTTGCCGTCGCGTCGCGCCGCGCCGTGCGGGCCGTCGTTGTCCACGACCAGAACGTCGTCGAGCCAGATGCGGCTGCCATCGTCGCTCGTGGCGGCGAATGCGTAGACGCCGTCCGCCGGCGCGAGATACCAGCCTTCGAAAGCCAACGCCACCTGCGCGGCGCGCGGCGCGAGTTCCGCGTCCGGCAGAGCGCAGACGCCCTCGGCATCGGCCGGCGCGTCGCGATCGAGGTCGCGCAGGCTCTGCAGGCCGCGCAGCCAGGCGCGCCAGCGCAGTCCCGGATCCGGCGCGCGCACGAACTGCGTCGCCGGCAGGAGATCCGCGGCGCTCCAGCGCCGCACCTCCAACTGCGCGACCTCCAGGCCGGGTTTGCCCGGCGCGAAGGCGCGCGCCCGCACGCGCGCGCTCTGCTGCAGGCGCAGCGGACCCGCGGCGAGCGCGGCCTCCGGGCCGGGCGTCGAGCCGTCCAGCGTGTAGCGCACTTCCGCGCCCGGCACCGGGGAGCTGAGGCGCACCTCGGTCGCGTCCAGGAAGTCGGGCTGCTCGCACTCGGTGAGCGCCGCCGGCGGCGCG
>CAZDMB010000125.1:0-7900 GCA_964506175.1 uncultured Planctomycetales bacterium | reverse complement strand
CCTCCTCCCCAATTCCTTCTTGATATGTATAGTTTTAGGGTGACAAATGGCACCGCCGCCTTCAACGCCCGGAACGATGTCGTGCTGACGCAGGATGCGGTATCGGAAGGGGTCGAAATCGAGGCACACGTCAATCTCACGAGAAACTGGCGCCTCACGGCTAATGTCTCCCGCGCCCAGTCCGTGCGCGCCAACACTGGCAAGGCGTTTTACGACCTCTATTTTGGGGACAAAACAAACGGGGAGTCGCTCTTCGAAAACTGGACCAACAGTGCCAATCAGACAACCTATCTCACAGAAAGCATGGAGCGAATCGGCAGGCGAGCCACCGAGGTCGCCAACTCCTACTATGCCCAAGCCCTTCAGGATGGCGGCCCTGCGGCTGAGCTCCGCAAGTGGCGCGCCAATCTCGTGACCCGCGACGTCGGCTACGAGCGGCAGCGCGAGCTGTACCACGAGTTGCGCCGCGCCGGCCACGAGCCGATCGTCCTCGATTCCACCGACCTGCTGAACGAGCCGGAGCCGACGCTGCGGCGCCTGTGCGCGCGCCTCGGCCTGGACTTCGACCGGCGCATGCTGTCCTGGCCGGCCGGCCGGCACCCCGCCTACGGTGTGTGGGCGCCGTTCTGGTACGGCAACGTCGAGCGCAGCACCGGCTTCCAGCCCTACGCCGCCAAGAGCGAGCCCTTCCCGGAGCAGCTCGCGCCGATCCTGGCGCTCGCCGAGAACTGCTGGCAAGACTTGCACGCGCGCCGCCTGCGCGCCTGAGGCGCCCGCCTCTTCACGCGGCCTTCGCCGCCGGTTCCTAGACTGGTGCGCGCCCGAGCGCAGCAACCATGGCGGAATCCCGGCCCGACTCCCCGCAGCCCGCGCCGCGGCGCCGGCGGCGCCACGCGGCGCCGCCCGAACCCAAGCCCGGCGATCCGCTCGGCCGCCCGGAGTTCTATCTCAACCGTGAACTCTCCTTGCTGGCCTTCCAGCGGCGCGTGCTCGCCCAGGCGCAGGACGCCCGCATCCCGCTGCTCGAGCGCCTGCGCTTCCTGACGATCTGCTCCGCCAATCTCGACGAGTTCTTCGAGATCCGCGTGGCCAACCTCAAGCAGCAGATCGAGTTCGGCCTGGAGCAGCCGAGCGTGGATGGCCGCGCGCCGGCGCGCGCGCTGGAAGACATCGGCGCGATCGCCCGCGACTTGGTCAAGGAGCAGTACCGCGTGCTGCACGAGGATCTGCTGCCGCGGCTCGCCGACGAAGGCGTGCGCCTGCTGTGGCACAAGGACATGACGCGGCGCCAGGCCGCCTGGGCGGAGCGCTACTTCGAAGCCGAGGTGCTGCCGGTGCTCACGCCCGTGGCGCTGGATCCGGCGCATCCGTTTCCGCGCGTGCAGAACAAGGGCCTCAACTTCATCGTGCGCGTGAGCGGCGCCGACGCCTTCGGCCGCGACGTCCACCTGGCGGTGGTGCAGGTGCCGCGCTCGCTGCCGCGGGTGATCCCGCTGCCGGATGAAGCCTGCCCGGGATACAAGGGTTTCACCCTGCTGTCGGCGCTGGTGCAAGCGCACATGGGGCGCGCGCTGCCGGGCCTCGAGATCGAGGGCTGCCACGTCTTCCGCGTCACGCGCAACAGCGACATCGAAGTGGACGAGGAGGAGGTGGACAACCTGCTCAAGGCGCTCGCCAGCCAGTTGACGCGCCGCCGCTTCTCCTTCCCGGTGCGCCTCGAGGTGGCGGAAGACACGCCGGAGGATCTGCAGCAGTACTTGCTCGAAAATTTCGAGCTCGAGCCGCAGGACCTCTACCGCGTGCGCACCCCGGTGAATCTGCATCGCCTCGCGGCGCTGGTCGAGCTGCTGCCGCGGGCCGACCTGAAGTTTCGCGCCTTCGCCCCGGGCGTGCCGCCCGCGTTGGCGGAAGGCGAGGACTTGTTCGCGGCGATCCGCAAGGAGGAGCGCCTGCTGCACCATCCCTACGAATGCTTCGAGCCGGTGGTGCGCCTGGTCGAGCAGGCCGGCGCCGATCCGGCGGTGCTCGCCATCAAGATGACCTTGTATCGGGTGGGCGCCGACTCGCCGGTGGTGGCGGCGCTGGCGCGCGCCGCGCGCGCGGGCAAGGAAGTGACCGCCGTGGTGGAGCTGCGCGCGCGTTTCGACGAGGAGCGCAACATCGGGCTCGCCAACCTGCTGCAGGACGCCGGCGCCAACGTCGTCTACGGCGTGGTGGGCTACAAGACCCACGCCAAGATGCTGCTGATCGTGCGCCGCGAGTCCGGGCGCCTGCGCCGCTCCGCGCACCTCGGCACCGGCAACTACCACCACGACACGGCGCTCGCCTACTCCGACCTCGGCCTGCTCACGGCCGACCGGCAGTTGACGGAGGACGTGCACCACCTGTTCCAGCAACTCACCGGCCTGGGGCGCGCGCCGCGCATGCACAAGCTGCTGCAGGCGCCGAGCACGCTGTACCCGCGCCTGCTCGAGCTGGTCGAAGCCGAGGCGGAGGCCGCGCGCCGGGGCGAGCCGGCGCGCATCGTCGCCAAGATGAACAGCCTGTCGGACACCGGCATCATTCGCGCGCTCTATCGCGCCTCCCAGGCCGGCGCGCGCGTGGAGCTGATCGTGCGCGGCATCTGCCGGCTGCGTCCGGGCTTGCCGGGTGTCAGCGAGAACATCCGCGTGCGCTCGATCGTCGGCCGTTTTCTCGAGCATGCGCGCGTGTTCTGGTTCCGCCACGGCGGCGCCGAGCTGATGTTCGCCAGCAGCGCCGACTGGATGGAGCGCAACCTGCACAGCCGCGTCGAGGCCTGCTTTCCGCTCGAGCGCCCGGCGCTCAAGCGGCGGGTGATGGAGGAGTTGCTGAACGCCCAGTTGCGCGACACCGCGCAGGCCTGGGAACTGCAGAGCGACGGCAGTTACGCGCGCATCGAGGCCGGCGGCGGTGAGCGCGCCTCGGCGCAGCGCGCCGCCCTGGAGGCGCACGCCACCGTCAAGCGGCGCAACTAGCTTCAGTCGAAGCGCAGGCGGAAGCCCGCCTCGGCCCAGACGCCGGCCTCCTCCTCCAGATCGAAGGCGGTCAGCGGGTGCTCGTCGAGCCAACGGCGCGGAAAGCGCAGACGCAGGCTGGTGCGCCCGGCCTCGGCGCGAATGCGCGGCGGCGGCGTGGCGCCGCGCGCGCGGTGCAGGCGGGCGGCGAGGCGCAGCAGCAGGACGAGGCGCAGCAGCAGTTCCGGGCGCGCTCCCGGGGCTTCGGCGAGGCGATCGGCCTGGAGCGCGCGGCGATGCTTCCCCACCAGCCAACCCAGCTCGGCCGCCTCGGTGCGGGAGAAGCCGGTGAGGTCGGCGTTCTCGATCAGGTAGCGCCCGTGGCGCTGGAAGCCGTTGTGCCCGACGAACTGGCCGACCTCGTGCAGCGCCGCCGCCCACTCCAGCAAGGGCAGATGTTCCTCCGCGTCGAGGCGCCAGGCGCCGCGCGCCTCCGCGAAGAGTTCCGCGGCGGTCGCTCGCACGCGTCCGGCCTGCGCCGTGTCCGCCTCGCAGCGCCGCGCGAGATCCTCGACGGCGCGCCGGCGCGGATCGCCGCGATGCTGCAGGCGGCCGACCAGGTCGAGGAGCGCGCCCTCGCGCAAGGAGCCTTCGGAGGTCTCCATGCGCGGGATGCGCAGCGCCTCGAACACCGCGGACAGGATGGTGAGGCCGCCGAGGAATGTGGGCCGGCGCGCGTCCTCGAGGCCGGGCAGATCCACGTCCTCCAGGCGGCGGCAGCGCTGCACGCGCGCGAGCAGTTCCTCGAGGCCGGCGCGCGTGAGGCCCGCGCGCTCGATGCCGCCGGCGCGCAGCATCTCCGCCATGGACAGCGCGGTGCCGCTGCTGCCGATCCACCGCTCCACGCCCAGGCGGCGGAAGGCGCCAGCGACCGGCTCGAGCTCGTGGAGGGCGGCGAGGCGGGCGCGCCGCAGGCGCTTCGCGCTGATGACGCCGTCGGCGAAATACTCGCGGCTCCAGCGCAGCGATCCCATGCGCAGGCTCTCGCCCGCCTCGACTTCGCGCGCGGCGCCCGCCACGATCTCCGTGCTGCCGCCGCCGACGTCCACCACCAGCAGGCGCTGGCCCCAGTCGCCCAGGTCGTGGCGCACGCCGAGGTAGACGAGGCGGGCTTCTTCGCGCCCGGCCACCACCTCGATCGAATGTCCGAGCGCCCTCTCGGCCCGCCGCCGGAAGTCGGCGGGCAGGACGGTGCGGCGGAAGGCGTCGGTGGCCACGGCGCGCACCCGCGCCGGCGGCACCTCCGCCAGTCGCTGCGCGAAGCGTCGCAGACAACGCTCGGCGCGTTCCACGGCCGTGGCGCCGAGCCGGCCCGCGGCGTTGAGGTCCGCGCCGAGGCGCACGCGCTCGCGCAGCCGGTCGATCACCTGGATGCGCCCCTCGCGGACGCGCGCCACCACCATGTGAAAGGAGTTCGAACCCAAGTCCACGGCCGCGGCCAGGTCGCGCGTGGGGGTGGGACGGGGCATCCCGGTTCATGATCCCGCGCGCGCGCCCGGCCGCGCAAGTGCCGTGACGGGGGGGCGGCGCCGCCGCGCGCCTAAGATTTCACCTGCTCGCGCCCAGTCCCCGTAGCTCAGATGGATAGAGCAGCGGTTTCCTAAATCGCAGGTCACACGTTCGACTCGTGTCGGGGACGCCATGCTGGGACGTGATCGTGACATGAGAGTGAGAAGAATCAACCCAGGATCCTGGTGCACCGGCCTCGATACTGGACGTTCGATGCTGATGAATGACATGAAGAAATGTAGAATTGATGCGATGATATGACGTAAGCAATCTGCCCGTATGGAGAGTGATCGACCGCTATGCTGTTGAGGCCGGCCGCCCTTTGCGGTCTGCAGTCCAACCAACAAGCAGAAGCCGCGATGAAGAATGCCTTCACAAGCCTCGCGCTGGTGGCCACCATCTCTGTAGCACTTCTAGGTGTCTCCTTGCTCAGCCGAGATGGGTGGATCACAGTAGCAGCGCCGTTGACGGCGGACGCAACTTCGTACATTCTGCAGAAGCCTCCCGTTCGGCTCTGCCCGGCGGGAAGTCCGGTGGCTGGCGGTACGTGTCCTGGAGCTGGCGCTTGCGGGGGTGGCCTTGGGATCTCCTCGATCAGCTGCTCTACTCAGAATGGGGGTGAATGCGATCCTGGCGATTTGCCGTGCCGCTACTCATGTACGCTCGTAGTTACGGGATCTCAGGGAGACCAAGTATGCGTTTCAGGCTCTGGCTACACAACGGGCGATTGTGTCACTTCCCTGAAATCGATTCCTAACACAGGTACTACTACGATCGATGTCCAGAAGGAGGTTCCATGCAACGAATCACGCACATGGAAGATCTCCTGGTTCGATAGTGCCGGGAATTTTCTCTGCTGCGAGTCCGTGAGCGTCACTTGTGCTGCATGTGAATAGCCCCACATAGGAGAAACCGGCAACCCTTCACGCAGTGAGAAGGACAATGCTTCGAACAGCATTTGGAATGCGGGCCGCCATTGCCCTTGCCGTAGTGCTCGGTGTAGGCGCCTCGATTTATTGGCTCTTGATTGATGGAAAGCCGGGCGATCGGATGGAGGACGTGAACGGGGGGGATGAGGGAGTCCATGATCCAGAAGCGACCCAGTCTCAGGGAAGCCGAGGCGATGAGCAGCACGGAATCCCGTCTCAGGCAACACCCAGCCTCACTCGATCTGGCAGTGACCCGACGGAGTCCGAACTCTTGCAGATTCTCGAGGAGCAGATCGAGTCATGGCGAGTGTCAGAGGCCGTCGTGGTCACTCTCGCGAGAAGTTGGATGCAGTACGGGGACCTAATCGAAAAGGTTTTGGCTCGATCACCGGATGCCGCCCATCTACGTGAAACCTACTATTTCATTCAGCGCGAGGACCTAGAGTCCTTGGAGCAATCGGAAGAGGTCCTTGTACGGAACATTCTGGGCTCAGAGTTGGAACATCTTTTGGAGCACGGCGTCGAGTGGAATGCTGGTACGAGTGAGCGTGACCTACAATACTCCCTCGAGACTCTGAGGAGCCGACGTGTCATGCAACTTCCGGCCGAGACCATTCTCAGAATGCCGCAGTTTGGCTTCTCGAACCATGCATTGCTGGAACCCATGACCGCAGACCTGCAACTCATCCGCTTGGAGTTCCTGCTGGAATACTCGAAGCATGAGTGGAGGTGGAATGAGTACGAGACGTTGAAACGCGACCCGCGGTTCGCCTCGGTTGCAGGCCAGAGTCTCTTATTCAATCTTCTGGGCGTCGAGGAGGCGTCGCTGCGAGACATTCAGTACCAGTATTTGCGCGCCTTGGCCGAGGCAGTCAACGCACCCCAATTTCCGGACCTCCAGTAGTTGTGTCCCCGTCGCAGCTCTCTCCAGGTCGCCTGAATTCAGCCCTCGAGGCTAAACCCGTCGGTTGTCGCCGCTGCGATCGGTCGCGTCCCCGTGCCTCGTGCTACGTCGGCTGTAAGTGATTTTTACGGACTCTGACCATCAGGGACCCTGTTTGCCTGAACACACTACCTGCGGCAATCAGGGCCTAGGTGCTTGCAGCGCCGATGCTTGCATGCGCAAGCCCCGCCCGCGTTCCTAAATCGCAGGTCACACGTTCAACTCGTGTCGGGGACGCCAGCTCCCGTATTCAAACATCCGATCGGACCGAATTCATCCCGATCCAGCCTTCATGATGTCACGCTGCGCGACGAGAGCGGCGGCTACGAGGGGGGAGGTTTTCCGCAACGACAAGATGGGGAGACTGGCGAAGACGTGGTACGAAGCGCGCAATTCGAACGGCTTCCCGGCCTCCAATCCGGTGCAGGGCATGCTCATGACCACAGGATGGATTGGCCTCGGGGAGGATTTACGCGCCCGACAGTGTGACGAAGACGACGGAAGATGCCTTTTCACGAAGCCGACTGTCACCTGGCGTGTGTTCAGAAAAGGCAGTTGAGATCAAGTCCTCTACAATCTGAGGCGTCGGTGATCCTCCATGGGGCGCTGTCCCTAGCGGAGTTAGAAAAAAAACTGCCCCGCTGCGAATGTTGCATTACCCAAGTTGCCACTGAATCTGGCGAAGATCAATGAAACCCGGTCATCTCATCTTGGCAACCACAGCGGCAGTGAGCGCCGCGTTGCTCCTGCTTCGCTGCAGCGAGCGCAAGGAAGGAAGCGCCATCGCAAACCTAGGCGCAGGCACACCTTCTGACGGACCCCAGGAGAGCAGCCCCACCTGGGATGGAATGATCCGCAGGATGCCCCAAGCATCAGACAACTCCGGCTCGGGCATGGAATCCGGATCCAGCGTCGACGGCCCGACAACGTCAAGGATTCGATTTGCGATCGAGGAGCGGTTCGCCAAGTCTCAGGAGGCGGCACATCCTCAGGGACTCCTCGACTCGCAATGGGACAGCTACCACCGAGCCCTCGAGGCGGCACTGCGGGAATCCCCGGATGCAGCGCTCCTCGTGGACTACCACTTCGTTCAGCAGGAGGATCTCGTCGGATTGGCTCAGGCCGAGTGGATGCAAATGATGAATCACCTCAACGCAGAGATGAGATACCTGCGGGAACAGGGTGTTCTCTGGCGGAAGGGTAATGGCGAGGTTGGATCTGCCGCTGCATTCGGCCTCGTGCGGTCTCCTGGCGTGTTGGAGTTTCCGGCCGAGGCGATGCTTCGCTCCCCAGCATTCTCAGGGGTGGATGAATCCGTTGTGAAGTCCAACCGCGACCTCCTCCAATCCATCCGCCTCGACTACCTTCGACAGTACCTTTCGCTTGAGCTCAGGATGAATTTCCTGGGCGCGTTAATCCTTGATCCCACGTTCGAATTCTCAGCCCAGGCCGCTCCCATGATTCAGGCCGAGATGGATGTGCTG
>CAZDMB010000124.1:0-7903 GCA_964506175.1 uncultured Planctomycetales bacterium | reverse complement strand
GCCGCCGCGGTCGCGCCCGAATTTGGAATCGAAGCCGAACACCAGCTCGCGCAGGCCCAGGCCCTCGAGCAGGATGCGGCGCACGAAGGCTTCGGCCGTCAGTTCCTTCAACTCCGGCGTGAACTCGAGCACGAGCGTGAGCTCGATGCCCGCGCGCTCGAACAGGAGCAGGCGGTGCTCCAGGCTCGTCACCGCCGGCGGCGCGTGGCCGAGCAGGACGCTCTTCGGATGCCCCGCGAAGGTGACCATCGCCGCGCGCACGCCCAGCGCCTCCGCGCGCTCGACCACCTTGCGCAGCACCACGAAGTGGCCGAGGTGCACGCCGTCGAACACGCCCACGGTGGCCGCGCAGCCGCCCGCGCGCTCGGGGTCGGGCAGCGCCGCGAGACCGCTAAGAACGCGCAACGCTCTCGCGGTAGCGCTCGACCAGCTCCTCGAGCGCCGCGCGATTGCGCTGGCGGTCGGTCGGCGTCATGCGGTCGGTGAACAGCACGCCGTCGAGGTGGTCGAACTCGTGCAGGAAGATGCGCGCGTCCCAACCCTCCAGATCCAGGCGCACCGGCTCGCCGCGCAGGCCCACGGCCTCCACGCTGACGCTGGTGGGCCGCTCGATCTGGCCGTGGATGCCCGGGAAGGACAGGCAGCCCTCGCGCCCGGCCTCCTTCACGCGGCTCTTGGCGACGATGCGCGGATTGCACAGCACCACCTCCAGCGCCGGATCCGCCGCCTGGCCGCCAGGGTTGTAGACCAGCAAGCGGCGGTTGATGCCCACCTGCGGGGCGGCCAGGCCCACGCCCTCCGTGCGGTACATGACCTCGAACATGGCGCGGGCGGTGGCGGCCAAATCCGCGTCGAAAGCCTCGACGGGAGCGTTGGGCGCGCGCAGGCGCGGGTCAGGGTAGAGGACGACCTCCATGCCGAATCGACTATCTTCTAGGACAAGGATACAGGGCCTCCCGCTCCGCATCCGCCCCGACGCGCCATCCATGAACCTGCAAAAGCACCTCGAACGGGCCGCCAACGCCCTCAACGGCGGCCAGCCGGACTTCGCCGCCGAACTCTGCGACCAGGTGCTGGACTTCGCGCCGGGGGATCAGCATGCCGCCGAACTGCTGGCCCGCTCCGCCCTCGCCCTTGCGGCGAAGTCCACCTTCCTGCGGCGGCTCGGCGCGGCCAGCGGCAACTTGGCGGCCGGCTTCAGCCGCCTCACCCGCAACGCCGACGCCGAGGCCCGCCAACTGCGCCGGGTGTTTCTGAAGGATCCGGGGGATCTGGCGAAGGGTCTCCGCTGGGCGGACGCGTTGGAGCGCGCGGGCTATGCCGGTGCGGCCCTCGGGGCCTTCGGCGGCCTCGCGGACAAGAGCGGACAGGCGGCCAAGCGCGCCGGCGCGCTCGCCGCGGCGCAGGGGAGCGTGGAGGAGGCCCTGGGCTACTACGAGAAGGCTCTGGCGGTCAATCCGCGCGACACGGAGGCCATGCGCGCGCGCAAGAATCTGGCCGCCGAGCAGGCCCTGCGTTCGCCCAAGTCCGGCCCCCAAGCCGGCAGCGGCCTGGACACGGAGGCCTTCCTGCGCGCCGCCCGCGGCGAGCCCATGGAGGGCGATGACGCGGCCCCTGGACAGCCCCGGCGGAAGGCCTAGAATGGTCGGCCCGAATCGCGCCGATTCCCCAGCGGATCCATGCCGAACACTCCGACCGCCCGCGCCGAGATGCGCAAAAGCCTGAAGCGCCGCGAGCGCAACCGCTCGCGCCGCTCCTCCATGCGCACCGTCATCGCCAAGACCCTCAAGGCGGTCGAGGAGAACAACGTGGCCGAGGCCGAGCGCCATCTCACGAAGGCTGCGCAGTTGATCGACAAGAACGTCAAGTGGAAGCAGCTGCACGCGAACAACGCCGCGCGCAAGAAATCCCGCCTGACGCGCCTGGTGAACCGCCTCAAGGCGGCGGCGAAGTAGGGTTCAGCGGGCGCCCAGCACGCGCCCGTAGCGGTAGTAGACCTCCAGCATCAGCGCGCAGATCGCCGTGCTGTAGACGCGTCCGCCGTCCTCGCCCCAGGCATCGGCGGGATCCCACGAACCGTAGAAGTTGTCGCGCGCATGCTCGCGACGCTGAGCCGGCAGGAGGGCGCGGCCAAGCGCGCGCTCCCAGTCCTTCCACGGCTGGCCGCCCCATTGGTTGAGGGCGTAGGTGGCGTAATACCAGTAGTAGAAATCGGCGCTGCCGGCCGCCAGATCCCAGCGCGGCGGCTTGGATTGGATCAGGCCGACCTGCTTCTTGAGCAATTCGAACTGCGGATGATCCTCCCAGCGCCGCACCCGCGCGGCGTCGGTCAGGAACTCGCGGCACAGCAGCGACACCGCGGTGAGCGCCTCCGACTCCGTCGCGGGGAAACGCTGGCGCGCGTTGACCGTGCGCGAGGGCAGGGATCCGGGGCCGCCGCCGCCGTCTCCCCAGGCGTAGCCGGTGCGACCGCTGCTCGCCGCGGTCATCGTGTCCAGCCAAGCGAGCGCGCCGTCGAAACTGCCCTTGTCCACCTGCACGCCGGCATCGCTCGCCGCCTTCAGCGCGAACACGCTCCAACCTGTGATCGAAGTGTCGTTGTCGCCGTTCGGCTCGAGGGCGTAGCGCCACGCGCCGTAGGGATTGCGCGCCCGCGCGAGGAGGGAGGCGCCGCGCTGCACGATCGGGCGCAGGAACGGCGAGTGGCCGCACAAGCGATAGGCTTCAGCCATCGCGAGAGTGGCGATGGCGTGGTTGTAAAGCGTGGGATTGCCCACTTCTTCGCCGAACAATCCGTCGTCGCGCTGCGCCGCGCGCAGCCAGGCGATCGCGCGTGCCACGTTGGCGGCGAAGGGGCCGGCCTCGGCGGTGCTGCCGTCGCCGAGAAACGCCAGCAACGCGAGCCCGGTCACTCCCACGTCCACCGCCGGATTGCCCTTGCCGTCCGAGGGCGGCTGGTCGTTCCAGCGATCCTCCAGCATGAACTCGTCCGCGTCCCAATACCCGTCGCTCGTCTGATGGGCGGCTAGCCAGCCGAGAGCGTCCGCGAGCGCCTGCTGCATCGCGGGAGATGCTTGCGCTCTGCCGCCGGCGGGACCGCCCTTCAGGCCGCCGGCGTTGCCGCCCATGCCGATGGCGTCGCCCGTGAACGGATTTTCGAAGGGAGCCAGCGACTGGAATTCCAGGTTGCCGGCGTCAGCGAAGGCGGACTCATCCGTCGCGCTGATCTCCTGGATGAGCGGAAACACCTCCGGATCCAAGATCGGAGTCTGATCCGGCGGCACCACGGGCGGCGGCGGCGTGTCCACCGGCGGCGGCGGAGCGAGCGCCAACAGCACGGGGATCTCCGGCGTTTCGCGTTGGATGAGCATCAGGCTTGCCAGCACGAAACCGGCCGCTGCGTGCAGCAGCAGCGACGCAAGCAGGTACGGCGCGCGGTGCAGCTGCGTGGCGAGAACGTCCTCGAGCGTGGCATGAGTCATGCAAGGCGCAACGCGCCGCGCCATCGCTGGTTCGCGCAAAGCAAAACGCCCGGGGACATGGCCCCGGGCGTTCACGCGGCGGCGGCTGGTTCAGCGCGCGCCGAGCACCTTGGCGTAACGGTAGTACACCTCGAGGATGAGAGCGCCGATCGCCGTGCTGTAGACGCGGCCGCCGTCCTCGCCCCAGGCGTCCGCCGGATCCCAGGAGCCGTAGAAGTTGTCCTTCTTGTCGGCGGAGTCGCGGCGCTGGTTCGGGATCAGGGCGGTGCCGATCGCCTTTTCCCAGTTCTTCCAGTGCTGGTCGCCCCACTGGTTCATCGCGAAGGTCGCGTAGTACCAGTAGTAGAGATCGATCGAGCCGTCCTTGTCCCACTTCGGCAGCTTGGCCGCGATGAGGTCGGCGTTTTTCTTCATCATGTCGTAATTCGGGTGGTCCTTCCACTGCTTCACGACGCTGGTGTCGGTCATGAAGATGCGGCACAGCAGGGCCACGGCCGTCAAGGACTCCGACTTCTCCGCCGGGAATTTCTCCATCATGTGCGCCGGCCGCGAGGGCAGCGAGCCCGGGCCGCCGCCGCCGTCGCCCCAGGCGTAGCCGATGCGGCCCGTGTTCTTGTCCTCCATGGACTCGAACCACGTCTTGGCGCCGTCATAGGCGCCGTGGTCCACGACGACCTTGCAGTCCTCGGCGGTCTTCAGCGCGAACACCATCCATCCCGTGATCGAGGAGTCGTTGTCGCCGTTCGGCTCCAACTGATAACGCCAGGCGCCGTAGTTGTTGCGCGCGTTGAGGATGATCTTGACCGCCTTCTTGAGCGGTCCCGTCAGCGTCGGCGGCTTGTTGGCGAAGTAGCAGGCCTCGCCCATCGCCATGGTGGCGATCGCGTGGTTGTAGAGCGTCGGGTTGCCGACTTCCTCGCCGAAGAGGCCGTCGTCCCGCTGGTTTTCCTTCAGCCAGTTGATGCCCTTGGCGACGGTTTCGCGGTAGGGGCCGGCGGCGAGGGTGTTGCCGTTGCCGGTGAAGGCGAGCAGCGCCAGACCGGTGAGGCCGACGTCCACCGCCGGATTGCCCTTGCCGTCGCTCGGCGGCTGATCCGGATACTTGTCATAGGCCATGAACTCGTCAGCGTCCCAGAAGCCGGCCGGCGCCTGGTGGTCGTAGAGCCACTTGAGCGCATCGGCCACGGCCTGCTCGGTGGCGCTGCCGCCGCGCTTGCCGCCGCGTCCGCCGCGTCCGCCGTACTTGCCGCCGGCACCGCCGCCGAGGCCGACCGCGTTGTTCCAGCCGGTGTTGTCGAAGGGGGCGTCCGAGTTCGCGTCCGGGTCGCCGGTTTCCTCGAGCATCTCCTGCTCGGTGGTCTCCTCGATCACCGCCTCTTGGATCACGGGCTCCTCGACGACTTCCTCCGGCGGCGGCGGCGGCTCCTCTTCCTTCTCCTCGACTTCCGGCGGCGGGGGCGGCGGCGCGGCGATGATCGTGGGAACTTCCGCCTTGTTCTGCGTCAGCAGCATCAGGCTGGCCAGGATGAAGCCGATGATCACGTGGATCAGCAGCGACGCCAGGAAGTAGGGCGCCTTCTTGAGTTGCTCGGCGAGCACCTCGTTGAAGGAAGCGTGGTGCTCCCACGGCCGATAGGCGTGGTATTCGATCGGTTGGCTTTGGTCCGACATGAGGCTCCGAAGGCTCAACGCCGCCGCGTGCGCCTGGTTCAGGCGGACGCCGCAGGCAAGGGCCAGGGAGAAGGATTGTAGGGGTCGAGCGCGCTTTGTGGCGGCATTCCGGCCTAACTCGAAGCCGAGCAAGGGCTTGCGGCCGCCGGTCGCGGGGCGGGCGCCGGCCGCCGGCCCCTAGAACTCGATTTCCTGGCTCTCGTTGCCGTCCACCCCGGGCACGGAGGCCATGAAGGCCTTCAACTGCGGGGCGTACCAAAAGTAGGAACTGCGCACGATCCGGCCGATTTCCTCGTTCATGAGGAGGGCGCGCTTGCGATTGCGGAGCTCCTGGGAGATCACCGGCTGGGCCTCGGCAAAGGAGATCTCCCGGGCGGAGTTCTTCTCGAGCAGGACCACCACCTGGGCGCCGAGGTTGGGGATCAGGTCCACCGGGCTGACGTCGCTAGGCGCGGCACCTTGCAGGAACTCCTGGATGTCGTCGCGCAGGCTCTTGCGGCTCGGATCGCCCTGTTCTCTCTTGGTGGAGTTCGCCAGTTTGGCGGCCTGGTCCGGAGTGATCTCCCGCTTGCGCAGCTGCTCCGTGACCTGCGCGGCCCGCGCCGCCCCCGGGCCGTTGGCGTCGTCGAAGAACTGGAGGGTGGCCCACACCAGAGATTCTTCTTGTTTCCAGCGGCCGGGATTGGCGTCGTACTCGGCGCGGATCTCGGCCGGAGAGATGCTGACCTGGTTGCGGTAACCCTCGAGCGGGGAGGGCTGATCGCCGACCACGATGCTGCGCCAAGTGAGGTGCACCAGCTCGCCCTCCATGGCCGCGCGGAAGCTGGCCATGTCGTAGCCGCTGGCTTGGATGCCCTGCTCGAAGCGGGCGCGGGAGCCCGACTCCTCGATCATGGCGGCCAAGCGATCGCTCACCTGCCCTTCGAGGAGCGACATGTCCAAGCCGAGCCGGGCGAAGCCCTCGCGCGCCAGGATCTCGGACAGGCGGTTGGTCAAGGCTCGGCCGAAGGCCGTATCGGGATCCAGGCCGGGCTGGCCGCGCATCATGCGCGTGGCGTCGAGCGCGATCTGGGATTCCGTGATGATCTGGTCGTTGAGCAGGACCAGGACGCCGTCCACGGGCACGGTCTGGCCGTCGGCCAGTTGCTGCACGAGACCGGCGCCTTGGCTGGTCTGGGCGGCGCAGCACGCGAGCGCGAAGGCGGGGAGGCAGGCGAGCATGAGCGTGGAGTTCTACGCGCGCGGACGGCGCGCGGCGCGGGTTTTTCGCGCGGTCGGACGGCGCGCGCCGCCCCCGACGGCCGTCAGCACGTGCTCCAGCACGGCGGCGGGCTCGCGCACGCCGCGCGGCAGCATCCACAGGGCGCGGCGCGGCGAGATCACCCGCAGGTCGGCGACCTTTCCGCGCAGGGCGCGCTCGAAGGACTTCGCGTCGCGCACGGCGCAGGAGAGGTGGTCGTCCACGCGCTGCAGGGCGTCCAGTCCCAGAGCGCCGAGCCGATGCTTGAGGAAGAAGTGCTGCGCCAGCGCCTCGACCTCGGCGGGCGGCGGCCCGAAGCGGTCGCGCACCGCCTCCAGCACGGCCTCCAGGTCCTCCGGCGCGCGCACGCGGTCCATCTCGCGCAGCACCTGCAGACGGGTTTCCTCGTCCGGCACGTAAGCCGGCGGCAACGCCGCCGCCACTCCGAGGCTGACGTCGCACGCCGGCTCGAGTCCGCTGCGCGCGACCTCGCCGCGGCGCCGCAGACGCGCCACCGCCTGCGCCAGGAGGCGCCGATACGTCTCGTAGCCGACCGCGTGGATGTGGCCCGACTGTTCGGCGCCGAGCAGGTTGCCGGCGCCGCGGATCTCGAGATCGCGCAGCGCGAGCTGAAAGCCGGCGCCGAGATAGCGCATCTCCTCGACCGCCTTCAGGCGCCGCCGCGCGTCGAGCGGCAGCGGCTGATGGCGCGGAATCAGCAGATAGCACCAGCCGCGCCGCGCGCTGCGTCCGACGCGGCCGCGCAGCTGGTGCAGGTCGGCGAGGCCGATGCGCTGCGCGTCGTCGATGAAGATGGTGTTGGCGTTGGGGATGTCCAGGCCGCTTTCGACGATGGTGGTGGAGCAGAGAACGTCCGCCTCGCCGCGCACGAAAGCGATCATCGCGTCCTCCAGCTCCTCCGGCTCCATCTGCCCGTGGCCGACCGCAATGCGCGCGCGCGGCACGAGCCGCCGCAGGCGTTCCGCGGCGGCTTCCAGCGAGCGCACCCGGTTGTGCACGAAGAAGGCCTGCCCGCCGCGCGCGAGCTCGCGCTCCAGCGCCTCCGTGATGAGGGCGTCCTCGTCGCGGTAGCGAATCTCGGTGTGCACCTCCTGGCGCCCGGCCGGCGCCGTGGAGAGCGAGGTGATGTCGCGGATGCCGGCGAGCGCCTGGTGCAGCGTGCGCGGGATCGGCGTGGCGGTGAGGGTGAGCACGTCCACCTGCGCGCGCTTGCGCTTGAGGTCTTCCTTGTGGCGCACGCCGAAGCGCTGCTCCTCGTCGATCACCACCAGGCCGAGATCCTTGAAGCGGACGTCGCCGGAGAGCATGCGGTGCGTGCCGACCACCAGGTCCACGCTGCCGTCGCCGAGGCCCTGCAAGGTCTTGCGGCGTTCCGCCGGCTTCGCGAGGCGCGACAGCACGCCGATGGTGACGGGCCAAGCGGCGAAGCGCTCGCGCAGCGAGCGCGCATGCTGCTCGGCGAGCACGGTGGTGGGCACGAGGAACGCCA
>CAZDMB010000123.1:1247-7982 GCA_964506175.1 uncultured Planctomycetales bacterium | reverse complement strand
GAAGGCGTCGTGGATGTTCGCGTGCAGGATCAGGCGCGAGCAGGCCGAGCACTTCTGGCCCTGGAAGCCGAAGGCCGCGGCGTGCACGTTCTTGACGGCGTCGTCGAGGTCGGCGTCCTCGTCGATGAACATGAAATCCTTGCCGCCCATCTCGGCGACGACGCGCTTGAGCCAGATCTGGCCGGGCTGCACCTTGCCGGCCTTCTCGGAGATGCCGCAGCCGACCTCCGCCGAGCCGGTGAAGGCGATGAAGCGGGTGAGTGGATGCTCGACGATGGTGTTGCCCACTTCGCTGCCGCCGCCCGGAATGAACTGCAGCACCCCGGCCGGCAGGCCGACCTCCTTCATCAGGTCCACGAACATCGAGGCGATGCCGGGCGCGTCGCTGGAGGGCTTCAACACCACCGTGTTGCCGGTCACCAGCGCCGCGCTGGTCATGCCCACGAGGATGGCCAACGGGAAGTTCCAGGGCGGAATCACCGCGCCGACGCCGATCGGCAGGTAGACCAGTTCGTTGTCTTCGCCGGGGTGGGGCGTGATCGGCTGGCGGCGCGCATAGCGCAGGGCCTCGCGGGCGTAGAACTCGAGGAAGTCGATGGCCTCGGCGGTGTCGCCGTCGGCCTCCGCCCAGTTCTTGCCCACCTCGAAGACCATCATGGCCGAGAACTCGTGCTTGCGCAGGCGCATGATGCGCGCGGCGCGGAACAAGTACTCGGCGCGCTCCTCGGCGCTGCGCCGGGACCAGGCGCCGAAGGCCTTGTGCGCGCCGGCGATGGCGCGCAGCGCGTCTTCGCGCGAGCCTTTGGCGGAGTTCGCCACGACGCGGCCGGGTTGGCCCGGGTCGTGGGATTCGAAGGTGCCGGCGCCGCCCTCGGCGTCGCGGCCGTCGAGCCAGAGACGCACCACCACCGGCAGCGAGGACTCCACCTTGCGGAGCGCCTGCTCGAAGGCGGCGGCGTGGTCCTCGCGGGAGAAGTCCGTGAAGGGTTCGTTGGCGAAGGGCGTGATTTCGGACAGGGTGCGCATGGTTCAACGGGCGCCGACGGGAAGGGGGAGCGGGCGCGCGGCCTGGAATTCTGCCAGATCCGCGGCGCTGCGTGCAGCGTGCGCCGCGCCGCGGGCGCCCTTGGGCACTTCCGGCAGCGGCGGCAGCAGGCCGAACTCGGCCTTCATGGGCTGGAAGGGCTGCGCCGGGCTCTCCGCCACGTGGTGGGCGAGGGCGCCGAGCAGCGTGGTGCGCGGCGGCGCGCAGGGCTCCTCGCCGGCGCGGCGGCGCAGCACGCCGTGCGCGGCGAGCAAGCCGGAGGCCACGTTGCCCATGTAGCCCTCCATGCCGGTGATCTGGCCGGCGAAGAAGAGTCCGGGTCGCGCCCGGAACTCCAATCCCGCGCTCAGCAGCCGCGGCGCGTTCAGGAAAGTGTTGCGATGCATGCTGCCCAGACGCGCGAACTCCGCTTGCGCCATGCCCGGCAGCGTGCGCAGCAGCCGCTCCTGCTCGCCATGGCGCACGTTCGTCTGGAAGCCCACGAGGTTCCACAGGCGGCCGGCGGCGTCCTCGCGGCGCAACTGCACCACGGCCCAGGGGCGGCGGCCGGTGCGCGGGTCGCGCAAGCCGATCGGACGCATCGGACCGAAACGCAAGGCGTCGCGGCCGCGCGCGGCGAGCACTTCGATCGGAAGGCAGCGCTCGAAGAAGCGCGGCGCGCGCGGATCGGCGGCCTCGAAGTCCTTGAGCGGGTGGGCGGGGGCCGCCAACAGAGCGGTCACGAACGCCTCGTATTCTGCTTGGTCGAGCGGAACGTTGAGGTAATCGCCGCCGCCGTCATCCCAGCGCGAGGCGGCGAAGATCACCGAGCGGTCGAGGGATTCGCCCGTGACGACCGGAGCGATCGCGTCGAAGAAGGCGAGGTGCTCCTGGCCGGTGAGGCGCGCCAGGTCCGCCGCCAGCGCCGGGCTGGTGAGGGGGCCGCTGGCGACGACGCAGGGAAGTTCGGCCGGAAGGCACGGCGCTTCGGCGCGGATCAACTCGATGCGCGGATGCGCGGCCAGCGCCGCGGTCACCTGCGCGGCGAAACGGTCGCGATCCACGGCCAGGGCCCCGCCGGCGGGGACGGAGCAGGTTTCGGCCACCGCGAGCAGGCGGCAGCCGAGAGCGCGCAACTCGGCTTGCAGCACCCCGCCGGCGCGATCGGGCAGACGCGAGCCGAGGGAGTTGGAGCAGACGAGTTCGGCGCAGTCGCCGGTGCGGTGGGCCGCCGTGCGCAGGGCGGGCCGCATCTCGAAGAGACGAACGGCGAGGCCGGCGTCGGCCAGTTGCCAGGCGGCCTCGGAGCCCGCCAGGCCGCCGCCGATGACCGTCACGGAGTCGGAAGAATGCGCCAGCATGTTCCAGTCCGCGGCGTCGGAAAGAGGGAAGTCGAGACCCCGGAACCCTAGAATAGCAGTTCATGATCGCCGCCTTCCTCGCGACCGCCCTCCTGGCGCAGGAGCCGGTTCGTACCGCCGCGCCCGTGCTCGACCGCGTGACCGTCTACGACGGCCAGGCGTTGGTGGAGCGCCTCGTCTCGACGACGGCCGATTTGGCCGGCCCGGTCACCCTGGTCGTCGGGCCCTTCCCGATCGGGGCCAATCCGGCCAGCTTTCACACCGAGGTCACCAGCGGCGACGTCGTCGTGCTCGGTCTGGAGACGCGCACCCGCGCCGGCGAGGCCTTGGCCGCGGGCGAGCGCGAGCGCCTGCGCAGCGCCCTGGCGGACAAGCGCCTCGCCATGCGCGCGCTCGGCGCCGACTTCGCCGCCATTTCCATCGGCAAGGAGGCTTTGCACTCGCTCCTCGCCGCGGTGGCCGCCGGCGGGGGCGGAGTGGAGGGCGTGGCGAGCGCCGATCAGACGATCGAGTTCGTGCGCGAGAAAATGCACGCCCTCGACGTCGAGCAGGCGGCGCTCGAAGTCAAATCCGACGCGCTCAACCGCGAGATCGACGACCTCGAGGAGCAGCTCGCGCCGGACGCGCGGCCGAAGAGCGACCGCTACCTCGAACTGCGGCTCGCCCTCCAGTTCGCCAAGCCGGGCGCCGGGGTGGTGCGCGTCTCCTATTTGGTGGGCGGAGCGCGCTGGGACCCCACCTACGACGTGCGCGTGGCCCCGGATTTGACCGGCGTGAAAGTCGGCTTCGTCGCGCAGGTCACGCAGTCCACGGGTGAGGACTGGACCGACGCCGAGATCCTGCTGTCCACCAGCGCGCCGAGCATCGGCCTCGATCCGCCGGTGCCGCCGGTCATTTCCGCCTTGATCGACCGCACGCTCGGCCGCTCCGGACTCGAGCAACTCGGCTACGTGTCCGACGCGGCCGCCGCGCCGCGCGCCGCCGCCGAGACTGCGGCGTCTCCCAAAGTCGAATTCCGGGATTTCGGCATCTCGGCGCAGTTCGTGCTGCCCGGCCGGAAGACCGTGCCCTCCAACGGCGAGGCCCACCGCTTCCTGCTGAAGGAGGTGCCGCTGGAGGTGCATCCCTTCCGCTACGTCGTGCCGTCGCGCAGCGACCGCGCCTTCCTGCGCGCTGACGTGCGCCTCGCCAGCGGCGCGCCGCTGCTGGCGGGCACCGCCCGCGTGTTCCTGGGGCCGGATTACCTCGGCGAGTCCACTTTCCCGCTGTTGCGCGCCGGCGACGGAACGGTGCTGAATCTAGGAGTGGATCCGAATCTGACGATCGATTGGGAGACCATCGAGGATTCGCGCGACAACCCGGGCAGTTTTTCGCTGCTGAGCACGGCCAAGATCACGCGCGTTTATCGCGCGAACCTGCGCCTGTCCGCTTCCGCGCGCGGCGCGATCGAGGTGCTCGTCGAGGAACCCATCCCCGTGAGCCGCGACAGCCGTGTCGAGGTCAAGGCGGTGCAACTGCAGCCGGCGCCGCTGGATGCCGCGGCGGACAAGGCGGTGCGCGAGGAGAAAGGCCTGTACCGCTGGCGCCTGACCCTGGCCCCGGGCGCGACGCAGACCGTGCGCTGGGGCTACGTGCTGTCCTTCAACGAGAACCTCGACCCCTTCTTGCGCGAGGATTGAGCCGGCCGGTCCGCGTCCGTTTCGCGCCCTCCCCGACGGGACGCCTGCACATCGGCGGCGCGCGCACGGCCCTGTTCAACTGGGCTTTCGCGCGGCGCCATGGCGGCGCCTTTCTGCTCCGCATCGAGGACACCGACGAGGAGCGCAACACCGAGGCCTCCCTACGCTCGATCCTGACCTCCCTGCGCTGGCTGGGGCTGGACTGGGACGAGGGGCCGGAGGCGGGCGGCGACTGCGGCCCGTACTTTCAATCCCAACGGCGCGCGGAGTATGCGGCCGCGGCGGCGCGCGGCCTGGAGGAGGGCTGGCTCTACCGCTGCTTCACGCCCGCGGAAGAGATCGAGCGCCAACGCGAGGACGCGCGCGCCGCCGGCGGCAACTGGCGCTTCGACCCGCGTTCGCGCGCGCTCGCGCACGCCGCCGCCGCGAGTCGCGCCGCGGCGGGGGAGCCGCACGTGCTGCGCGTGCGCGTGCCGGAAGGGCGCGTGGTCCGCATCCACGACCACGTGCGCGGCGAGGTGCAGTTCGCCTCCGAGCAGGTGGAGGATTGGGTCGCCGTCCGCTCCGGCGGCATGCCGACCTACAACTTCTGCTGCGTGCTGGATGATGCCGCCATGCGCATCAGCCACGTGATCCGCGGCGAGGAGCACCTTGCGAACACCCCCAAGCAGTTGCTGTTGTATCAGGAGCTCGGCCTCGAGCCGCCGGAGTTCGCCCACGTGCCGCTGATCCTCGGTCTGGACGGCAAGAAATTGTCGAAGCGCACCGGCGACACCGCGGTGGAGGACTACCAGGCCAAGGGGTATCCGCCGGAGGCGATGCTGAACTTCTTGAGCCTGCTCGGCTTCGCGCTCGATGACAAGACCACCGTCTTCGGCGCCGAGGAACTGGTGGCGCATTTCAGTCTGGATCGGCTCCAGAAGGCCGGCGCGGTGTTCGATGTGGACAAACTGCATTGGCTCTGCGGCGAGTACTTGCGGCGCCGCGGAGCCGACGATCTGGCGGCTCGCGCGCTTCCCTGGATGCAGGCGGCGGGCTTCATGCCGGCGCATCCCGCCGCGGCGGATCTGCTGCGCCTGCGCGAGATCGCGGCCGCCTTCCTGCCGCGCCTCACCCTGTACGCGGATCTGCCCGCGCAGGCCGGATTCCTCTTCGCCGACGCCGCCGCGCCGGACGACGCCGCGCGCGCCGCGCTCGCCGCTCCGGAAGCCGCGCGCGTCACCGCCGCCGTCGCCGAGCGCTTGGCGGCGGCGCCCTGGCCGCCGGCCGACTTCTCCGGAATGGTGAAGGAATGCGCGGCCGCGGGGGGCTGGAAGCTCGGCGCCGTCATGAAGCCGGTGCGCGCGGCGCTCACCGGCGCGCTCGGCGGCCCGGAACTGGCGGACGTGGTGCGCCTGCTCGGACGCGAGCGCGCGCTGGCGCGCCTGCGCGCCGTCGCCGCCGTCGCGCCATGAGCGCGCCCGGATCCGCGCCGCCGGAAGCGGCCTTTCCAGGGTTCGCGGCGCTGCCCTGGAAGACGACCGCCTGGCCCGGCATTCGCCTGTGCTTCGTCGGGCCGGCCGAAGAGCCGGCGCGCGGCGTGCTGATCGCGATGGACGCCGGTTGCGCCTACCCGCGCCATCGCCACCGGGGCGAGGAGGAGGTCCTGGTGCTGGCCGGCGAATATGCCGATTGCTGGGGCACGCACCGCGCCGGCGAGTTCCGGCTGAACGCCGCCGGCACGATCCACGCCGCGCGCGCCGGCGCCCAAGGCGCGCTGCTCTGGACGCGCGTGCCCGAGGGCATCGAAGTCCTGGAGAGGCCCGCCGACCCGCGCTAGAATGCCCGGCCGTGCATTGCGCCCTTCCGACCGGGCGCACGGGGGAATAGCTCAGTTGGTAGAGCAGAGGAATCATAATCCTCGTGTCGGGGGTTCGAGTCCCTCTTCCCCTACCACATCACTCGGCCGGATCGCGTGAGCACGATCGAGACCTTCCCGAACCCGCAGGCCCGGCGTCCCTACTTGATCGAGTCGGTGACGCGCGAGTTCACCTGCGTCTGCCCGCGCACCGGCCAGCCGGACTTCGCCACCTTGCGGATTCGCTACGTCCCGGCCGAGCGCTGCTTCGAGTTGAAGTCCCTCAAGCTCTACCTGGCGTCGTTCCGGCAGGAGGGACACTTCCACGAGGACGTCACCAACCGGATCCTGGACGCGCTGGTGGCCGCCACGGCCCCGCACTGGATGGAGGTCCGCGGCGAGTTCCACTCCCGCGGGGGCATCGCCACGACCGTGACGGCGCGCCACGGCGCTTGTCCCGCCACCCTCGAAGGAATCGAGCGGAATCCCCTTTAGTCCCGGCCCGGTTCCGGACGAAGGAAGGTGCGAGACAGACTTCCTTGCCGCCGTCCGGCCGGGAGCCTCCCGCAAGGGATGAGCCGGACGGCGGTTTTTTTTCGTTCAGGCCAGGCGGCAGCGGAGCGCGCCGAGCATGGTGGCGCGCACCTCCAGGACGTCCCCGCGCTGGATCGGCGCGACGCCGGCGGGCGTGCCCAAGAAGATGACGTCGCCCGGCTCGAGCGGGGTCCAGCGCGCGATCTCCGCCAGTGCCACCGCCGGCGGCCGCAGCATGCTGCCGAGGCTGGCGCGCTGCCGCACGACGCCATTCACCAGCCCCTCGAGGGTGATCTCCGC
>CAZDMB010000123.1:0-1237 GCA_964506175.1 uncultured Planctomycetales bacterium | reverse complement strand
GTTCTTGCTACGCGTCCACGGCCAACCCCGCTTCTTGTCGTCCGCCTGCACGCCGCGCGCGGTGAGGTCGAAGCCGAGCGCATAACCGGCGATCGCCGCGGCGGCCTGCGCGTGCCAGGCGTCCTCGCCCAGGCTCCTTCCCACCAGAGCGACGAGCTCTGCCTCGGGATCCACCCGCGTGCTCAGCCACTGCGGCAGCCGCACCTCCGCCTCCGGACCGGCCAGCACGCTCGGGAGCTTGGCGAACCACAGCAATTCCTCCGGAATCGGATTGCCGAGTTCCGCGGCGTGTTCAGCGAAATTGCGGCCCACGCACAGGGCTTTGGGCGGCCGGCCGGGTAGCAGCAGAGGCCAGCCCTCGGCGCCGACCGGCGCGCGCGGCGCGGCGTCGAGTTCCGCCTGGCGCTGCCGTGCGTCCATCATCCAGCGCGCGGCCGCGGCGAGATCGTCGGCCAGACCGCCGGCGCTGAGATCGCGCAGGGCGCCGTCGGCGCCGCGCATCAGCCAGCGGGCGCGACCGTCCGGGCCGCGCGCGCGCGTCAGGGCCTGCATCATCGGCGCGAGGGGGCCATCCGGCCGGCGCCTACTTGCGCGTGGCGAGGAGGGCGTTGAGGGCGTAGCCCGTGCACAGCACGGGATTGCCTTCGAGCCAGCGATCCGACAGCGGATTGACCCAGGAGCCGTCCGGATGCTGCTCCGTCGCCAGTTTGGCGGTCAATTCGGCGCGCCAGTCATGGCGCTCGCCGCCGACGCCGGTGAGCGCTTCGAGTTGGAGCGCCGCCAAGGCTTCGGCGAGCGTCTCGTAGTAGTAGTAGAGGCCCTGGTGGCCGGCGCGCGGGTCGCGCGCGACGTCGAAACCCGGATTCACTTCCAGGGTCCAGTGGGCGCTGATCCAGTCCACGGCGGCGGCCACGCGCGGATCCTTCGCGTCGAGGCCGGCGAAGGCGTAGCACTTCAGCAGGGCGTAGGTCATCGAGCCGTAGGAGCGCGCCACCAAGGTGCCGTCCTTCTGCTTGTCGGTGCCGGCGAAGGAGTTCCCAGGGTAGTAGACGCCGCCGCCGTCATTGCCGCTGCGCACCGGCGTGGCGCCGTCGGCGTCGAGGTAGACGTCGCGATTGGTCTCGCTGCGGTTCTGCGAGCGCTGCAGGAAGAGGATGGCGCGCTCGGCGGTGTCGGCGGGCAGGCGCTCGATGGCCTCGTCCCACCGGTCGCGCGGCAGGCCCTCGAAGAGGCTCCT
>CAZDMB010000122.1:0-8037 GCA_964506175.1 uncultured Planctomycetales bacterium | reverse complement strand
CGCCGAGCCGCTTGTCGAACGCGATCCGGTTGTCGGTGTGCTCCCACCAGCCGCGGCCGCCGCTCGAGCCGTTGGGCGTGCCGGAGATCAGCGCATTGCCGGCAGCGTTGACGTAGGGCGGGCCGTTGCCGGGCGCCGTCGGTTGCCGCGGGCCGATGGCGCCGGTGACCCAGCAGCCGATGTCGGGCGTGTAGGTGGACTGCGACCAGCGGCCGGTGGCGATGTCGTACTCGAAGGCGCGGTTCGACATGTAGCCGCTGTGGCCGCCGCCGAAGTAGAGGATCTTGCCCGGGCCGACCGTCGGCATCATGAAGCCGCCACCGAGCGGGACGGCGATCGGCACCGGCTTCTCGACCGCGCGCGTCGTGCACTCCTCGACGCCGACCGAGCCCGGCATCGCGAACCCGCCACCCGGCAACGTGCCCCACTCGGTGTTGTAGAACGTCTGGTCCGGACCCGGCCAGAGACGTGCGAATGCATTCACCGGCGAGCCGCCAATCTGCGAGGCGTCCAGGTCGAAGCCGGCCGGCACGTTGCCGGGAGGCGGCGGCGGGGGAGGCGGCGGAGGAGTGCCACCAGAGCACGCGGCGAGCTTGGCCTGCAGGTCGGCCACCTGCTGCTGCAGCGTCGTCACCTGCGCGGTCAGCGCTGCATTGCTGGCGCCGATGCCGGTGTAGGACTCGACGACGCTGATCGTGGAAGCGTTGAGCTGGTCCAGCAGATCGGCCGGAGTCAAGGTGCATTGCGCCCGCGCGCCCAGCGACAGGGCAGCGAGCAGGATGGCGGCGAGGATGCGGATCATGGCGTCGGGGTGCTCACGGCAGGAGAGGGGATAGACCAGGGGACGGACGGACCAGCGCGCCCGCGCGCGGCGAGCTCGGCGGACTGCTGCGGCGAGCACACCGCGAACAGGACGCGGTCAGTGAACGCGGAAGGCTTGCCAGACAGGTAGTGCTCGCGCAGCTTCATGCAGGCAGCCGCGGTCGGCGTTTCAATGTGGACCCACAGCGGGGACGGAACGACTGCGTCCACCGCCAGCATCACCGACAGCGACAGAATCCAGTGCATCGCTACTCCTGAGTGTGAGGCGGGCGACCTCGAGCCGCAGCCGCTCGTTTTCCTGCTCGGCTTTCAGCGCCCGCGCCCAGACGGCGAGCGCTGCATCCGCCTCGCCGGCCAGTTGCTCGCGCAGGTGAGTGATCTCCTCGACCGCCGCCTGGATCTCGTGCCAGACCATCTGCTTCGCGGCAACGGTCCACGCCCAGTTGGGAAGCGTCAGCGCGTGCTGCCGCTGGCGCAGGCGGTCGAGGACGGGTTGCATGTCAGCGCGGCCCGAAGTCGGTCGCGCCGAGCGGCGCGCCGCGCACGTCGAGTTGCCGGCCGAGCGCATCGCGGGTCGGCCTGCCGGCGCGCTCCCACGCCTGAAAGTTCACCCAGGCGGGCGCCAGAGGGTCGGCGACGTAGGTGGTCGCGCCGCCGGCATCCCCGCGGCTCACCAGACGCATGCCCCACGGCTCGCCGGCGTACTTCTCCGGGCGCAGCGCGTGGAGTTCCGGCGAGTAGCCGGCAGCGATCGCGGTGACCGGGATCGGCTCCCAGCCGCGCAGCACTGCCGGCGCAGGGACGGCCGGCGCGGGCGCCAACTGGTTGCCCATGCCGAGCTTGTTCTCGATGGCCGCGACGCGCGCGGCGAGTTCTTCCAGCGTCATGTCACTTGCTCCTTTCGATTGTCGCCGCCGGGACGCAGGACCACTCGACCCGGTACGTCATCTCGCCCCGGTCCCGGAGCTTCACCGTCGTCTCGTCCGAGTAGCGCACCGCCTGCGTGGGACAGGTGCGCACCAGGGCAGGCGTGCAGCCGGCGAGCAGCGCGGGCAGCAGGATCAGGGCGATCCTCATCCCAGCACGCTCCCGACGAGCACGCTGATGATCGTCATCAGCCAGCGCAGGACTTCGAGTAGCCACGCCTCCATCACTCGCTCCCTTCATAGGGGTCGTCGTCGGTGTAGACGCTGACCGCGTAGAACACGAGCCCGCCCGCCGCGATGCCGACCAGCACAAGGGCGATGCCGATGCCGATCGTCATGCCGCCTCCCCTTTCCACTCTCCGAGTCCGAGCTCGGCCGCGTACTTGAGCACGACGGACATGTAGAGACCCTCCGGTGGGACCAGCCTGGCGGCCTTGCGCACCAGCGGCGCCCCTGCCTTCTGAAACGCCGCGGCCACCAGCTCGGAGCAGAACCAGGCGTCCTCTGCCTGCCAGTTCCGCACGTCCAGGCCGAGGCCGGCGACTCCACGCAGGTCGTACCACTTCCCCTCCTGCTCGAGCGCGAATCGCCAGAACGCCGCCTCCTGCGCCGGCGTCAGCCCGTCGACGTAGGCGAACTCGTAGCTCGTCGCCGCGGCCATCACGTCGGCGAGCGGCCGGCGCGACACGCGCGGGAACACTGCGCCGAAGACCATCTGCCGGTTCGGCATCACGATGTCGACATGCGACCAGCGCGAGTTGTGGCGCCAGCGGATCGCTTTCGCGAACGGGTGGTACTTCTTGGTCGAGAACAGGAGCTCGATCACGCCGACAGCCTCCCGCCCCACTGCTGGAACACCCGCTGCGCGCGCACCAGGTCCTGCCCCTGCTCCGGGCCGCCGGGCAGCGAGGTCCACTCCTTCGCGCACTTGGCGCAGGCGATGTCGAGCCGACCGAGCAGGACGTCATCGAGCGCCCCGCGCCAGGCAGTGCGGTCGATCGCCCAGAGGTCCTGGTTGCCAGGGCCGAAGTCCGCGTAGACGCCCGGCCGGCGCTCCCGCATGTCATCCCAGCTCGTCGCCGTGATCTGGTAGGCACCGGCGGCACTGGTGCGGCGGCCGTCTGGCAGCCGGAAGAAGACCCGCGGGTGATCCGCCCAGCCCGAGAAGAGCCTGTCGTGCGCCTTGGTCGGGTGCCAGCCGTAGAGAACCCGGTAGGCGATCGGGCGCTGCGTGCTCTCGCCCTCGCGGATCACGCGCAGCCACGCCTGGCCCTGGACGCTGTTCAGTGCCTCGCGCACGCGGTCGATCGGGGTCATCGCCCGCTCCCCGCCCGCTGCGCCATCAGCAGCGCCGTGAGCTTCCCGTCGATCGACTGGATGGCCACCGACAGCCCGGAGAGCTCGCGCTGGAGGTCAGCCTTCATCGCGGCCTGCGCCTGCGCGTCACGGTCGCGGTCGCGCTCCAGCGCGGACAGCCGCTCCTCGATCTTGCCCGACCACCAGCCCACCCAGACAGTGACGCTGATCACCGTCAGGACGTGCGGCGCGGCGGTGATCAGCAGCGGGACCCAGCGGGTCTCCTGGCGGGCGTCGTCCGACAAGGTCAGGCCTCCTCGAGGGTGAAGTCGGTCTGCCAGTGCGACGGCAGGACGTGGGCGAGCCGGCCGCGCGCGACGAACTTCACGAGCCCGCGGTTCTCGATGCCGAGGATCGTGGCGTCGGCCGGGTACATGTCGAGCCACATGTCCTTGCGCTCCCCGGCGTACCAACTGATCTCCGAGAGGAGCGCCCGGTCGGCCGAGTCGATCGGCGGCATCGGCAGCGTCCAGCGGCGGTACTGCTCGGCGAGCCGCGCCGTGGTGCGCAGCGCCCCGCTGCGGCGCCGGCGGGTTGCGGCGTCCTCCATCCACTCGCAGCCGGCGCCGAACGCCGCGTTACGGGTGAGGCCGAGGTATTCGCCGGTGAAGCAGCGGACCGCTTCCAGGTAGCCGTCCGCGTTGCCGGTGTCGCTGATCGTGATCGTGATGCTCTTGATCGTGGTGCGCAGCGCGGTCGTGTAGTAGACCGAGTTCTTCAGGCCGAGCAGCCGCTCGTCATAGACCCCGGCCCGCGTCATCATCCGGCCGAGGAGCGTCGCGTCGAAGGCGGTGATGGAGCCCGAGTCCTCCACCGCGCCGGTCCAGTCGGCGTTGCTCCAGAGTTCCACGCGCCACGCGGCCGAGCCGGTCAGGTTGTGCCGGAGCAGCGCCACGAAGTTGATCCGTCGCGCGTCCGCCCAGGTGAGGTAGATCTTCCGGTTGGCGCTGGCGTCGGTCGTCCGGAACGTCGTGCGCGACGGGTCCTGCAGGTTCGTCGCCGGATAGGACGAATTCGCCGTCGTGGCGGTGATCGTGGCGGCGTCCGCCTCGTTCAGCGCGCAGATCCGGAAGCCGCTCACGGCGCCGCCGCCTGCGAGTAGCTCGGGACGATGAAGTCGACCTCCACCTGGTCGGCGTCGAGCGCGTCGGAGGTGCGCAGCACCTGCCCCAGCACGCCACCGCTGAACCCGTAGCGGCCGTCGGTGACGCTGATCACGTCGCCGTTCCGGAGGTCCAGCGCCTCCAGGCCAACGCGCATCCGGAAGACGCCGGCCTTGCGGTCCCGATACACCTCGGTCTCGGTGACCACGTCCGGCGTGCCGGTTCCATTCAGCGCGGTCAGCAGCTCGTAGCCCTCGATGCCGAGCGCGTGGTTGCCCGGGTCGTCGGTGCCGTCGGTCGCGGTGGTCAGGCCGAACTTCTGATGGGTGCCGGACATGAGCGCACGGGTGGTCGTGAGCACGCTGTCGGCGAACTCGGTCGCCGGCGCGTCGTTGCGCCCGCTCGCCCAGCGGATGGACTTCAGCGGCAGCCACTCGCCGATCTTCTCCAGGTCGCCGTCGATGTCGTTGGCGACGAAGGACAGGCGCGCGGTCGATGGCACGGCGATCAGGCTGGCGAGGTAGAGGAGCCCGTTGCGATCACCGCCGATCAGCGAGAGCGTGTTGCCGGCGATCAGCTCCACGATGAGCTCGAGCGCGTTGACGCGGTCGCGGACATGCTTGCCGACCGTGTCGTTCCAGGCGGTGGCGTGCGCGTCGAAGGACGCGTCGTCGAGGTAGCCGGTGAGGCTCACGCGGTCCTTCAAAATGTGCTCGACGCAGCCCGCGACGGTGCGATCGGTGTGGTTGCTTGTCGCGGTGCAGCGCACCTCGCCGGTGGGCCTGCTGACGAGCTTGAAGCCGCCGGCAGAGAGGTCCTCGTACCAGCCGTACGACACCGCGCGGCTGCTCGCCGTGCTGGTGATGTCCCGGTAGGAACCGGTGAGCGCGGAGGCGAGCGATGCGTGCAGCCGGAACACCGTCGAGGTGAGGCCGCTGGTCGAGACGTAGTAGTCGGTGTCGAGCGAGAAATTCCCGGGCGCCGCGTTGCCGCTGCCGGACGGGAAGCGCACCCGCCAGCCGGCCACCATGCCGTGTCCGGCGTTGACGGTGAACGTGTCGGCCGAGGCGTCCATGCTGCCGTCGCCGCCGAAGAGCTCATAGCCGTCGGAGAGTAGCGATCCGCGATCCCACACCGACGCCGGCCCGGTGTTGAGCGCCGCGTCGTGGGTGATGTAGGCCAGCGTCGAGTCGTCGGTCGGCACCGGCTCCACCTGCAGGCAGGCACCGATGGTGATCGGTTTCAACTGGCCGGCGTAGGCGCCCGAGCTGATCGTGCCCGTGGCGAGCACCTTGTTCGCGAGCGTCTGCCGGTCGGCGAGCCCGATTCGCAGCGCATCCGCGCCGGCGGTGGTGACGTTCTCGATCACCGCGAGCGCGAGCGGCCGGAAGTTGAACCGCGCCCAGGACTGCGCGCCGATCAGGAACAGCGCGTCGCGGCCGTCGAAGTTGGCCTTGAGCCACGAGTCCCGGCTGCCGTCGGTGTTGTCGATGATGGCCTGCCCGATCGCCACGCTCGCTTGCCCGACGAACTGCTCGGCCGCGCTCTGCTCGTAGCTCGGGATGCCCTCCAGGATCGGGAGGTAAGGCGTCGAGGCTGGCGTGTCGGCGGCGGTCGACGAGTACGGCACCGTCGAGACGTACTTCGTGGCCGGGGTCGCCGTGTCCATGCAGCCAAGCTCGCCCAGGATGCAGCGCAGGTTCTCCGCCTTCAGCCAGGCGCGGAACTCGGTGCGGGTGATGACGGCCGGCGGCGTGTCGCCGTTGGTGCCCACCGTCACGAAGGCGTAGTCCACGCTGCCGGAGGTGGTCGAGTTGAACGCACCCAGTCCGATCCAGCCGGCGCCGGTGATCGTCGCGGTGCCGCCCACCGTCCACGATGCCGGCTCAGCCTCGCCATCGACCCAGATCTTGGCAAGCAGCGTGGTGCCGCTGCCGTAGCAGCGCAGGCGGTACCAGGTGCCTGCGGTGAGCGTGTAGGACGAAGTGCCCAGCGAGTTGAACGTCGGCACCCGGTACTCGCCGATCGTGAGCTGGCCGGCCACGACGCCGAACAGGATTGCCGACTCTGAGCCGGCGGCGCCGCTCGCCCGGGCGAAGGCCCGCGGCTCGTCGCCCGTGGCGCCAATCTTGAACGAGAAGGCGAAGTCGAACGTTGCCCGGTTGGCGTCGGAATCGATCGCGTCGAAGGTGCGCGCGAAGCGGGTCGTGGATGTGAGCGCGATGCGCGCGACACGATCCTTGAACGGCGAATCCCGGTTTACCGAGACGCTGGTCGTGTGGTTCGCGGTGACCCAGCGGCTCGTACTCGACGGCCACGCAGTCTCGGTCGGCCAGGCGGAGGGATCGAAGGCGTACTGGCTCATCGGAATACCACCGTGCGCGGGCCGGTCAGCGTGTTGATGATCATCGTCGTGCTCTCGCGAATCGTGTTCGACACCTCTTCGGCGCCGGCCTCGGTGGTGGCCCGCACGCGGGCGAGCATGTCGGTCACGCCCTTGAAGTCGCCGGGGACGGGCAGGCCGGAGGGGGTAGCGGCGGCGCCGACCTGGTTCACCACGTCGACGAAGGCCGAGTTGAAGTCGAGCGGGTTGTACTGGCGGGCGATCTCCAGGTAGCGGCTCGCAGCGCCCTGGATGTCGTCCCCCGAGCGCAGCGCCGCGAGGTACTGGTCCTTCGCGATGCCGAGCTGCTGCTGCGGGGCGAGCGGGGAGAGGTCGCCGGTGAGGAGATCGGAGAGGAAGTCGCGCAGGCTCGCGCGCGCCTCGGCGCGGTTCCTCGCCTCTTCCTCGGCGAGCTGCCGGCGCTCCTCGGCGAGCCGCCGGTACTCGGTCCAGTAGTCCTCGTAGGCGAGCGCGGTGGCGTTGTCGCGGAAGATCTCGGCCGCGGCGGTCAGTCCATCGACGCCCTGCTCCATCGTGTCGAACAGCGAGTCCACGGCCGGCGCAAGGCGCAGCAGGTTTGCCAGCATCGCGTCGTCGCCGAGCTTGATGGCGGTTTCCACCATCGCCATGAACGCCTCGCGGGTGGCCGGTAGGGTCTGGCCGAGCCTTGCAAAGTCGCCGGTCAGCGATTCCGTGGCGAGCGTCAGTTGCGCCGACTCTTCGTAGAACTGCTCGATGTAGAACGTCATGGCGGACACGGCGTTGCCCGCCCCGCCCATCGCGTCCGTGAACGCCTCCAGACGCTCCAGATCCATCGTGCCCATGATCTGCTGCAGGCCGACGTTCGTGGTGCGCAGCAGCGCGTTCACGCCGACGAGTTTGCCGGCGTATGCCTCCAGCTCCTCCGTCGTGCCCTCGAAGCCGCGCAGCAGCTCCTTGACCGCCTCTGGGATGTCGGACGCCAGCAGCGCGCCGAGCAGTGCGTCGCCGACCGTCTTGGCGATCTCCTCCTCGAGCCGCGCCTGGTCGCGCCCGATCTCCTCGGACAGCCGCTCGACCACGTTGACGCCGTCCACCGACGCGCCGGCGCTGATGCGGTTGTCGGCCTCGCCTTCCGGGTCGGTGTCGTAGCCGAGCGCGAAGGCGAAGTCGCCCGGGCGGCCACCGAAGCCGCTCACCAGGTTCCGGTAGGAGGCCTGCGTGCCGGTGACGAGCTGCTGCAGCTGGCGGTTGTCGCCGCCCGAGAAAAACGGATCGAGGTTCAGGCCGCTGGTCTGGGCGAATGCGCCCACCTTGGGACCGCCGCGATCGAAGGCGCCGAGCGCCTGGGCGGCCATCAGGGCGATGCCGACATACGGTATGAACGAGGCCGCACCGGCGATCAGCCCGGACGCCGCCGCAGCGGCACCGATCGCATCGCCGCCGAACCAGCCGGCCACGTTGCCGG
>CAZDMB010000121.1:0-8150 GCA_964506175.1 uncultured Planctomycetales bacterium | reverse complement strand
CCCGTCGGCAAGCAGCACCGGTTCGGCGAGCACGCTCACGTTCGCGGCGCCCTGGCCGCGCGCATCAGCCACGTTGACCTCGACTGTCGCTGTCGGCATCACGCGCAGCAGGGCCTCGGGCGCCCGCCCGCCGGCGACGACTTCCACCTGATCCTCGCCCGCGACGCCGGCTCCCAACGGCGGAGCGATCTGCAGCCATTCGCCCAACTCCACCGCGACGACCCACTCTCCGGCGGCGACCGGAGGAAAGAGGAAGGCGCCGCCGGCATCGCTCACGACGCGCATGAAGCCGGGCGTCCAGTCGCTGAGGCCGTAGGTCCACTGCGGGTTGTACAGATGGACCGCGGCGCCGCCGACGGGCTGGTCTCGCAGGTCGATCACCCGCCCCGCCAGCGGCCCGCCCGCCCGGAGCAGCAGCGTCATCTCGATGGTGCTGCCGCCGTTCACGTCCGTGTGGGTCTCGTCGTAGGAGAAGGCCAGGCCGGACGACGACGGCGGCTGGCAGGAGATCCAATCCACGTGGACGAAGCCCGGGAACACGAACTCCGCGACGCCTTCGCGATCGGCCAGCGCCTCGTGCGGGAAAACGGCGTGCGTCTCCCTGATCCACGACTGAGCCTGGACCTTCCAGCCTTCGCAGCGCTCGGGAACGAGCAGGCCGCCAGCCTGGTCCTCGCGCCGGAGGAAGACGCGCAGGTGCACCGGCGACTGGGCCTCGCCTTCCCCCGCGCCCTGCGCCAGGGCCGCGGCGGTCGGCGCCGCCACCTTGGCGCGCTGCAACTCCGCGAGGCGCTGGTCCGACGGCGACAGCGCGGCCGCGACGCCCGGCACGAGCGGAGCGGCGCCGCCGCTCGCCGTGGGGCCGGCTTCGCGCGCGACGCGCCCGCCATCCGTCAGCAGGAGCACGAGGACCGCCAGCGCCAAGACGGCGAGGCCAATCCAGATGGGCCGGCTGCGGGCGTGCATGCGAGACCTCGCCGCGAGCATAGGCGGCGCGACTTTGCGGGTCACACCGAAGAAGGACGGCGCCCGCGTCGGCGCGGCTATTTCGGCTTCTCGGGCGGCTTCGGCTTCGCCGGCGGGGCGTCCTTGCCCTTCGGCTTCGACTTCTCCTTGGGCGGATCCTTCGCCTTGTCGCCGCCGAGGACGCCATCCAGCAAGCCGCCCGCGCGGTCGCCGAGCCGGTCCTGCAGCTGATCGCCGACCTTGTCCTGCAGTTCTTCCTTCTTCTGGTCCACCAGTTCCTTGGCGCGGCGCTCCGCCTCCGCTTTGACCGCGCCGCCGAGCAACTCGCCGAGATCCGTCTCGTTGTCGATCTCGAAACTCGGCCGCGTCGGCGAGCCGCCGAGGACGATGGAGAAGGCGACCGGCGCGCGCGTCAGGGCGTCGTTCAAGAGACGGCAGAACTCCTGCGGCTCGACGCCCATCACCTTCGGCGAGCCCTTCTTCGGCAACACTTTCGAGTTCGCCAGCGAGACGCGGATGCGCCCGCGCAGGCGCTTGTCGTCGAAGCGCAGATTCTGCGTCTTGAGGTCCAGCGTGCCGCCGGCGACGCGGAACGGAAGCGAGGCTTTCGCCAGATCGGCGATGCGATCCGTGGGCAGGCCGACCGCGCCGAAATCCAGGGTGGACAAGTCTTTGGTGCGCGAGAGATGGAGCGCGAAATCGATCGTGCCGCCTTCGGTCAACTCGCCGGCTCCGCGGATCACGGCCGGCTCCGTCACGCCGTCGGGCGCGGCGCCGACGCGCTCCAGCGCGAAGGTGAACGACTTGAGGTCGGGCAGGATGGGTTTACCGGTGCGCGCGTCGAGCGACTCCCAGCGGAAGTCCTGGATGGCGGCGCGCTCGAGGTAGAAGGCTCCGCCGCGCGCGGCGCGGTCGGCGGCCTGGGCCTGGGCGACGAAATCGGGCTTGCCCGGGAAACGCGTCGGCGCGGGCTTGTCCGCCTGCTCGCCGCCCCCGGCGAAGATGCCGCCGTACTTGTCGTAGTACTCCCTGTAGGTCTGAATCCTTTCCCAGTATTCGCCGACGATTTGGACGACGTCGCGATCGGCGGGGGGCGGCAGCGGCGCGTCGCGCGGCGCGGCGGACTTGTCGCGGCGCTCGGCCTCGGGCGGCGGGCCGGGATCCACGGCGAGGGTGCCGTCGGCGCGCACGTTGAAGTGCAGGCGCGTGCCGGTGAGCTCGGCGTTGACGACGTGCACGCGGCCGCCGAGCGCGGCTGGAATGCTGACCTCGAGGGCGCCGCGCTCCAAGTCGAGCAGCGGCTCTTGCGCCGTGCCGGCATGGAAGCCGGTGACGCTGGCGCGCCCTCCGAGCAGGGCGAGTTCCGAATCCGCAAAGTCCACCGGCTGGCCGCCGAAGGCGTAGGGCCCCCAGGCGCGGATGGCCTTGCCGAAGAGCGCGTCGGCGCCCACCACCACGGCGAGCGTGAGCGCGAGCAACACGATCGCGAAGAGGATCAGAAAGCCTTTGCGCAGGACGACGAACATGGATCACCCGAGCCAGAAGCCGATGATTTTCGCGTACCAAGCGCCGCCGACCGCGCGCGTCAGGCGCGACTGCCCGTACTTCTCCCGCCACGCCGGCAGCCGGCGCGAGATCCAGAAGTGCAGCGGCAGCGCCAGCGCCAGGCCGAGCGCGACGCCCACGATCATGCCGCCGAAACCCCACCAGGTGTGCAACTGCGCGCTCGGCCACGCGCGCGCCAGACCGATGGCGAAGGATTGCGGCAGCACGTTCTCCAGCAGGACGCGGCCGAGCCCGGAGCTGAGCTGGCCGAGGAACAGAGCCTCGCACAGCTCCACCAATCCCATCAGCAGCACCGCCACCGGGATCGAAGCGCGCAGCGCGAGGAAGAGGAAGAAGCAGATGAGCCAGAGCGCGTTGAAGCCGAGGATTCCCGTGCCTTCGTCCACGGTGCGCGACGGCACGAGCGCCAGCAGAACGCCGAAGAACACGCCAAGACCGATCTCGAAGGCGTGGGCCTTGCCCGTCAGCAGGCGCGCGAACTGCCGAATCACTCCGAACATGCGCTCAGGATAGCGTCACTCGGCGTCGAAGCGCTTCATCCACTGGGGCGGCAGGAGCGGACACAGGGCGGCCGGCTTGCGGAACAGGCGGCCGCGCACGCGCGCGATCGCATCGTAAAGCGCGTCGCGGAGCGCTCGCGGCGCCAGCCGGGCCAGCGCCGCGAGCGGGCGCCACAGGCCGCCGAGCGCGGCGCCCATCTCGAGCAGGGCGGCCGACCGCGCCAGCAGGCGGCCATCGGCGGTGCGCAGCACGATGGAGTCCGGCAAGCCGGCGCGCTCCGCCGCACCCACGCTGCGCGCGAACAGGGCGCCCTGCAAGGGCGCGAAGCGGAAGGCGCTGCCGTCCACGTCTTCGTGCAGCAGGAAGCGCACGCTGGCGTGGCATAAACCACAGGCGCCGTCGAAGAACACCATGTGAGGCGTGGCCGGAGTGCGCGCCGGGATCCAGGCCGGATCGAAGGCGAAGGCCAGCAGCAGCAGCGGCGCGCTGGCTGGCGGCAAGCCGTGCCCGCCGATCACCCAGGAGGCTTGGACCAGAAGCATGATGGGCCACAGCCAGCGGCGCGCGGGCCGCCACAGCGCCAGCGGCGCGCAAGCGAATTCGAACAGGGCCATGGCGGTCGCGTCTTCGCGCAGATGCCAGAGGCCGCTCGCCGCGCTGGCCGCGGCGAGCAGCACCCAAACCAGGGGCAGGAAGGGCGCGGCGCCGAGGCGCAGGCCGCGCGCGGGCGGCACGCGCATCACGAGCGCGATGGCGAGTCCGATTGCGTAAGGATCCTGCGTGCGCGCGGCGACGAGCAGCAGGACGATCCCCGTGAGTCCGGCCACGAAAGTTTCCCAGAATCCGGCGGCGTAGAGCAGCGCCGCGCCGCTCGCCCAGGGAAGCCATTCGAAGGTGGCGGCGCCGAACGACCAGTGCGCGGCGAGCGCGACGCCGGCAATGCCGCGCACGACGGCGTGCTGGCCGGGGGTCCAGCCGTGGGCTGGGTGCAGGGGTGCCACGAGCGCATTATCGCCGCAGTAGAGAAAAAAAGCCCCGATGCGCGGCCCCAAACTCGCCGCAGCCCCTAGGATGGATTCGCTCCCTGGGATCAAGACTGCGTGATGATCCCTACCCTCCTTCTCTTCGCTCTATCGTTCGCCGTTTCGCAGGCGCAGGCCGTCCGGCCCGCCGCCCAACTCGACGTTTCGAATCCGGGCAGCGCCGAAAGCGCTGCCGCCGACCAGCGTGACGGCCTCGCCGCCGTGGCATGGGTGGACGCTTCCTCGGGCGCGGATGGCGTCTATTGCGCCACCTCCAGCGATCAAGGCCTGTCCTGGCGCTTTCCCGTGCAGGTGGACCAGGACCTCTCCGGCCTCGACAAGAGTTTGGGCGACGCCAGCGTGCGCGTGGCCGGCGGCAACGTCTTCGTCTTCTGGCTGGATGCGCGCAATGGCGCCGGCACGGATCTCTATGCGCGGGTCAGTCGCGACGCCGGGCTCACGTGGGAGCCCGAGATTCGCGTGGATGACGGCGGCGCGCCGGGCGCGGACGCCGTGCTCGCCTTCGACGCGAGCGTGAACGAGAGCGGCCAGGGCGTCGCGCTCGCCTTCAGGGTGAGCGGCGGCGCGGGCCTGGAGTTGCGCGCCGCGGTTTCGCCGGACGCCGGCGCCAGTTTCGGCGCCTCCGCGCTGATCGCCGCGCTGACGGATGCGCCGCGCCTGCGCCTGCGCGCGCAAGGAGACGAGTTGCACCTTGCCTGGTTGGACGATCCGCTGGCGGTCGGCGCCTACGACGTGCTCTACCAGACCAGCGCCGATCTCGGCGCCACCTGGCTGCCCGCGGCGTTCGACGTGGACGGCGGCATCGCCGCGACCGCGGACAGCCTCGACCTCGCTCTGCGCGGCGACGCGCTTTGCGCGGTGTGGCAGGAGAGCGGCGGAACTTTGCCGATTCGCGCCGCGTTCTCGCACGATCGCGGAACGACGTGGCAGGCCGCGGCCAACCCAGTGGGTCTCTCCGCCGCCAGCGGCGTCGTGCCGGCGCGCGCGTGCGCGCACTGGGCCGAAGATTCTGCGGTCGTGGCCTGGTCGGATGATCGCGCCACTCCCGGGGTCGCGCTGCCCGCTCTCGCCTGGAGCGGAGACGACGGCGTCACCTGGACCGAAGCCGGACTCTCGCCCAGCCCGGGCGTGGCGCCGCTTCTCGCTGGCGATGCGGACAGCGCGCTTTTCGCCGCGCAGTGGAACGGCGGTTCGCGGCTCGGCGGGGCAGTGTCGCGCGCCGCCACGCCGGCGCCCTTGCCGGCCTTCGTCGTGCGCACTGCCGGAAATCCTTCCTTACGCGACGCGGCGCTGCGATTCGACCCGCTCTACGACGACTATCTCTCCGTGTGGATCGAGCGCGACGCGAGCAGTTTCGAGCACGTGTACGCCGCGGGTTTCCGCATTCCGCAGGTGCTGCCGGAGGGCAACTTCACCGCGGGCGGCCAGGTGTCCTTCGGCGTCTCGCAGTTCGGCCACCACGAGGCTGGCCAGAACTTCAAGATTTTCGCCGCCGCCGGCCGCGGCAGCGCCACCTTGCCCCGCGGCGACGGCCGGCGAACCGGTCTCGCGCCGGACGGCTGGTATCTCCTCAGCCAACACACCTCCGCGCTCGGCGGCATGATCGGCCCGGCCGGCAACGGCCTCTCGCCCACCTTCACCTTCCCGGGCAACATTCAGCCGGGCACCACGATGTGGTTCGTCGCGGTCGCCTACCGCCTCAATCCGCTGCGCGCCGGCTCCATCACGGACCCGCGCCCGGTGCAAATCATGTAGTAGGCTTGCGGCATGCTCGGCATTCTTGCCGGCCTGGCGTTGGCGGGGAGCCCCGCGCAAACCGCGCGGGAGGCCGTGAGGCTCGATCTCCCCAACGCCACCGCGGCCACCAGTTTGGCGGCGGATGCGGCCGGTGGACTCGCGGCCGCAGCCTGGGTGGATACTTCGCTCAGCGCGGATGCCGTGTGGCTCAGCGCCTCAGCTGACCTCGGCCGGACCTGGAGCGTGCCGCGGCGCCTCGATCTCGACCTCAGCGGCGCGTCGAAGGAACTGCGCGCCTCCTCCGTCGACGTCGTCGCCGGAGAGATTCGCGTGTGCTGGCTGGACGCGCGCTCCGGCGCAAACAACCTCTTCTTCCGCGCGAGTCGCGACGCCGGCGCCAGCTGGGGGCCGGAGTTGCGCGTGGATGACGGCCATGCCGCGGGTCAGGCCGCCGTGAGTCGCTTCGCGGCCCGCGCCAGCGCGACCGGCGGCGCGCTCGCGATCGCGCTGCTTCTCGAATCCCTGCCCGGCGGCGACGAGGTGCGCGTCGCGCGCTCGGCGAACGCAGGCGTCAGTTTCGCCGCCTCCGGCGCCTTGCACGCCGGCGGGACGGCGCGCGCCCTCGACCTGGAAATGGACGGCCCGCTGGTGCATCTCGCGTGGTCCGACGACACCCTCGTCGCCGGACTGCAGACGGCGCGTTACCTGCGCAGCCTCGACGGCGGCGCCACCTGGCCCGGACCGGCCGTCGCCGTGAGCGGCAGCGTCAACGTTCTCGACGGCGTTCTCGATCTCGCCGCCGACGGCGCGCGCGTCGCCGTGGTCTTCCAAGATCTGTTCGCAATTCACGCGGTTGGCTCCAACCATTCGACCGACGGCGGCGGCAGCTGGCTGGCCGCGCCTCTGCGCGTCGCGGGTTCGCGCAGTCCCTCCGTCACGCCGGCGGGACCGCAGATCTTCTTCACTCCCGCTGAAGTGCTCGTGACCTGGAGCGACGACCGCGCCACGCCCGGCGCGCTGACGCCGTGGCTCGCGGGCAGCAGCGACGCCGGCGCGCACTGGCTGGAAACCGCGCTTGCCGCGAGCGGCGGCACGGCGCCGCGCATCGCCGGCGACTCCGCCGACGGCAGTTTTGCCGTGCAGTGGGAGACGGGCACCTCTCTGCTTGCCTCGGGCTCGCGCGCGGCGTTGCCGGAGCCGCTGCCGCCGTTCGAGGTGGCGGCCGCCGGCGCTCTGCCGTTGCGCGCCGCGGTGCACGCCTACGATCCCGCCTACGCGCATCACTTCGCCGCCTGGCTCGCGGAGGACGCGCAGGGCGTCGCGCACGTCTGGGCCGGCGGCTTCCGCGTGCCGGGCGTGAGCGCCACCGGCGCGCTGGCCGCCGGCACGCCGCTCGTGTTCCGCGCGGATCGCTTCCGCGCCGCCGACGCCGGCCGCGAATTCCGCGTGCTGCTGGCGCAAGCCCCGGGCGCCGCGCCGCTGCCCTTCGGCGACGGCCGCAGCACCGGACTCGCGCCGGGCGCCTGGCTCACCATCAGCGCGGGCAGCTCCGCGCTGCGCGGCACGCTCGACGCCGCCGGCCACGGCCTGACCGGCAGCGCGCTCATTCCCGGCGCGCTGCCCGCCGGCACCCGCATCGACTACGCCGCGGTGGTCTTCGATCCGATCGCGCGCAGCTTCGGCGACCTCGCCGATGCGCGCTATTTCCTCGTGCTCTAGCGGCGCTACTCGGCGCCGAGTTTGCCGCTCCACTCCGCGGCGTCCGCCTTCTCCGCCTCGAAGCGCAGGCGCAGCGGCGCGCCGGCGCTCCCGCGCACCACCCAGGTGGCGGTGAGGGTGCCGCGGCCGGGCACGCCGCGCTCGAGCAGCAGGCGCTCGGGTTGGCGCACCGGCGGCTCGGCGAGTTCGGGATGGAAGCGGTCGTTCTGCAGGCCTCCGGTCAGCACGGCGACGCCGTCGCCGGTGATGCTCAGCCGATCGGGAGTGCCAATCTTGTTGTCGCCCGCCATCGCCGAGCGGCTGGGCATCGCCTTGTCGTTGCGCAGCACGGCGGTGACGCGCCACAGGCCGCCGCCGAGGTCTTCGCTGGCGACGCGCGCGAAGGCGACCTTGGCGATCTCCTCGGCGTGCCGCGCGCAGAACATCGCGTTGCGGTGCAGCATCTCCTCGATCATGAAGGACGGCGCCACGCGCCCGTGCTGGCGCTTGAAGCCGCCGATCTCGACGTCGCCGTAGAGCGGATGATGATAGGGCGTCCAGTCCTTGTAGACCCCGCCGAGCATCACCGAATCGTACCACACAAACTGTTGCTTCACGCCCACGGCGAACCAGTTGCCC
>CAZDMB010000120.1:0-8175 GCA_964506175.1 uncultured Planctomycetales bacterium | reverse complement strand
ATCTTCGCCCGTCTCCATGTGCCAATCCTGGGCGAAAAGGCTCTGCAGGTCGTGCACCGCCGGGCCTTCGACGCGCAACATGAGGTCCACCCACGGAGCGAAGGCGCGCTTGGGAGCGAAGGATGCCTCCGCCACGTTGTTGGATCCTGTGCAGCCGATGCGCCCGTCCACCACCGCGATCTTGCGATGGTTGCGCAGATCCATGCGGGCGAAAAGCAGGCGCCAAACGCGCGCCGGCAGCGCCTCGACGACCTGCACGCCGCTCGCGCGCAGGCGCGCGCACGCGCCCGATTTCAGGAAGCCGCGCGAGCCGACGCCGTCGAGCAGGACGCGGCAGCGGACGCCGCGGGCGGCCGCGCGCGCGAGGGCGGCGGCCAGACGCTGGCCGGCGGCATCATCCAGCCAGATGTAGAAGAGCAGGTGCGCCTGGGACTGCGCCGCATCCAGGTCGCGTTCGAGCACGTTGATGAAGGCGCCGGCCTCGCCGAACAGCTCGACACGATTGCCCGAGCGCACCGGGTTGCCGCCGACGCTCTCCGCCAGCACCGCGATCTTGGCGTGTTCCGGCGCGACGCGGATCTCGCCGCGGCGCGCGGCCGCCTGGCGCAATTCGTTGGCGGCGATGAGGCGGCAGACTTCGCGGTAGCGGGCGCGGCGCAGGCTGCCGAGGCGCGCGCGGCCGAACATCAGGTAGGCGGGCGCGCCCACCAGCGGGAAGGCGAAGCCGACGGCGATCCAGGCGAGGCGCGCCGGCGGGCCGAGTCCGGGCTGCAGCAGCACCGCGGTGGCGATCAGCAGGCGCAGCAGGTACTCGGCGGCGATCTCCCAGCCCACCGCGCCAGTCTAGGCGAGGACCGCGCGCAACTCGTCCAGATGGCGGATGCACCAATCGGCGAGCGGCCGGTGGGGAGCGTCGCCCGCCGGGTCGAGCAGCACGGTCGCGGCGCCGGCAGCCCGCCCGGCAGCCAGGTCATAGACGGCGTCGCCGACGAGCACGGCACACTCCGGACGGCCGCGCCACTGCGCCAGCAGCCGCAGCACCGGCTCCGGCGAGGGCTTGGCGGCGCAGTCGTCGCGCGTGATCAGGTCTTCGTCGCGGAACCAGCGGCGGAAGCCGATGCGTTCCAGCGTGGCGGTCGTGTTGCGGCGCGCGTTGCGCGTCACGATGCCGAGGCGCGCGCCGCGTGCCGCGAGCGCGGCGAGCAGCGCCTCGGCTCCGGGCTGGGGTTGCGCCTGCGCGACGTAGCGCCAGCCGATCTCGTCCAGTTGCGCGCGCCGCAGGGCCTGTTCCGCCGGCGGGAGCGCGGCCAACCCCTCCAGGGTGCCGAGACCGGCCGGCAATCCCAACTCGCGGCGCATGGCGTCGAAGTCATGGACGGGAACGGTGAGGGTCCCGTCCATGTCGAACAGCCACCAGCTCCGCGCGCGCAGCGCGTGCATGTCAGCGCAACCCGCGGCCTAGTACTCGTCGCGGCCGTAGTCGTTGTCTTCGACGCGCGGACGGCGCGACTTCGGGCCGCCCTTCGGCCGCCAATCGCCGCCGCCGCCGCCACCACCGCCGCTGCGACCGCGACCGCCGCCGCCACCACCGCCGTAGCCACCGCCGCCACCGCCGCCATACCCGCCGCCGCGCGGACCACCGCCGCCGCCGCCGCCGCCGAAGCGCGGGCGCTCTTCGCGCGGACGCGCCTCATTGACGACGAGGCTGCGCCCGCCGACGTCGAAGCCGTTGCGCTCGGCGATCGCCTGCTGGCCAACGGCGTCATCCACTTCCACGAAGCCGAAGCCGCGCGAGCGGCCGGTCTCCCGGTCGATCATCACGCGGGCGGAACGCACTTCGCCGAAGGGAGAGAACAGATCGCGCAACTCCTGGTCGCCCAGGGAGTAAGGGAGATTACCGACGTAAAGGTTCATCAGACTGGGACCGAGGGATGCATCCGTGCGTGCCCCTCCTCGGGAGGCGGACACGCAAGCGGCGGGCTTGAAACGCCCGCCAAGGACGCATCATAACGACGGAGGCGGCGCGGAAGGAGGCGGCGCGGCCGGGGGCGGCGGCGGCGGCGGCGCGACTCCCGGCACGGACGGCGCGGCTTTCGCTTTCTTGCGCGCGCGCCGGGCGCCCAAATCCGGAAGCGCGGCGGCGCAGAGCACCCCGAGGACGAAAATCGGGCGCGCGAAGCGGAGCAGCCACTCCTCGAGGGTGTAAGGGCCGAGGGCCTGGTGGCTCTGATAGGCGCGATAGGCCTCCTCGCCGAGCGGGCGCAGGTCGACGTACAGCAGCGCCAGGCCGCCGATCCAAATCAGCCATTTGCCGATGAAGCGCATGAGTTTCAGTTGCGGGGTGCGAGAAGCTGGATTTCACGCCAGCCGACGTAGCCGGGATTGTTCGGCCCAGGGTCGCGCGCGAGGATGCGGACCTCCAGGCGGCGCAGATTCACCTTCTTGTCGAATTCGACGAGCAGGCCGGGCAGCATGTTCTCCGGCCCCATCGTCAGCACGCGCTCGTCGCGGTCGTTGATCACCAACTTGACCCGCCGCGGCACGTCCAGGCCCAGCCCGTCCGCCAGGCGATCCTGATTGAGCACCGGCAGCAGGCGAATCGCGGAGATCTGCACGCCGCGGGGGAACTCGGCGCGCAGCCAGGGTTCCGGGTCGCCCTGCTTGCAGCACCAGCGCGTGCTCTGCGTGCGATCGAAGGCGCGGATCACGCCGCAGCGCCCCTCGTCCTGGCTGCTGCTCATGCTCGACTCGCGCAGATCCGGCAACACCGCCCAGACCTCGCGCTGCATGCAGTCGATCTCGCGCTGCATCGGCTCGTCCATCAAGCCCCGCACCGCGATTGGCAGCACCTCGCTGCGGATTTCCTCCGGCGCTCCATTCGGATCGTTGGGAGCCTGCACCATCGCCACCGCCTGGACGGTGTGGTCGCCGTTGCCGGGCAGGCTCACGCGCGTGGCGAAACGCGGCGTGGTGCCGCGGCGCGCGACCGCCACCGGATCCTCCTCCGCCGTCACCGGCGGCCCGGCCGGCTGGCCGTCGAGCCACCACTGCACTTGCAGCAGGCGCGGCCGCGCCTCCCCCTTCCAGGCGAAGTCCTCGCTGGCCTTCTTGCCGATGCCGGCGAGCGAGAGCAAGACCTCCGGCGCGCCGGTGGCGGTGATCGTCAGATCGGCTCCGCTGCCGGCAGTGGACCAGCGCGGCGCGAAGCGCGCGGCGATGGACGGCATGCCGGTGGCGGCGGTGGCACGCGCGAGCGTCAGCAGGCAGAAGGCGGTGGTGATGTCCTCGTCGCCCCACGGCGTGCGCCAACTGCCGTCGCCGCCCTGTTCGTTGCACAGCTGGTCCGCCACCTCGGCGTACCAGTCGTGGCGGCCGAAGCTGTCCACGCGCGCCAGCGCCGCGGCGCGCTCCATGCCGTAACAGGCGTACCAGAACCAGCGGTCGAGCGGGCCGCGATCGCGAGCCTGATCGAGCAGGAAATTGGCGCCGCAGTAGGCCAGGCCGCGATCCACCGCGCGCTGCATGACCTCGAGGTCGCGCTTGGGCGCGCCGCCGCGCTCCAGAGCGTTGCGGCAGCAGGCGGCCGCCGCCAGACCGGCCAGGGACATGGTGGGCGTGGAGTCCGCCATGGGGTAGTAGCCCCACGAGCCGTCTGGCTTCTGCGTGCCGACGATCCTCTCCGCCAGTTTGCGCCACAGCTTGGGGTCCAGCTCGAAACCGTGCTCGTCGAGCGCGTGCAGCGCCACCACGGCGAACTGGTGGTTCGAGAGGTCGCCGCCCGGCCCCTGCCCGCCCGCGTACTGATAGGTGAAGTATTGCTCCGGTTGATAGAGCAGCACTTCGGCCGCCTGGTTGATCTGCGCGGCGTACTGCTTGGCGTCGAGAGAGGTGTACCAGAGGATGCGCAGCGCCGCGTCGTAGGTGTATTCCGCGGGGTGCGAGGCGAGATAGGCGAGCGTCAGCCGGATGGACGCGTGATCGCGCGGCACGCCCGACTTGTAGAGCGCGTAGCCGCAGAGCGAGGCCGTGCCGGCGTACATGTGCGTCTCCATCCAATTCATCCACGTGCCGTCGGGATGTTGGCGCTTCAGCAGATACTGGATGCCGTTCCAGGTGGCGGCGTCCACCCGCAGGGCCAGCGGGCTGGTCTTGGGCGCGTAGGCGTCGGCGGCGGAAGGATCCTCGGTGACGGCGAGACGGAAACGGCCGAGCGCGTGATTGCTCCAACGCGACTCGTGGCGGATGCGAATGCGCAGAAAAGTGCCCTTGGCAAAGCCGAAGGGCGATTCGGCCAGGAGCACCGCCACGCTGGGATCCCCCGCCGAGCCGTGGATCTCCCAGCCGGAGGACAGGTTGCCGTCCACCAGGCGGCGGCCGGTGCCGAGATCGCCGCGCACTTGGTAAACCCCGCGGAAGGCGACGGGCGCCGAGCGACGGGACTTGCCGGCCGGGCCGGCCTCGACCTGCACCTCGGTGACGACGATGTTGGAGTTGGCGGCGCGACTGGCGCCGCCTTGCGGCAGGGCCGGATCAGGCAGCGCCTCGAGCCGCAGGGCGACGATGGCCGCGGCCGGGACCTCGCACTCCAGCTCGTAGACGTCCTGCGCCGGCTCGCCGCCGCTGGCGAAGATCGAGCCGTCGCCGCGCAACTCGAACTTCGTGTCCGCGCTGGAGCGGAGCGCATCCGGGCGCAGGACGATCCACGGATCCGGAGCCGCGGGCTCCTGCGCGCCGAGGAGCCCGATGATCAGGGCCAGCATCGTGCCTATCGTAGCGGGACCTTATCCTCGGCCTGATGGATCGCCGCACCTTCCTCTCCGGACTCGGCGCGCTCGGCGTGGCCGCCTCCCTGCCTCGCGCCGCCGCGGCGCAGCAACCCGCCGCACCGGCAGGCTGGAAGAAGGCTTGCGGCATCGGCATGGTCGGCGAGGGCGACACCCTGCTGGCCAAGTTCCAGTTGCTGCGGGAACTGGGCTACGACGGCGTCGAACTCGACGCGCCGAACGGCTACGCCGCCGGCGAGGTGCAGGATGCGCGCGACGCCACCGGCCTCGTGATCCACGGCGTGGTGGACTCCGCGCATTGGTCGCAGCCCTTCAACCACCCCGACCCGAAGGTGCGCGCCGCGGGCGTCGAGGCGCTGCAGCGCGCCATCGAGGACGCAGCCGCCTACGGCGCGGACACGGTGCTGGTGGTGCCGGCGGTGGTCAACAAGCAGATGCCCTACGCAGAGGCGTGGGACGTGTCGCGCGCGGAGATCGCGCGCGTCCTGCCGCTCGCCGCCGAGCGCAAGGTGGCGCTCGCGATCGAGGAAGTCTGGAACGAGTTCCTGTTCTCGCCGCTGGAGATGGCGCGCTACGTGGACGCCTTCGCCTCGCCGTGGGTCAAGGCTTACTTCGACGTCGGCAACGTGCTGCGCTTCGGCTGGCCCGAGCAGTGGATCGAGGCGCTCGGCCCGCGCATCCGGCGCCTGCACGTCAAGGAGTTCAGCCGCAAGAAGATGAATGAGGAAGGATTGTGGAAGGGCTTCGACGTCGAGTTGATGGAGGGCGATTGCGATTGGCCGGCGGTGACGCGCGCTTTGCGCGCCACCGGCTATCAGGGCTGGTTCACGGCGGAGGTCGGCGGCGGCGGACGCGCGCGGCTGGCGCGAGTGGCCGCGGACATGGGCCGCATCTTCGCGGCATGAATGACGCCGAATACGCCGAGGCCCTCCACCCGCTGCACGTCGAGCTGGTGCGGCTGCAGCGCCACGTGATCGCCGCCGGCGAGCGGTTGTTGATCGTATTCGAGGGCCGCGACGCCGCCGGCAAGGACGGCGTGATTCGCGTGCTGACGCAGCATTGGTCGCCGCGCGAATTCCGCGTCTTCGCGCCCGGGAAACCCACCGAGCGCGAACGCTCTTCGTGGTATTTCCAGCGCTTCGTCGCCCAGTTGCCGGCGGCGGGCGAGATCGTGTGCTTCAACCGCTCCTGGTACAACCGCGCCGGCGTCGAGCCGGTGATGGGCTACTGCACGCGCGCGCAGACGGAACGCTTCCTCCGCGACGTCAAGGATTTCGAGCGCCTGCTCGCGGCCGACGGCGTCCGCATCCTCAAGTTCTACCTGGACATCTCGCGCAAGGAGCAGGCGCGCCGCCTCGAAGCGCGGCGCACGGATCCGCTCAAGCAGTGGAAGATCAGCCCGGTGGCCGCGCAGGCGCAGAAGCTCTGGCCGGCGTACAGCGCCGCGCGCGACGCCATGCTGCGGCGCAGTTCGCACCCGGCGGCGCCGTGGATGCTGGTGCAAGCGGACAAGAAGAAGCAGGCGCGGCTGGCGGTGCTGCGCCAGGTGTTGGCGGAGACGCCTTTCCCCGGGCGCGATCGCCGGCTCGCGCGCCCTGCGGGCAAATTGGTGCGCGCCTTCCGGCCCGGCCGGCTGCGGGACGGAACCCTTGCCCGCTGACCGGCCGCAACCGGACTCCGGCGGCGGGGTTCCACGCGCAGACCCGAACCCGTGAAACGCGCCCTCCTCGTCTTTCCCGCCATGGCGGCCGCCATCGCCGCCGGGACCATCGCCCTCGCCCTGCCGCAGGCGGGCGGCCCGCTGCCCCCGCCTGCGAGCCCGCCGGAGAACCCGCCCACCCTGGACAAGATTCTTTTGGGCAAGATCCTGTTCTGGGAAGAGCAGCTCTCGAGCGACGACACGGTGGCCTGCGGCACCTGCCACCGGCCGGAGCGCGGCTTCAGCGACGGCCGTCCGGCGGTGAATCCGGGGCCCGATGGCGTCACCCCCTCGCCGGACGACGTGTTCGGCAGCCCGGGCGTCATCCGCCAGGGCGCGGCGGGCGACTATGCGCCCGACGCCCGCTTCGGCCTGAACGTGCAGATCACCGGCCGGCACGCGCCCGAGATCGTCGGCGCGATGTACGCGCTGGAGGCCTTCTGGGACGGCCGCGCCGCCGACACCTTCACCGACCCGCAGACCGGCGCCGTCAGCATCGCCACGGGCGGCGCGCTCGAGAGCCAAGTGGTCGGCCCGCCAGTCAGCGACGTCGAGATGGCGCACGAAAGCCGCGACTGGTCGCAGATCGTCGCCAAACTCGCCGCGGCGCGGCCGTGGGCGCTCGTCACCGATCAGCCGGCCGACGCGGCGGCGCAGATCGCCGCGCACGGCGACTATCCCGGCCTCTTCGCCGCGGCCTTCGGCGACGCCGCCATCACCGCCGAGCGCATCGCTTTCGCCATCGCCTCGTACGAGCGCACCCTGGTGCCGAATCAGACGCCTTGGGATCGCTTCATCGCCGGCGATCCGAACGCCATGACGCAGAGCCAGATCGCCGGCTGGAATCAGTTCAACGGTCCGGCGCGCTGCGCCAACTGCCACACGCCGCCGGTCTTCAGCGACGGACTGTTCCACAACCTCGGACTCCGGCCGAGCGGCGAGGACGGCGGACGCCAAGGGGTCACCGGACTGTTCGCCGACCGGGGCAAGTTCAAGACCCCCTCGCTGCGCAACGCCGGACTGCGCCCGCGCTACTTCCACAACGGCCAGACGGACGTGTTGGACAACGGTCCGGCGCCGGGCGGCGTGGACGAAATCTACGTCAACGGCGGCGGCCCCTTCCGCGACAACCTCGATCCGCTGCTGCAGCCGCTGGCCGGCCAGCCGGGCATCAACGTCCCGCAGATCTTCGACTTCGTCGGCAATGCGCTGATCGATCCGCGCGTGGCCGCGCGCCAGGCGCCCTTCGATCGGCCGACCCTCTACAGCGAGCGGCATCCGCCGGGCGCGGACAGCTTCGGCCCGTCGTCGGCCGGCACCGGCGGTCTCGCGCCGGGCATGATCCTTGCCGTGCCGCCCCTCCTCGGCGGCGCCGACTTCAAGATCGGCGTGCGCGGCGGACGCGGCGGCGCGAGCGCATGGGTGGCGGTGTCGCTCGCCCGCGGCACGGGCGCGCCGAGCAACGGCGTGCCGGTCAACGTGGGGCTGCCGCTGCTGCGCCGCGTGAGCCTCGGCCTGGGCGGCACTGCGGGCGCGGCCGGTGCCGGGTACGGCACCGCCCACCTGCCCTTGCCGGCAAACCCGGCGTTGCGCGGGATCAATTTCTTCGCGCAGGTCTTCGTCAGCGACCCGGCGGCCGTCGGCGGCTTCGCCGCCTCGCGCGGCGCGCAGTACCTGATGCTCTAGGATGGT
>CAZDMB010000119.1:0-8196 GCA_964506175.1 uncultured Planctomycetales bacterium | reverse complement strand
CGGCGATCTCTTTCACGACGACTTCCTGCACGGGCGCGGCCTCGACGCGCGGCCCGGCAGGATGGGCGGCGGCGCGATGGAGATCAACACCGTGCCGCAGATCGTGGCGCAGGACGGCAGCGGAGCGAGTTACTCGAAGATCCCGGCGCTGCGCTTTCCGGTGGACGCGCGCGGCCGCGCCGTGCTGGTGCAGGACGTGACCTACTACTCGAAGGCCGCGCTCTACGACGACTTCCTCGCCTGGCGCGAGGGCGGAGCCGCGCCGAGCGGCGCTTTCGATCCCAAGGGCGCCTTCGTGGCGAAGTTGAGCACGCGCACGCCGGGCTTCGATCAGGACGGCCTGCTGATCGAAGGCGTCGCGGACACCTTCGACACGCAGGTGTTCGCGGACAACACCTGGGGGCTGGTGTGGAAGAAGGGCGGCCAGGCGCCGCGCGGACAGTTCCCGCAGTATTTCAAGCACGAGGACGGCAGGCGGGTGGCCGTGGCCGAAAAGGACGTGCCGCGCAAGACCGGCCTGCGCGAGGCCGCGTTCGCGCTCGCGCCGCGCGGCGCGCCCTTCACCGCCCCGGCGGCCGGCGCCTGGACGCAGCCCGGACCGCAATCCCCCGCCTTCACGGCGGTGCTCGGCGACGGCTCGATGGTTACCTACTCTTGGTACCGCTTCGTGGATCAGCCGGTGTTCCGACAGTACGCCTGGAGCGACGCGAAAAAGGCGAAGTTGCAGGCCCTGGTCGAGAAGATCCACGGCGCGTGGCCGATCGACCGCGAATACATGCCGCCGCCGACCTCCGGCCAACTGGTGGCGCTCGACCCGGCGCTGTTCGTGACGCCGCCGCCGGGCCTCGAAGTCGGCTACGTGCCGATCGTGACGCGCCAGGAAGACGCGCCGCGCTGACGCCGCGGCGCGCGGACGGCGCGCGGGCTAGGCAGAACGAAGGAAGGCGTGTATCCTTTCCCACCGACGCCATGGAAGACAGCGCTGCTCTGGAGACTTCACACGATGCTTGGACCGAGAAGAATTGGCGCCGAACGCTCGAAGGTCTCCGCAAGGACTATCCAAAGTACTCGGACAACGAACTGTACGTCATCTGGTGCCATGTGAATGGCCGCGTGCCGCTCGATCGCAACGGCAAGATCAACGTCGAGCAGTGGCAGATGCACGCGGAGGAAGACGGCAAGCACACGCCCACCGGGCTCTTCAAGGTGTCGCGGCCGCTCTACGGCCGCGCGCTCAAGGCCAGCCCCGGCCGCTCCAAGCCCAAGCAGGCGCCGCGCGGCTCCAAGCAGAAGGCCGCGAAGGAAGATCCGGTGCCCGCGGGCGTGATGATGAGCCCGCGCGCGCTGGATCTCGCCCACGCCTACGACCAGGCGGCGCGCGTCCTCGGCTCCCTGCTGGAGCGGCGCCGCGAAGCGCAATTGGTCGCCGGTCAGCTGCGCGGCTTCCCGCGCGGGGTGCTGGTGGAATTGGCCGACGGCAACGACGAGGCCGCCGCCGCCCTGCGCGAGCACGGGCTGGCTTAGCGCGGCACCGGGCGACCGGGCGTCCACGGCACGCCCGCGGCGTCCAGCCGCGCCAGCCACGCCGGCACGTCCGTGCGCGCCAGATTGCGCGCCGCGCCGCGCGCCTGCTCGAATTCCGCGCGCGCGATCTCCAACTGGCGCCGCTGCGTCAGCGTCGGCCCGTGACCGTGGCCGTAGGAGTCGTAGAGCGCCGCCCCCAGACGCGAGCGCACGGAAGGCGCTCCGGCTTCGCCGTAGCGCGTCTCGATGTCCTCGCCGGCGAGGGCGCGTCGCGCCGCGCGCACCTCCTGCTGCAGGGCGTAGCCCGCCTCCGCCAGTTCCACGCCGCCGCGCGCGCTCTCGCGCAGGGCGCGCAAGCCTTCATTGACCTGCTCCTCCGCTTCCGTGATGGCGCGCAGAGTGGCGTTGATCTCCTGCGCGAGTTCCTGCGCGCCGCGCTGCCACGCCGCGATTTCCTCCACCGAGCCGGATGCCGGCACGGCGCTCGCGCCCACCTCCCACACTTCGAAGGAAGCCGGCTCCCCCAGCGGCGCGTACTTGCCGTCGCGGAACAACAGCGCCTGCACCGTGTGCGTGCCGGGCGTCGTGAGGCCGCCGCCGGCGCGACGGAGATCCCAGTGGACGCGGTGCAAGCCGGCGCCCGCATCGGCGGTGAAGCGCTGCGCCACCGCGCCGTCCGGCCCGCGCACTTCCAGCCACACCGCCGGAGCTTGCTCCTCCTCCTCGGCGCGCAACTCGTCGAAACTGGGGAAGCGCACCGGCTCGCCGGCCTTCTTCGCTTCGGCCTCGGCCTTCTCGCGCGCGGCCTTGCGCGTCTGCCAGCCGTCGCGCACCCAGTAGGTGAAGAGCGCGCCGTAAGCCGGGTTGGCGGCGGCGAACAGGCCATCGCCCTGCGAGCCGCGCGCGCCGGAGAGCAGGTCGTCCGGATGCGTGAGCAGCGCCGCCCGCGTGGCGAACATGGCGAACTCCGCGCCCGCCAGCGCCTCCTCGCTCAATTGCCGCAGCGGCGCGTAGTCGTCGAGCACGTAGAAACTGCGCCCGAAGGTGGCGAGCACCAAGTCGTCCTCGCGGCGCTGGATCTCGAGGTCGCGCACCGGGATGACCGGCATGCCGCCGCCCAGTTTCAGCCAGCGCGCGCCGCCGTCGAGGCTGACGAAGGCGCCGAACTCGGTGCCGGCGAAGAGCAGGCCGGGCTGCACGTGGTCTTGGATGATGCGCCACACGAGGTGCCGCGGCGGCAGGCCGGCAGCGAGGGAGGTCCAGCTCCGCCCGCGATCCGCGCTCTTGAACAGGTAGGGCGCGTAGTCGCCTTCCTTGTGGCGGTCGGCGGCGACGTAGACGACGTCGGCGTCGAAGCGGTCGGCCTTGACGTCGTTGACGAAGAAGCGCGCCAGCCCCTCGCCCGGCAGATCCGCCGCTTGGCGCCAGTGGCCGCCGGCGTCTTCGCTCACCTGCACCAGCCCGTCGTCCGTGCCGACGTAGAGCAGGCCGTCCTGCACCGGCGACTCGGAGACGGAAGTGATGCTCGCGTATGCCGACATCGCCAGCAGATCCCACAGCGCGTCCACGCTCCAGGTGCGGCCCATGATCGCCAGCTGCAGGCGCGGCTCGGCGCGCGTGAGGTCCGGGCTCGCCGCCGACCAGGATTCGCCGCGGTCGTCGCTGCGGAACAGGCGGTTGGCGGCGTACCACAGGCGCGCGGGGTCGTGCGGGCTGACGAGAATCGGCGAATCCCAATTGAAGCGGTGGTTGGGCTCGCCGGCCTCCGGCTGCGGCCGCACGTCCACGCTCCAGCCGGCGCGCCGGTCGAAACGCCGCAGGAAGCCTTCCTGGGACTCGCAGTAGACGAGGTCGGGATTGCTGGGGTCGATGGCGCAGTCGTGGCCGTCGCCGCCGATCAGCACGCGCCAGTCGGCGTTGCGGATGCCGTTCTCGTTGAGGGTGCGCGTCGGTCCGTACTGCGTGGCGTTGTCCTGCGTGCCTCCGACCACGTGGTAGACCGGCCAGTCGTAGTCCACGTCCAGTTTGTAGAACTGGGTGACCGGCAGGTTGTCGAAGAAGCGGAAGGTTTGCCCGCGATCCAGCGAGAGATAGAGGCCCCCGTCGCAGCCGACGAGCAGGAAGTCTGGGTCCTGCGGATGAAAGGCGACGGCGTGATTGTCCACGTGCTTGGCGTCGTTGCCGATGCCGCTCCAGGTGGCGCCGCCGTCGTCCGTGCGCCCGAGCACGACGTCGGCGATGTAGACCGACTCGGCGCGGTGCGGGTCGGCCCACATCTCCTGGTAGTAGTGCGGGCCGGTGCCGCCGGCGACGCGGTCGGAGCGCTTCTCCCAGGAGGCGCCGCCGTTGCCGGAGCGCCAGAAGCCGCCGCTGCGCCCGGCGAGTTCGATGCCGGCATAGACGACGTCCGGATCCTGCGGCGACAGCGCCAGCGCGATCTTGCCCTGATCGGCGCCGGGCAGGCCGCTCTTCAACTCGCGCCAGGTCGCGCCGCCATCCTCGGACTTGCGGATGCCGGATTCCGGCCCGCCGTCCACCAGGGCCCAAACGGTGCGATGGCGCTGCCACAGCGCCGCGTAGACCACTTGCGGATTGCGCGGATCGAGCAGCACGTCCGTGCAGCCGGTGTACGGGCCGGAGGTCAGCACGCAGGTCCAGCTCTTGCCGCCGTCGCTCGTCTTGTAGAGACCGCGCTCGCCGCCGGGCGACCACAGCGGACCCTGCGCCGCCACCCACACCACGTTGCGGTCCTGCGGGTCCACCACGATCTTGGCGACGTGCTCGCTGCCTTCGAGCCCCATCTTCTCGAAAGACTGGCCGCCGTCGCGGCTGCGGTACACGCCGTCGCCGAAGCCCACGTGCCGCCCGCCCACGGCCTCGCCGGTGCCCACCCACACCGTCTCCGGATCGTGCGGATCGATGGTCACGCAACCGATCGAGTAGGAGCCGTAGTGATCGAAGATCGGCGTCCAGGTGGTGCCGCCGTTGACGGTCTTCCACACGCCGCCTGAGCCGGCCGCCACGTACCAGGTGTTCGGGTGCACCGGATGCACCGCGATGTCCGCGATCCGGCCGGACATCAGCGCCGGGCCGATCGCGCGGAAGGCGAAAGCGCTCAGCGCGCCCTCGTTGAGCTTCGGCTCGGGTTTTGTCTCTGCGGTCGCGGGCTCCTGGGTGAGCGCCGCCAGCAGCCAGGGGGCGAGGACGAGCATCATCGCCGCCAGCCTAGGGCCGCGCATAATCTGGTCCGGTGCGCCTCCGCCACGCCCTGTCGTGCCTCGGCCTGTTGCTGCCTGCGGCCTGCGGGCAGCTCTACCCCGGCGCCGGACCGCCGCGCGGGCCGCGCGAACCCGCGCCCTCGCCGCCGCCCGCCGAGCAACCGGGCGCGCCCGGGCACGCGGAACTCGGCGGCGACTGGCCGCCGCCGCGCGTCTTCGGGCCACCGGTCGCCGGGTCGCTCCGGATCGGCCTCATCGCCGATTGCCAGTACGCGGATCAGCCCGACCGCGGCCAACGCATGTACCGCCGCTCGCCGGACAAACTGCGCGCCGCGGTGGCCGGCCTGAACGCGGCCCGGCCGGCGTTCAGCGTGCATCTCGGCGACTTCACCGACGATCGCTGGGAATCCTTCGCCGTCGTCGAGCCCCTTCTCCGCGCGCTCGCAGCGCCGGCCTTCCACGTCCTCGGCAACCACGATTTCGCGGTTCCCGATGAGCGCAAGGAGCAGGTGCCGGCGCGCATGGGCCTCGCCGCGCGCTATCGCGCCTTCAGCCAGAACGGCTGGCGTTTCCTCCTGCTCGACAGCAACGACATCAGCCTGCACGCCTTCCCCGCCGGCAGCACGGCGCAGGACGCCGCCCGCGACTTCCGCGCCGCATGGGCGCCGCAGGCCGACGATTCCGGCGGCGGTGTCGGCCTGGTGCAGTTGCTCTGGCTCGACGCCGAACTGGCCGAGGCCGACGCGGCCGGCGAGTTTGCCGTGGTGATGAGCCATCATCCGCTCCTGCCGGCGAACCCCATGGCGGTGTGGAATGCGGCGGAGGTGATCGCCGTGCTGCAGGCGCATCCGTGCGTCAAGTTGTGCGTGGCGGGGCACAATCACGCGGGCGCCTACGCCGAGCAGAACGGCATCCACTACCTCACGCTGCAAGGCATGGTGGACACCACCGACAACGCCTGGGCCACGCTCGATCTCGCGCCCGACGCGATGCGCGTGGACGGCAACGGCCGGGTCCCCGATCGGGAGTTGCGGCCGCGCTGAAACGGGCAGCGGGGCGAGTCGGCCCGAGTACACTCCTTCCCATGTTGACCGTTTGGATCCTGGTTTCGCTCGCGTGCGCACAGGCGCAGGACGCCGCCGCGCAGGAGCCCGCGCCCCCCGCCGCCGCGCCCGCCCCGCCCAAGGCGCCGCCGCCCCAGGACTACGCCGATCCCGAGGAGTTGCCGGCGCGGCTGCGCGCCCTGGCCGGCGCCACCGGCGCAAAACTGGTGGAGATCGCGCGCTCGACGGCCGGCCGGCCCGTGCTCGGCGTCACCTTCGGCGACCGCCAGGACGCGGGACGCCCCGAGGTGCTGATCGTCGCGAACCTCGAAGGCGACCGGCTGATGGCGAGCGAGTTGGCGCTGGCCTTGTGCGAGCACTTCTGTGCCGCCGGCGCAGCCTTGCCGGCCGCCGCCACCGTGCACGTGGTGCCGCTGATGAATCCTGACGGCGCCGCGCGCGCCTTCGCTGGCGAGGATCCGTGGCGCGGCGGCCCGGTGGACGAGGACCGCGACGGCCTTCTCGATGAAGACGGGCCGCGCGATCTCGACGGCGACGGCCGCGCGCTGTGGATGCGCGTGCGCGATCCGGGCGGCGCGATGCTGCCCGACCCGGCGGATCCGCGCGCGACGCGCGCGGCGAAGAAGGACGAAGGCGAGGCCGGCGGCTGGCGTCTCTTGCGCGAATCGGCCGACGCCGACGGCGACCGCGAGCCGGCGGAAGATCCGGCCGGCGGCGTGCGCCTGGACCGCAATTTCCCGCAGCGCTGGCGGGAGCATCAGCCAGCCGCCGGCCTCGTCGCCCTGTCGGAGCCGGAGGCGCGCGGCTTGGCGGACTTCCTGCTGGCGCATCCGCACGTCGCCCTCGTCCTCGTGCTCGACGACGAAGACAACGTGGCGAATCCGGGCAAGGGCAAGGACCGTCTCGAGCGCGACGCCGGCGACACGCTCGCCGCCGACGCCAGTCTGTTGAAGGTGTGGTCGAAGCGCCTGTACGGCGAGGACGGCAAGGGCGCAGGCGAAGCCAAGCCGCGCGGCGCAAACGACGCGCTCGGGAGTTTCGCTGACTGGGCCTACTTCCAGTTCGGCGCGCAGGTGATCGAGAGCGGGCTGTGGTCCATGCCGCGCCTCGTCAAACTGGAGGGCGCGGAAGACCTGGCCAAGGACGCGGGCGACGAAGCCAAGGAGTTGCGCTGGCTCGACGCCGAATGCGGCGGCGCGGGCTTCGCGCCGTGGCAGAGTTTCGCGCATCCCGACTTCGGGCCGGTCGAGATCGGCGGCTGGCTGCCGCTGGTGCGCGCCAATCCGCCGCACGCGGAGGCGGCGGCGCTGATCGCGCGCTGGACGGAGTTCTGCGACGGCCTGGCGCAGGATTTCGCGCGCCTCGCCTGGGAGGAAGTCCGCGTCAGCGACCTTGGCGGCGGCGTCTACGAGGCGCGCGCCATCCTCGTCAACCATGGCCTGATGCCGACGATGAGCGCCGCCGGCGCCGTGAACGAGCATCCGCGGCCGCTACGCATCACGCTGGAAGTGCCGGGCGGCGAGGTGCTCGCCGGCCGCGCCATCCAGAGCGTGGAGCGGCTCGAGGGCCTGGGCGGTACCCGCGATTTCCGCTGGGTGTTCCGCACGGGCGGACACGGCGCGCGCATTCGCGCGGCCTCGCAAACGGCGGGCGAAGCGCTGCACGAGCTGCAGCCGGAGGGCAAATGATTTCCTTCATTCTTTTGGCGGCGGCCGCGGCGCCGCAGCAAGCCGGCGGCCAGTGGCAGCCGAAGGTCGAGATCGCCTGGAACCGCTACCACGACTACGCCGGCATCCTCGAGCTCGAGGAGCGCCTGGCGGCCGCGTGGCCGGATTTCGTGCAGCTGACGGACATCGGCGACTCGTGGGAAGGCCGGCCGATGCGGCTCATGATCCTCACGAACCGCGCCACCGGCGCGGACACCGCCAAGATCGCCATGTGGGTGGACGGCAACGTCCACGGCAACGAGGTGCAGGGCGCCGAAGCCGCGCTCTACCTGGCGTGGTGGCTGCTGGAGCAGCGCGACACCAACGAGCGCGCGCGCGCCCTGCTCGACGAGCGCGCCTTCTACATTCTCCCCTCGCAGAACCCGGACGGCCGCGATCACTGGTTCCACGACGCCAACACGGCGCATTCTTCGCGCACCGGCGTCAAGCCCACCGACAACGACCGCGACGGCCTCTACGACGAGGACGGGCCGAACGACCTCGACGGCGACGGCGAGATCACCCAGATGCGCAAGCGCGTGCCGCTGGGCGAAGGCACCCACCGCCAGGACCGCGACGATCCGCGCGTGCTCGTCCCGGTGCAGGGCAAGGAGCTCGGCGACTGGATCCTGCTCGGCCAGGAGGGCGACGACGACGACGGCGACGGCCGCGTCAACGAGGACG
>CAZDMB010000118.1:0-8219 GCA_964506175.1 uncultured Planctomycetales bacterium | reverse complement strand
TGCGCGTCAATGAAGCCCGTCCCCGCGAGGAGCGCCCGGCGCGCGGCGCGCGCGGCGGCGGCTTCGGCGGCGGCGGTGGCGGCGGCGGGGGTGGTGGCTACGGCGGCGGTGGCGGCGGCGGTGGCCGTCGCGAGCGCTGGTAGACGGCCTTCGGGCTCGACCGAGGCCGCCGGAGCGATCCGGCGGCCTCTTTTCTTTTCAGCCGCCCGCCAGTTCCAACTGCAGCGCCTCGAGGCGGCGCACTTCATCGCGCAAGGCGATGGCGCGCTCGAAATCGAGTTCCGCCGCCGCCTGCAGCATGCCGCGGCGCGCGGCCTCGATGCGTTGCGGCAAGGCGGCCGGACTCGCCGCCTCGGCGGCAGCCGGCGCGCCCTCCCCGCCGCCCGTCGCCGCCAGGATGGCGCCGAGGGAATCGCTCACCTTCTTGCGCACGCTGCGCGGCACGATGCCGTGCTCCTCGTTGAACGCCCGCTGGATGGCGCGCCGGCGCTCGGCCTCGGCGATGGCGGCGCGCATCGCGGGCGTGACGGCGTCGGCGTAGAAGACCACGCGGCCGCGTTCGTTGCGCGCCGCCCGGCCGCAGGTCTGGATCAGCGAGGTCGCGGAACGCAGAAATCCTTCCCGATCCGCGTCGAGCACCAGCACCAGCGCGACCTCCGGCAGGTCCAGGCCTTCGCGGAGCAGGTTGATGCCGACGAGCACGTCGAACACTCCCAGGCGCAGGTCGCGGAGCAATTCGGAGCGCTCCACCGCCTCGACGTCGGAGTGCAGGTAGCGCGCCTTCAGCCCCTGCTCCTGCAGGAACTCCGTCAGATCCTCGGCGGAGCGCTTGGTGAGGGTGGTGACGAGCACGCGGTCGCCACGGGCGATCACGGCGCGGCATTCGGCGAGCGCGTCTTCGACCTGGCCGCGCGCCGGCTTGACCGCGCACTCGGGATCCAGCAGTCCGGTGGGACGCACGATCTGCTCGGCGAGGCGGCCGCCGGCCAACTGCAGTTCGCGCGGCGCGGGAGTGGCCGAGAGGTACAGCACCCGTCCGAGCAGGGATTCGAACTCGCCCTCGTCCAAGGGCCGGTTGTCCACCGCGCACGGCAGGCGGAAGCCGTAGTCCACGAGATTGCGCTTGCGCGCGCGATCGCCGACGCTCATGCCGTAGACCTGCGGCAAGGTGACGTGGCTCTCGTCCACCACGCACAGGAAATCCTTGGGGAAGTAGTGCAGCAGGGTGAAGGGCGGCTGGCCCGGGGCGCGCCCCTCGAAGTGGCGCGAGTAGTTCTCGATGCCGCTGCAGAAGCCGAGCTCCTCGAGGTCGTCGAGGTCGGCGAGGGTGCGGCGCTCGAGCCGCTCGGCCTCGAATTCGCGGCCGGCCGCGCGCAACTCGCGCAGCCGTACGCTCAACTCCGCGCGGATGCCGGCCAGCGCGCGCGGCAGCTTCTCCTCCGGCTGGACGTAGTGGCCGACCGGATAGATGGTGGCGCGCTGCGGTTCTTCGAGGATCTCGCCGGTGAGCGGGTCGACCACCAGCAGGGCGTCCACCCGATCGCCGTCGAGCTCGATGCGCAGCATTCGGTCCTCCAGGTGGATCGGCCACACCTCGACCGCCGGTCCGCGCAGACGGAAGCCGCCCGGCCGCCAATCGATCTCCGCGCGCGCGTGCTGCGTGCGCACGAGGCCGCGCACCAGATCCTCGCGGCGGGCCGGTCCGCCGACCTGCACGCGCAGCGCCAGGGCGCGGTAGTTCTCCGGGTCGCCGAGGCCGTAGATGCACGAAACGCTGGCCACCACGATGACGTCGCGCCGGCTGACGATGGCCGCCGTCGCGCGGTTGCGCATGCGATCGATCTGATCGTTGATGCGCGCGTCCTTCTCGATGTAGGTGTCCGTGCTCGGGACGTAGGCTTCCGGCTGGTAGTAGTCGTAGTAGGAGACGAAATACTCGACCGCGTTGTGCGGAAAGAGTTCGCGCATCTCCTGATAGAGCTGCGTCGCCAGGGTCTTGTTGGGCGCGATCAGCAGCGTCGGCGCCTGCAGGCGCGCGATCAGGTGCGCCACGGTGAAGGTCTTGCCGGAGCCCGTCACACCGAGCAGAACCTGGCGCGCGCGCGGATCGGCGAAGCCCGCGGCCAAACTGGCGATGGCGCCCGGCTGATGCCCGCGCGGCGTGAACTCGCTGACGAGGCGGAAGGACTCTGTCACTGGGCGGGCCGAAGCAGGCTATCCTAGTCCCCTGGCCGCGGGCCCTGGACCCCGGCGATCCCCGCTCCCGAGGAACCCTGACCATGTCTCGCATCGGAACCTGCCTGCAATGCGGGCAACGCTACGGCGACATTCCCGACTCCGTCACCGCCACGCGCGTGAAGTGCCGGGTGTGCGGCGGCGTCGTGGAGATTCCGCCGCCCGCCGCCGCCGCTGCGCCCGCGGCCGCGCCGCCCGCGACTGCATCTGCGACTCCGGCGGCGCCGTCCGCTGCCGCTGCAGGAACTCCGGCCGCGCCGCCGCCGCAGGCGAAGCCCGCGCTCGAGGCGCGACCGGCGCCGATCGCGCCGCGCCCTGCCGCCGCCAAGCCGGCTGCGCCCGTGCCCAACAAGCCGCTGTTCGCTCCCAAGCCGCTGGCTGCGCCCGTGAGCAGGCCGCCCGTCGCCGCCAAACCGGCTGCGCCGCGACCGGCGCCCGCCCCGGCGGCGAAAGTGATCCCGGCCACGGTGAAGCAGCCGGCGCCGGTCGTGCGCCCTGCGCCGGCGCCCGCTGCCCAGCAGGCGCCGGTCGTTCGTTCCGCTCCCAAGCCCGCGCCCGCACCTGCTCCCGCCCCCGTGGCGCGCGCCGTGCAGCCAGAGCCGACGAAGCCCAGCGCCGCTGAGATTCTCGCGGCCGCCCGGGCCAAGCGCAGCGCGGCTCCCCCTCCGCCCGCGCCGAAGCCGAGCGCCGCGGAGATCCTCGCCGCCGCCAAGGCCAAGCGCGCCGGGACCGGCGTGGCGGCCGCTGCGGCGAAACCGGCTGCGCCGGTGCGACCGATGGCGCGATCCAGCGAGCGCGCGCCGCGCGAGCCGGTGCACGTCGGCCGCTCGTCGAGCAAGGGTCCGCTGATGCTCACCGGTGTTCTCATTCTCGTCGCGGCCGGCGCGGGCGGACTGTTCTACGTCATCAACCAGAACAAGCCCGCGCCGCCGGAGCAGAAGCCGCCGGTCGCCACCGCGCCTGCGGCTACGGGCGCTCCCGCTGCGTCCGCGCCGGTTGCGGAGGCCGCCGCGCCGCAGCAAGCCCCGGCGCAGAGTTCGGCGCCGCCGTCCGCGCCGAAAACGGAGGAGGTCGGCGCCCCGCCGCCGGCGGCCGATCCCCCGCCGGCGAAGGCGGCGACGGATGCGAACTACGCGTGGGTCAAGCCCGAGCCCGGCCAGCCGCTCGTCGTGCCGCGGGGCACGGTGGACCCTGGCATCCTCAAGTTGGAGGAGGCGCCCCCGCTCGAGCGCTGGAGCCGCACCAGCGACGAGACCTGGAAATCCATCCAGGAAGATCTGGCGCTCTACCTCGAGAACGCGGGCGCGCGCTCCAATCGCGCCGGCGACCGGCTGGTACAGGCGGGCCGCAACGCCTATCCCGCGCTCGTGGGCGCGATGATGAAGCAGGATTACGCCACCGTGGAGGGCGTCAAGATGGCCGGCACGCTCAACGATCTGGTCGGCAAGATCGTCGGCGGCGAGAACTTCGGCTGGCGCTCGGCGGAACGGAATCCGGTCGGCAGCGACAAGTGGAACGAGGACGTCTGCTACATCAAGAAGGCGTCCATGCAGCGCTACAACCGCTGGATCACGCGGCTGCGCGACAACGACGGCGAATGGGAGGCGATCGCGAAGAAAGGCGGTTCGGTCGGCAACTCGCGCACCGACGAGGAAGGCAAGCAGGTCGGCGACCTGCCGCCCGATTTGCCGCCGGATCAGCCGCCGGGCGGCCGCTAGACCGGCGCGCTTTCTTCGTCCTTGAGCAGTTCGACCTGCACGCCTTCGTCGCGCAGGAACTGGACGGCGTCGCGCACCTTCGCGTCTTCGCCCTCCATCTCGAGCGACAAGATGGCGATGGTCTCGGTGACGCTGGCTCCGCGGATGTTGGGAACCACCTGGAAACGATTCACCAAATTGAAGAGAAGCGGCTGTTTGATCAGCTTCTGCGGAATCGTGCAGAACAGGCGGACTTTCATGGTGCGCTCCTCGGCGCTCATGGTAGCAAGCGCTGCGGCAGGGCCTGGACGGCCTTCCGCTGAACGACTAGAATTCGGCGCTGGGCCGGCATAGCCAAGTGGTAAGGCAAGGGATTGCAAATCCCTCACCCCCCAGTTCGAATCTGGGTGCCGGCTCCAACTCCGCGAGCCAGCGCGTCGGCGGCCAGCAGCAGCCAGGCGGCCATGGTGACGACGCCGCCTGCCGGCGCGATGCCGATCGCCGCGTGCTCGGCGGCGAAGGCCGCTTGGTAGACGTCGCCGCAAAAAAGCACTGCGCCCGCGGCGAAGGCGGCGCCGGCCAGCGCCGCGAGGCGGCCGCCGCCGCAGCCGCGCAGCAGGCCGCAGAGCATCAGCCCGAGGGCGCAGCCGAATTGGTGGCCTCGTGCTGCTTCGAACAAGCGCAGGCCCTCCGCATCGAGACTGTGCGCGAGGCCGTGCGCCTGCCAAGCGCGCAGGCCGACGTCCGCGGCGGCGAACAGCGCGCCGCCGGCGAAGCACCAGCGCGCAGCGTCTCGGCGGAACATCGGAACGCCTAGGGTATCCTCCGCGGCGCGCGGGGGAGTAGCCCAACCGGAAGAGGCAGGGGACTTAAAATCCTCCCAGTACGGGTTCGACTCCCGTCTCCCCCACTTCGGCGCCCTTGAATGGAGGCGCGAAATCGGGCAAAATGGCGCGCCGTTTTCCTGAGCCGAGGCTGATCCGCCCATGCCCTCCTCCCCGCAATCCGCCGCCGCCGGCGCCACTCCGTCCGCGCCGCAGGGCGCGCTGCGGCTCGTGGATGGGCGCACCGGCCGCGCCTACGAGCTGGCGGTGACGGACGACACCATCGCCGCGAAGGATCTGCGGCAGATCAAGGTCGGCGCCGACGATTTCGGGATGATGAGCTTCGACCCGGCGCTGGACAACACCGTGGTCACGCGTTCCTCGATCTGCTTCATCGACGGCGACAAGGGGGTGCTCGACTACCGCGGCTACCCCATCGATCAATTGGCGGAGAACAGTGACTTCCTGGAGGTCGCCTACCTCGTCCTGCACGGCGAGCTGCCGACGGCCGCGCAGCGTGCCGCTTTCGAAGCGGAGATCCGCGCCGAGACGCGCGTGCCGGAGAGCATGGTGCGCCTGCACGAGGCGATGAGCCCGGACGTGCACCCGATGTCCATGTTGACGGCGGCCCTGGCCGCCCTGGGCGGCGATTTTCCGGAGTCGAGCAAGGTGCTCGACGCCGCCAGCCGCCGGCGCCAGATCGTCCGGCTCGTGGCGCTCACGCCGGTGCTCGCGGCGCTCGGCTACCGGCGGCGCAACGGCCTCGAGGTCGGCGCCATCCGCCCGCGCCCGGAACTTTCCTACACCGCCAATTTCCTGCACATGATGCTGGATCAGGGCGGCGGCCGCGAGGCTCAGGTGCACCGCGCCTTCGAGCGCGCCATGGACGCGCTGCTGGTGCTGCACGCCGAGCACGAACTCAATTGCAGCACCAACGCGGTGCGCGCCGTCGGCTCCTCGCACGTCAACCCCTACAGCGCCGTCGCGGCCGCCTGCGCCGCCCTCCACGGCCCGCTGCACGGGGGCGCCAACCAGGCCGTCCTGGAGATGCTCGACCAGATTCCCTCGGTCGAAGCCGTGCCGTCCTTCCTGGCCTCGTGCAAGACGGGCGAACGCCGCCTGATGGGTTTCGGCCACCGCGTCTACAAGAACTACGACCCGCGCGCGCGCATCGTCAAGGAGCTGGCGGAGAAGGTCTTCGAGGTCGTCGGCGCCAATTCCAAGTTGGACGTGGCGCGCGCGCTCGAAGCCGCCGCGGTCAAGGACAGCTATTTCTCCGAGCGCAAGCTCTACCCGAACGTCGACTTCTACTCGGGGCTGATCTACTCGGCGATGGGCTTCATGCCGCGCATCTTCACCGTGTTCTTCGCCGTCGCCCGCATGACGGGCTGGCTGGCGCACTGGGACGAGATGATGGCCGATCCGAAGACGCGCATCGTGCGCCCGCGCCAGATCTACACCGGCGCGGCGCGGCGCGACTACCTGCCGATGGCGCAGCGCGGCTGAGCGGCGCGCGCCGGCGTCAGCGACCGGCGGGCGCGAGGAGGTCCAGAGCCGCGGCGCAGAGCGCGGTCACCCCGGTGCGGACCGAGGCGCGCGGCTCGGGGGTGAAGCGGCTGGTGTGCACCGCCGGCACCGCCGGTCCGCCCTCCTGAGCCGCCTGCCAGCGTTCCGGCGGGGTGACGCCCAGCCAGAAGAGGTAACTCGGACAGCCGGCGGCGGGGCCGAAGAGGCCGAAGTCCTCGCCGCCCATCACCGGCGCGACGGATCGCACCGCGCCGGCGCCGAGCGCGCGCGCGATCGCGGCGTCGGCCTTCGCCACCAGCTCAGGATCGTTCCAGGTGGCGCCGATGGATTCCGGCAGCACCGTCACCACCGGCAGCAGGTCCTCCGGGAAGCCGGCCGCGCGCGCCTCGTTGAGCGCGGTGCGCTCGATCGCCGCCAACACGAGGGCGCGGACCTCCGGGGTGTAGGAGCGCACGGTGATCTCGAGTTTCACCTCGTTCGGGATGATGTTGTGCTTGGTGCCGACGTGGATCGAGCCCACCGTCACCACCGCCGGATCTCCCGGCGCCACTTCGCGGCTGACGATGCTCTGCAGGCCGATCACGATGCGCGCGGCCAGAACCACCGGGTCGTGCGTGAGTTGCGGCGTCGAGCCGTGCCCCCCGAGGCCGCGCACCAGCACGTCCACGGAATCCACGTTCGCCAGGGCGAAACCCGGGCAAGATCCGATCGATCCGGTCGGCAACTCGGCGCGCGTGTGCAGCGCCAAGCAGGCGTCCGGCTTGGGGAAGCGCGTCAGCAGGCCGTCGGCCAGCATCGCGCGCGCGCCCGAACCGCGCTCCTCGGCCGGTTGCGCGATGCACACGAGCGTGCCGCGCCACGCGGCCCGGTCCTGCGCCAGGAAACGCGCGGCGCCGCTCCAAGCGGCCATGTGGACGTCGTGACCGCAGGCGTGCATGACGCCGGGATGCTTGCTGGCGTAGGGCACGCCGGTCTCCTCCAGCACCGGCAGCGCGTCCATGTCGCAGCGCAGGAGCAGCGTCGGTCCGGCGCCGTTGGCCAGCACGCCCACCACGCCGTGGCCGCCGACGCCCTCGGTCACGCTGAAACCCGCCGTGCGCAGCACGCCCGCCATGCGCGCCGCCGAGCGCTCCTCGGCGAAGGAGAGTTCGGGATCGGCGTGCATCTCTTGGTAGAGACGAACGAGGCCGTCGAGTTCCTTGCCCAGCCAAGCGTCGAGGCCGGCCGGCGGATCCTGCAACAGGGCGAGGGCGGTGACGGCGAGCAGCATCGACTTAACTCCGCAGGATTTCGAGGAAAGTGCGCACCATGGTGGCCCGCCCGCCGGCGCTGAAGTACGGCCGGCGCGGCCCTTCCCACGCGGTGGCGGCGATGTCGAGGTGCACCCACGGCACCTCCTCGACGAAGAACGACAGGAAAGAGGCGCCGGCGATGGTGCCCGCGCCTTGACCGGGCGCGTAGATGTTCTGCAAGTCGGCGTAGGTGCCGCGCGTCAGGTCCCGGTACTCCTCGGTGAGCGGCAACTGCCACAGCGGCTCGCCGGCCCGCGCGCCTGCGGCGATGGCCTCCTCCACCGCATCTTGCCGGTTGCCCAGCACCGCCGTGTGCAGGTGACCGAGCGCGATCGTGGCCGCACCCGTCAAGGTGGCGACGTCGTAGATGCGGTCCGGCTTGATCGTGCGCACCGTGTAGCAGAGGCAGTCCGCCAGCACCAGGCGGCCTTCCGCGTCGGTGTTGTGCACCTCGATCGTCATGCCGTTCATGGCGGTGCGGATGTCGCCCGGACGCTGCGCCTTGCCGTCAGGCATGTTCTCGACGCAACCCAGCACGCCGTGCACCTCGTAGTGGCATTCGGCGCCCTGCGCGAGCGCGTGGAACACCGCCAGCACCGCGGCCGCGCCGCACATGTCGAACTTCATGTCCTGCATGTTGCCGC
>CAZDMB010000117.1:1264-8305 GCA_964506175.1 uncultured Planctomycetales bacterium | reverse complement strand
CGAGCGTCCGGAGCAGCCCAAGCGCGAGGACCAGAAGCCCGCTCCGCGTTCGCCCTCCGCCGAACTTAAACTGCGCTGCGAGGTGGGGCTCCGCGCCGCCGCCGGCGGTGGACTGGCGGCCGTCAGCCTGCGCTATTTCAACGTCTTCGGCCCGCGCCAGGATCCGTCCTCGCCCTACAGCGGGGTCATCTCGATTTTCGCGCAGCAGGCGCGCGCGGGCGCAGCCCCGCGGATCTTCGGCGACGGCCTGCAGACGCGCGATTTCGTCTACGTCGCGGACGTGGTGCGCGCCAACCTGCTCGCCGCTGAGCGCGCGCCGCTGGCGGGCGCGGATCCCGCGCCCGCGCTCAACGTCGGCAGCGGCGCGAGCGTCACCGTGCGCGCCCTGTGGGATTTGGTGTGCGCGGCGGCCGGCCGCGTCCCCGCGCCGGCGCCGCTGCTGGAGCCGCCGCGCCCGGGCGACGTGCGCCATTCGCGCGCCGACTGCGCTCGCGCCGCGCAAGCCCTCGGTTGGCGCGCCGAGATCAGCCTGGAAGAAGGCCTGCGGCGCACTTTGGCAGCCGGCTAGGAGGGGTGCTGCGTCAGGTCCGGGTCGTCGAAGGTCAGGCGGCCCTTGAGCGAAGATCCATCCGGCTTGACCCACCACAGGTTGAGACCCTCGAAGTCGAAATTCGCGCCGCGCACGAGGGCGAGCACTTCCTGCAGGGTGCGCACCGGCACCCAGCCGTCGGCGTTGGCGCCGTTCGTCAAATGCACCGCGACGATGGTGTCGCCGCGCGCGAGGCCGAGGGATTCCGCGCCGCTGTGCTCGTAGACCTCCTGCACGCGCAGCACGCTGACCACGCGGTCGGCGCCGAGGCCGAGGTCGGGCACGTTGAGCTGCTCCGGGCTGGCGTCGAAGCCGAGCAGGCCAACGGTGCTCTGCGCGGACTCGTCGGCGAGCACGAAGCGGGCGCTCTGGCCGACCGCGCCTTCGCGCCGGTAGCCCAGTTGGATGGCGTCGCCCGGGCGCGCCTGCACCAGGCGGCGCCGCCAGGCGGCGGCATCGGCGATGGGGACGCCGTCGCAGGCGGTGATCTGATCGCCGACGCGCAGGCCGGCTTGCGCCGCCGGGCCGCGCGGATGCAGCCGCTCGATCACGAGGCTGTCCGGGCGCAGCTCCGCGCCGTGCCAGACGCGCGGCAGGAACAGGCGCTCGTCCAGGACCTGACGCACGCGGCTTGTGGGGATGGCGTAGGAGACGCCCTCCGCGCCCGTGAGCGTGGCGCTGCACAGCCCGATCCATTCGCCGCGCACGTTCACGAGCGGGCCGCCCGAGTTGCCCGGGTTGATGGCGGCATCGGTCTGCAGCACGCCGGTGAGGAGGAAGGAGGTGCCCTGGGTGGAGCGCACGCGGATGTCGCGCCCGGTGCCGGACAGCAGGCCGGCGGTCAGCGACAAGGACGAGCCGTACGGCGCGCCGATCGCCATCACGCGCTCGCCGATGAGCAAGTCGTCGGCCGCCGGCAGGGGCAAGGGATAGAAAGGGCCCTCGTCCACGATGCGCAGGAGCGCGAGGTCCCACTCGCGATCCACGCGCAGAGCCTCGGCCTGGACGATGCGGCCGCCGAACTCGTCGGCGAAACGGAGCCGGCACTCGACGCTGTCCACGGGGTACCGATCGTCGGGCGCGACGACGTGCGCGTTGGTGACGACGAAGCCTGCCGCATCGATCACCACGCCGGTGCCCTGATTGAGCGGAGCGCCCAGCGGGGTCGCGGGCAAGCTGACGCCGCGGCCCGCGGAACGACGGCGGAAGGACTGGACGGACACCACCGCCGGCGCCGCGATCTGGTAGGCGCGCGCCTCCGGGGTCCAGCGCTCGCCGTAGTGCCGGGCGAGGGCCTCCAGGTCCGGCGGACGCGGCGCCGGCGCCCGGCCACCCGGAGGCTCCACGCCGGGGGGCGCCTGCAGGCCCGGACAGAGGGCCAGCGCGAGGGCGATCACAGGGGACATGGCGGCGGGGAAGCCCTCAAGTTAACGCATGGAAGGGCTTCATAGGAACCAGCGCATGGGTGAAAATGCGCGGCGTATCCCTTCCCTGCGAGGGTGGATCCGGCCCACGGAAGGACTCTGGATCTCCCTTCCGTCCTCCCGCCTCCGCCTCGGCGTTGCGCCGGTTGACGTCGGCTCTCCGGCGGACCGCAGGCGGGGACTGCGGAGGCACGGGAGCCGGCATGGTCGGAACCGCCTCCAGAGAGGTCGAGTCCATGCAGGAGTCCTTCTCAGATCTTGGAAATCTGCCTTCCTTGCCGCCGGAAACCCGCGCCACCTCGAAGGTTTTACCGGCTACCTTGGAAATCGCGCCGACCCATCGCGCCCCCCCATGAGACCCGCCCTCCTCCGATCGTCCCTTGCAGCCCTGACTCTTGCATCCGTTGGCCTGCCCACGGCATTCGCCCAGACTACGGAACGCGTGAGCGTGGATTCGGCGGGCGTACAAGGCAACCAGTTGAGCGCCTTGCCGGCAAGGTCAGCCGACGGCCGTTATGTGGCTTTCTACAGCGCTGCCTCCAACCTCGTGCCAAACGACACGAACGGCCTCACCGACGTGTTCCTTCACGACACCCTCGGCGGCCAGACCATCCGCGTGAGCGTGGCTACTTCCGGCTTGGAAGGTGACGGCGTCTGCACAGGCATCGCCGTCTCTTCGAACGGGCGCTTCGTCGCCTTCGACAGCAGTTCCACCAACCTCGTTCCTGGCGACACGAATACCTGCTATGACATCTTCGTCCGCGATCTCCTGACCAGTACGACCAACCGCGTCAGCGTGACATCCGCCGGGGTGGAGGGAGACGGAGCAAGCGGCTACCCGTCCATCAGCGATGACGGCCGATTCGTGGCCTTTGCCAGTGAATCCACCAATCTTGTTCCGGGCGATTCTAATCAACGATCGGATGTCTTCACGCACGATCGCCTGACGGGACAGACCATCCGCGTCAGCGTGTCTTCGGCCGGGGTCCAGGCGAATGAAGCCAGTTACCATGCCGCCATCTCAGCGGACGGACGCTACGTGGCATTCGAAAGCTTGGCGTCCAATCTGGTGCCCGGCGACTCGAATGCGGCCAAGGATGTCTTCCTCTACGACCGTCAGACGGGCCAGTGCAGCCGCCTTAGCGTGAACTCGGCCGGAGCGGAGGCCAGCGGAGACAGCTACGACGTCGCGCTTTCATCGGACGGCCGCTTCGCCGTTTTTGAAAGCCTGGCGCCGGATTTGGTGACCGGAGACACGAATGCCGCCGCCGACGTGTTCCTCCACGATCGGCAGAGCGGCGTGACCAGCAGAGTCAGTGTGGACTCGGCGGGAGTCCAAGGCCTCGCGGCGAGCCAGGGACCGGCGCTTTCTTCTGATGGCAGGTTCGTGGTGTTCAACAGCCATGCCACCAATCTCGTGCCGGGGGACACCAACGGGTTTTCCGACGTTTTCCTGAAGGACGTCTTCACCGGCCAGATCAGCCGGGTCAGCGAAAGCTCCCTCGGCGCCCAAGCTGACGGACCCAACTATCATTCGTGCATTTCTGCCGACGGCAGTCAGATCGGCTTCGAGAGCCGGGCCACCAATCTCGTGGGGGGCGACACGAACGGCAGTGCGGACATTTTCAGCCACGATCGCGGCAGCCCTGCTCCCAGCCTCGCCAAATCCGGCGCCTGCCCCGGCGCGGTCGGTCTCACCATCAGCGGCGCCACCGCCAACGGTTCCGTAGCGATCCTCCACGGTCCCGCAGGCACCTTTGTGCAGCCGACGCCGCCCTGCCAGGGCCTGACCCTCGGCGTCAATCCGCCCACCTTGGGGACCGTCGTCTCCGCCGATGGCTTTGGCACCGCCGCGCTCAACTTCAACGCTCCGCCCGGCGTCTGCGGCCGCAGCGTCCAAGCGGTGGACGTGACGACCTGTGTCGCGACCAACGTCATCGTCCTCTAATCAACAATCAAGAATGGTGGGCGTTACTGGACTTGAACCAGTGACCCTCAGCTTGTCGAGCTGATGCTCTAGCCAACTGAGCTAAACGCCCATGTCCCGGATCCGGGGCCGCAAAGTCTAGCGCACCGGCAGCCCCTGCGCCACGGCCCACTCGTGCCAGCGGTCGTAGGGCTCGAGGTCGCGGCCGTCGCCCTCGAGGCGGCAGCGCAGGCATTCGAGCGCGTCGGCGAATCCCTCCTGGCCGACGACGCGCAAGGGATCGCGGCGCTTGCGCGCCTTCTCCGGCATCCAGTCCGGCGGATCCAGGCGCAACTGCGCCAGCAGGATCGCGGCGGCGCCCTGCAAGGCCGCGCGCGGCACGCGCGCGCGCGCCTGGAATTCGGCCAGCAGCCGCGCCGGAATCTGGCCGATCTCGCCGAGCGGCAGGGTGCGCGTGCGCGGATCGAACTCCTCTTCGACGCGCGGCCCGAAGAGCAGGGCCAGCGACAGCGCGGCGTCCGGCGCGTGGCCTTCCTGCACCGGTCCGTCGAAGGCGGCGAGACGGCGGCGCAAACGCTCGAAGCGCTCCGGCCGCTCCTGCAGCCACCACGCCAGTTCGGGCAGCACGAGGTCGAGCACGTCGAGGTGGCGCAGGTCCTCGAGCACGCCCTCCATCTCGCCGGTGCGCATCAGGCGGAAGAGTTCTTCCGCGATGCGCGCCGGCGCGCTGTGCTGCAGCTCGCGCGCGTGCCGGCGCGCCGACTGCACTTCGCCCGGCGTGGGATCGAGGCCGAGGCGCCGCATGAATTTGATCAAGCGCAGCACCCGCACCGGATCTTCGCGGAAACGCACCTCGGGGTCGCCGATCGAGCGCAGTCGCCGCGCCTCGATGTCGGCGAGCCCGCCGACCCAGTCCACGATCTCGCCGGCCACCGGATCGAGGAAGAGGGCGTTCACCGTGAAGTCGCGCCGGTTGGCGTCCTGCTCGGCGCTGCCGAACAGATTGTCGTCGCGGATCACGCTCACGTCGTCCGGATCGGCGTCGGGCTCCAGCCCCACGGGCGTGCGCCGGAAGGTGGCAACTTCGTAGATCTCGCGCCCGCGGTACACGTGGACGATCTTGAAGCGCCGGCCGATGACGCGCGCGCGCCGGAACACCCGCAGCACCGGGGTGGGCCGCGCGCTGGTGGCGATGTCGAAGTCCTTCGGGCGCTCGCCGAGCAGGAGGTCGCGCACGCAGCCGCCGACGAGGTAGGCCTCGAAGCCGGCGCGCTGCAACTCCTCGACGATGCCGACGCCGGCGCGGTCCAACTGCCGCCGCTCGAAGGGAATGCGGGCGCGGAGCGGAGCGCTCATCGGGAGCCTCCGGCGCGCTCGAAGCGCACCACGGCGCGCTCGCCCCGGCCGGGCGCGAGGGCGTAGGCGGCGAGGGGCTGCGCGCGCCAGCCGGCGCGGCGCGCGGGCGGCAGCGCGGCGAAATCCTGCTCCCAGCGCGGTCCGGCCATGTACAAAAGCGGCACGCGCGGCGCGCTCGCGCCTTCGAGGCGCGCGAGCAGCGCCGGCAGCGGCTCCACCGCGCGCGCAACCAGAGCATCCGGCCGCGGCTCGAGACCGGCGAACACCTCTTGCAGTTGCCGCGCGTGCACCTGCACGTTGTCCGCGCCCAGCGCCGCCGCCGTCGCGCGCAGGAAGTGCGCCTTCTTCAGCACCCGCTCCACGCAGTGCACGAACCAATCCGGCCGCGCCAGCGCCCACACGAGCCCGGGCAAGCCGCCGCCGCTGCCCCAGTCGGCGAAGACGCGCCAGCCCGGCGGCACGGCCGCGGCCGCGCGCAGTGCGTCCTCGAGATGGGCTTCCGCCAAACTGGTGTCGTCCTTGGCGCCGGTCAGATTGACGTGTGCGTTCGCCGCCAGCAACAGGCGTCCGTACTCCTGGAGGCGCGCCACCGCATCGGGGGCGGCGCCGGCCGCGCGGGCCGCGTCTGCAAGGCGCTCGTTCAAGGTCGGGGCGAAGGTGGCAGGCCAGGTAGGACTTGAACCCACAACATGCTGATTTGGAATCAGCCGCTCTACCATTGGAGCTACTGGCCTGTTGTCGTCCCGCAAATCACAGAGGGATGGTGCCGAGGGGGGGACTCGAACCCCCACGACCGCAATGGCCACTGGCACCTGAAGCCAGCGCGTCTGCCAATTCCGCCACCCCGGCACGGGTCCGCGAATGCGGGCCACTATGATGCGCTCGCCGCGCGCATCCGGCAAGAGTCCCATGGCGGAGAAGCCCCAACCCGAGAGCCGCGAGCTGGCCCGCAATCGACGCGCGCGCTTCGAGTACGAGATCATCGAGAGCCTCGAGGCCGGCCTGGAACTGACCGGGCCGGAGGTCAAGAGCGTCCGGGCCGGCCAGATCAGCCTGGACGAGGCCTGGGTGCGGCCGCGGGCCGACGGCTTGTGGCTGGAAAAGGCCAGGATCGCCGAATATCTCCAGGCGAACCGCGCCAACACCGATCCCGTGCGTCCGCGCCGCCTGCTGGTGCATCGCAGCGAGGCCAAGCGGCTCTTGGCGGCCGCCCGCGAGGAGGGCCTGCAGCTGATTCCGCTGGCCGTGCGCACGCGTGGCCGCTGGATCAAGCTCGAGATCGGCCTCGGCCGGCCGAAGCAGGACCACGACACGCGCCAGAGCATCCAGCGCCGCGAGGCCGAGCGGGAAACGCGGCGGGCGGTGCGCCGCAGGGGTTGAGACCTGCGCTAGAATGGCCGAAGAAAGAATGCGTGGGGGCGATCGGTTTCGACTGACAGTCTCCTGTTCCATCGCGGCGCGCCGAGGTTGCGGAGATGGCCTCGTAAATCCCTCCGCAAGGCAAGAAAGCCAACAACGATTTCGCACTCGCTGCCTAGTGCAGCACGTCCCGGCGGACCTCGCCCGCCGGTCCCCGGGACGTAAGACGGCGGGCTAGGCAGCCGCTCCCGGCCCGGGGGCGTCTGGCGAAACCAAGGGGCTGGTCCCTGTCGGAGCCTGTTCGGCGGCGCTGACGGGGGCGAGATCAAAGGACGAACTACGCGCGTAGAAACGAAGAGCAGAGCTCGCCAGGACGCGGGTTCGAT
>CAZDMB010000117.1:0-1241 GCA_964506175.1 uncultured Planctomycetales bacterium | reverse complement strand
CCGCCTCCACCACTTTCTTTCCTCCTGCGCCAGGACTAGTCTGGCGCACCGTGTCCTCGCTGCGCCGTTGCCTCGTTGCCGCGCTGGCGGCGGCCCTTGCTGCCTCCTGTTCCGCCGCGCCCATGAACGCGGTGCGCGACCTGGCGGCCATTCATTCGGAAACGGATTGGCAGCCGCGCAGTCCGGCCGCCATGAGCCTGCCGCCGGACCGCTACCTACACGGCGCGCGCAGCCTGGAGCTGCCCAAGGCGGGCACGTACGAAGTGGCCGACCACGGCGCCCTGGAACTCGCCATCCTGGACGCCATCGGTTCATCCGATCCCGCCGACCCGCCGGCGGCGCTCGAGGCCTGCGCCTGGCTCCTGATGGAGTTGCGCCACGACACCGCCACCGCCGCGCGCATCAAGTCCGCCGCCATCCTCTCGAACCTGGCCGGCGCCTGGATCGAGCGCGAAGGGGCGCGCCTGCCGGCCGGCCCGCTCGACGGGGATCTCGCGGCGGCCTTGCGCGCGGTGGACGCCGCGGACGATGCCGCGCAGTTCCGGGACGCGGTGGCCCTGATGGCGCGCGCGCCCCTGCCGGAGCCGACGCAGTGCATCCGCCTGATCGTCGGACTCGGCCGCAGCGCCGCGCGTCTGCACGTGGGCGCTGGGCACGCCAGCGCCGCCGCCCTGTATCAACTGGGCCTGCGCGCGGTGCTGCAGGCCCTCGAGGCCGGCGCCGCGGATGCGGACGCGGAGGTGGCGCAAGCCTGCCGCGCGCGCGCCGACCTGCTGACCCGGTACGCGGCGCCGCGCTGAGGCCCGCGTGAAAGGCTGGGCCTGGGGATGCGCAAAGATCGCCGTCGCCGCGATCCTGGTGTGGTACGTCGTCGGCCAGATCGAGACGCGGGACCGGCTGCTCGTCCTGCCGGCGGTCGCGGGCGGCGAGCAGCGCATGCTCGACGGGGTCCTCAGCGGCGATTGGCGCTCCACCGACTGGAACTTCCAGGTCGCGGGCGAGGCGGCGCCGCGCCACGGCGACGATCCGCTCCTGCGGCCGCAGCCGGGCTTCTTCACCGCGCTCCGCGGCCTGTCGTGGTCGTGGTTCGGACTCGGCGCGGCGGCGTGGGGCTTGCTGCTCCTCTTCTCCGGCTGGCGCTGGCACCGCCTGCTGCTCGCCGCGGACGTGCCCGTTTCCATGAAGGAGGCGCTGCGCCTCTCCTTCGTCGGCAATTTTTTCAACAACGTCATGTTCGGCGC
>CAZDMB010000116.1:0-8370 GCA_964506175.1 uncultured Planctomycetales bacterium | reverse complement strand
GAGCGCCGCCGGGCCGGCGTATTCCGGCAGCGCGCCGTATTTCGCCGGACCGAGAAAAGCGCTCTGCGCCGCCATCAGAAACAACACGGCGAGGCTGAAGGGCAGCGCACCGGCCGCCAGGGCGACGGCTCCGAGCAGCATCACCAGCACCTCGACCGCCTTGGTGGCCACCACCAGGTTGCGTTTGGGCCAACGGTCGGCGAGGTCGCCGGCGAACAGCGCGAACAGCAGGAAGGGGAGCGAGAACAGCAGCTGGGCGAGCGCGTGGCCGTTGCCCTGGCTGCCCTGCGCCGCGAGCGCCAGCAGCACCACCGTCTGCTTGAAGACGTTGTCGTTGAAGACGGTGAGGAACTGAGTGGCGTTGAGCAGGCCGAAGGAACGCGGATGCGCGAAGGGTGCGCGCGCGCTCACGGGGCGGTCTCCTCGATGCAACCGCGCAAGCGCGCGGCGCCAGCAGCGCTGAGTCCGATCCCGGCGTCGGCGTCGGCCAGGAGTTGCGCGCGGCTGACTCCCAAGCGCCGGCAAGCGCGCAGATGCGAGGCGCACTGCTTCCAGCAATCGCTCGCCGCCAGCGCCAACACCGCGAGGCGCTCGCGCTCCTCCAAGCGGAGCTCCGGCCCCTGATAGGCGCGGCCGTAGGCGTGCTGCAGGATCCAGTCGCGCAGCACCGGGTCGAGTTCCGTGAGGCGGGCGAGCACGCGCGCGGCGTCCGGGCCGTACACGGCTGCGAACTGCGCGGCGCCGGCTGCCGCGGCGTCCGGCGGCGGCGCCGCCGCCGCGGCGCCTCGCGCCGCGAGGGCCTCGCCGGCCAGATCCAGGGCGCGCAAGGCCGGCGGGATGCCGAAGAACAAGGATTGGAAGCGCAGGAGTTCGCGGCCCAGGGCGGCGCCGTGGCGCGCGGCGAAGGCGGCGGCGGCGCGCGGCCACTCCGGACCTTCCGGCGCGCGCGCTCCCGCCAGGAAGCGCGCGAGGTCCGGCACGCGGTCCTCCGTCATGCGCGCGTCGGCGGCGCGAACAAGGGTTCACGCGCGCGGCAGGCGGAGCCCGGCGGCAACAGCAGGGAGCGCGCCGCGGGGCCGAAGACCACCACGGTGGAGCCGAATTCGAAGCGACCGAGTTCGGCGCCGCGCGCCACGGGCGCAGGCGGGTCGTAGCGGCGGCCATGCGCGACCCAGGGCTCTTCTCCGAGGGTCGCGTCGAAGGTGAAGCGCATGCGGCCGACGTTGAGCGCGCCGACGAAGAGCAAGGCGAGGTTCTCCCCGGCGGGAGTGCGGCAGTGCAGCAGGATGCGGCGGTTGCGCGCCAGCACCCGCCAGGAGCGGCGCACGAGATTCGGGTCGACCGTCTGGAGTTCTCCGGGCGCGGTGACGGCCGAGCACACTTCCAGCGCGCAGGGAGCGTGGAAGCGGTGGTAATCCCGCGGCGCCAGGTAGATCTGCACCGCCTGCCAGCCCTGCATGGCCGCGAGGTCGACCCCAGGCAGCAGTTCCTGCGCGCCATAGGGCGAGCCCTTGATCACCCACGAGCCCTCGCCGGTCAGGGGCGCGGCGTCCACGATCCGCCCATCGGCCGGCGAGAGCCAGCCGCCGTCGTCCTCTGGCAGGGGACGCGCCGCCGGCGGGAGCGGACGCGTGAAAAGGTCCAGGAAACTGGCGTAGTCCTCCCAGGCACCGGGGACTGCGGCGCGCTCGATTCCGAGGCGGCGGCAGACGAAGGGCCACACGCGCCGGCGCAGACCGGTGGGCAGGCGACGGCGCGCGCAGAATCCCGCGGCGCGCGAGATCGCGGCGCGCGGCACGCCCGGCAGCGTGAAGGCGGTGCGCAGCGGCATCGTTCCGAATCCCCGGGAGCATCCTAGGATGGCGGCGCGTGCGCGCGCTGCTGACCGCCTTCGGCCCGTTCATGGACCGGGAGCAGAACCAGAGCCAGATGGTCCTGGAGTTGTGCCTCCGCCGCCTGCCGCAGCCTTGGCGCGCGCAACTTCTGCCGGTGCATCTGCCATGGGTGCTGGAGCTGGCCGCCGCGCGCGCCGCGGATCCGGACTTGGCGGTTTGGCTGGCCATGGGGGAAGCGGGCGAAGCGGGCGATCCTTGCCTGGAGACGCGCGCCCGCAATGCCTACGACCTGCGCCGGGACGCGAGTTCGGCCGGGGGCCTCGCGCCGGAGGGGCCGCTCGAGGCCGCCGGCCCCGCGACCGTGAGCGCGCTCTTTCCGGCGGAGGCTTTGGCGCGCCACCTGACGGCGCGCGGACATCGGCTCGGGCTGTCGGCGGACGCGGGCGCCCACTGCTGCAATGCGCTGCTCTACGCGGCCACGCGCGTCGGCGCGCGCCGGCGCGACGCGCCGCGGATCGGCTTTCTCCACCTCCCGCGCCGCCCGGAGGAAGCCGCCCTTCAGGCCGCCTTGGTGTTGGACGCGCTGCGCGCCCTCGATCCCGGCGGCGAGCTCCAAGACTGACGGGGCTATACTCCGCCGGCAGCGCGCGCATGGCCAATTCGGACCTTCACGTCATCGTGCTCGCGGGAGGAGAGTCCACCCGCATCCGCACCGGCGGCCCCAAGGCGCTGCTGGATCTTTGCGGCCGTCCCTTGCTCGAGCACGTGCTGCGCGCCGCCAACAGCCTGGAGCCGGCCTCGCGCACGCTCGTGCTCGGCCCGCGCCATCGCGCGCCGATCGAAACCTGGCTGCGCCAGGCCGGCCTGGGGGATTGGCGCGTGGCCCTGCAGGATCATGCCCGCGGCACCGGCGACGCCGCGCGCTGCGCGCTGGCGCAACTGCCGGACGCCGGCCGCGCGCTCATCCTGATGGGCGACACGCCGCTTCTCGGCGGCGAGGTGCTGGCGACCCTCGCGGAGCATCCGAACGCCATGCTGACGGCGATCCTGCCGGATCCGGCCGGCTACGGCCGCATCGTGCGCGATGCCGCGGGCGAGTTGCTCGGCATCGTCGAGGAGCGCGACGCCGACGAGGAGCAGCGCGCGATCCAGGAGGTGAACGCGGGGGTGTACGCCCTCGAGATCGCGCCCCTGCGCCGCGCGCTCGGCGGCATCGGCACGCAGAACTCCCAGGGCGAGGCCTATCTCACCGACGCCGCGCTCGAGGTGCTCCGTGCGCGCGGGGGCGAGACCGTGTGCCTCGCCGACGAGCCGGACGAGATCTTCGGCGTCAACGATCTCCTCGATTTCGCGCGCGCCGTCGCCCTGATGCGGGAGCGCATCCTGTTCGCGCACATGAGCGCAGGCGTCATCGTCGACGATCCGTCCACCACCTTCCTCGAGGATGGAGTCAGCATCGCGCCCGGGGCGCGGCTCATGCCGTTCACCGTGATCCGCCGCGGCGTCCGCATCGGCGCGGGCTGCGTGGTCGGGCCGTTCGCGCATCTACGCCCCGGCACCGTGCTGGAGGAGGGCGCGATGGTGGGCAATTTCGTCGAAACCAAGAACGCCCAGTTCGGTCCCGGCGCCAAGGCCAAGCATCTCTCCTACTTGGGCGACGCCGTGATCGGCGCGCACGCCAACATCGGCTGCGGCACGATCACCGCCAATTGGGACGGCAAGTCGAAGAGCCGCACGCTGGTGGGGGAGCGCGCGTTCATCGGCAGCGGTACCGTGCTCGTGGCCCCGGTGCGCGTCGGCGCCGGCGCGACCACCGCCGCCGGCGCCGTCGTTCTCAAGGGCCGTGACGTGCCGGACGGCGCCACCGTCGCCGGCGTCCCCGCCCGTCCGCTCCCCAAGCGTTCCGCCGACCCCCAGAACTCTTGAAATCCGCATCCCGCACTTCCGCCACGAGTTTCAAGGACAGCCGCCTGAAGATCATCGCGGGCTCGGCCCACGCGGCGTTGGCGCATGAGATCGCCTCCTACCTCGACGTCGCCCCGTCCGCCGCCTACATCGGCCGCTTCCCGGACGGAGAGATCGACATCAAGGTGCACGAGGACATGCGCGGCTGCGACGTCTTCGTGGTGCAGCCGACCTGCCCTCCGGTCAACGAGAACATCCTCGAACTCGTGCTCATGGCGGACACGCTGCGGCGCGCCAGCGCCGGCCGGATCACCGCGGTGATGCCGTACTTCGGCTACGCGCGCAAGGACCGCAAGGACGAAGGCCGCGTGCCGATCTCGGCGAAGGTGGTGGCCAACATGCTGGTTTCCTGCGGCGTGGACCGCGTGCTCACCATCGACCTCCACGCGCAGCAGATCCAGGGCTTCTTCGACATCCCGGTGGACCACCTGTGGGCCCGGCCGGTGCTGCAGCATGAGGTCCAGGCCCTCGGCGTGCGGGACGTGGTGGTGTGCTCGCCCGACGTCGGCGGGGTCAAGCTGGCGCGCGCCTGGGCCAAGGCCCTGGCCGCTCCGCTGGCCATCGTGGACAAGCGCCGGACCTCGGCGGATTCGGTGGTGATGGAGCACGTCATCGGCGAGGTGGACGGCCGGGACGTCCTTCTGACGGACGACATGATCTCGACCGCCGGCACCATCACCGAGGCGGCCCGGATTCTCAAGGATCAGGGCGCCCAGCGGGTTCTCATCGCCGCCACCCATGCCGTCCTGTGCGGGCCGGCGGTGGAAAGGCTGCGAAATTGTCCTGCCGAAAAGGTGCTGGTTTCGAATACAATCCCCCTCCGCGGCGACCTGCCGGACAGCCTGCAGGTGGTCTCGGTCGGGCCTTTGCTGGCCCGCGCCGTGAACCGCATCCACCGCGAGGAATCGGTCAGCGCCCTGTTCGACGAGCAGGGCGTGGACTAGTCCGCGCCGCCGTTCCGAACCTTCCTCTCCGTCCCATGAAAACCGCTCGCATTCAGGCCCAGCCGCGCACCGCGGCGGGTGGCCGCAGCTCCGCGGAGCTGCGCAAGACCGGCCGCATTCCCGCCGTGCTCTACGGCGGCGGCGAAAGCAATCTGTCCCTCACCCTCGATCTGCGGGACTTCCAACGCGCGCTCAAGGAGTCCACCATCGAGTTCACCCTGGAGGTGGAGGGACGTCCGCTGCAGGCGGCGCTCCGCGAGGTGCAGTACGACCGCCTGGGCGATCACGTCCAGCACGCGGATTTCCAGCGGGATCCGGACGGAAGCGTCGGCGCGGCCCTCGTCGAGAAGGCCAAGGCCGCCGAAGCCCTGCGCCGCAAGATGGTGGAGGCCGCCATCGAGCACCAGGCCTTCGAGGAAGCGCAGCGCAAGGCCGCCGAGGCCGCCGCTGCCGCCGCCGCCGCTGCCGCCTCCCCGGGTGCCGCTGGCGCGGCTCCGGCTGCCGGGGCTGCCGCCGCCGCGGCGACTCCCGCCGCGAAGGGCGCGGCGCCGGCAAAGGACGCCGGCAAGGAGAAGCCCGGCAAGTAGGCGGGGGAGGCCGGGGCGGAACCCCGTTCCGCCGCCGGCCCGATCACCTTGCCGGTCCTTCCGGGCAGCCCTATCATGTCCGGCTCTCTGGACGCGCCGGAGCCTGCGGGCTGGCGTCTGGCGGTTGGCCTGGGAAATCCGGGCGCGCAATACGCCGGGACGCGGCACAACGTCGGCTTCGACGTCCTCGATCTCTTCGCTGCTCGCCTGCGCCTCCCTTGGGAGGCACGGGGAGCGGCGCTGCGGGCCGCCTGGCCCGACGCGCGCTGCGTGTTGGTGAAGCCCCTCACCTTCATGAATCGCAGCGGCAGCGCCGTTCAGCAGGCTTGGCGCGACTTCGCGCCGGCCGGCCCGGCCGCGCTCTTTGTCATCACGGACGACTTCCACCTGCCCCTCGGCGCGCTGCGCGTGCGCCCGGAAGGCAGCACCGGCGGCCACAACGGCCTCGCCTCGATCGTCGAGGCGCTCGGCCGCCAGGATTTTCCGCGCCTGCGCATCGGCGTCGGCGATCCCGGCCACGATCCCGTGGATTTCGTTCTCACCCCCTTCTCCGCGGCCGAGCGCCCCATCGTCGAGGAAAGCCTCACGACGGCCTCGTGGTGCGTGGAGGACTGGGCACGCGGCGCCTCCCTGGACGCGCTGCAAGCCCGCTACAACCGCCGCTCGCCGCAGTCGGATGCCTGACCCTCGTCAGGCTCAACCGGCAGGACCGGAACGGCTCGCCATGAACCAAAACCAACACGTCTACCAGGCGATGTTCCTCCTCGACAATCAGGAGGTTCGCCAGCAAGGATTCAACGCCGTGCGCGACTGGGTGAAGCACACCCTCGAGAAGCACGGCATCGCCGTCAAGGTGCTGCGCCTCTGGGGCGAGCGGCCGATGGCCTACTCGATCGGCGGCCGCCGCCGCGCGACCTACCTGCTCGGCTGGCTCGAAGCCTCCGGCACCGCCATCAACGAAGCCAAGCGCGAGCTCTATCTCGTGGGACCCGCCTTTCGCTGCCTCTTCCTGCGCGAGAGCGAGATCCCGGCCGACGAACTCGCCCTGGGCATCGCCGCCATCGGCGATCACGAACTCGTGATCCCGGACGAGAAGGCGCCGGACTACGAGGAGCCGGCGTCCGCACCGGAAACCGTGGAAGAACCTGAAGACGCGATGGGCTTCGGCGCCCGGGAGTCGATCCGTGGCTAAGAAAGCGACCCGCAAGTTCGATTTCAAGGACGTCGAGGGCCTGCAGGTCTACGAGTCCTCCCAGCACATGCTGCTGCCGGCCAAGCGCTCCGGTCTGAGCGCCCGCGAGCAGCGCATGCTCAAGCGCGCGCTCAAACAGGCGCGTTTCCTCGCCCTGCTGCCCTACACGATCTAGGAGGCCCAGCGTGAAAACCAGACTCATCCTGAACGAGGACATCCCCGCCTTGGGGAACACCGGCGAGGTGGTCACGGTGACGGCCGGCTACGCGCGCAACTACCTGCTCCCCAATCGCCTGGCGCTGCCCTATTCGGACGACGCTGTGCGCCGCATCGAGAAGCGCCGCAAGGAAGCGGAGGCGCAGCGCGTCGCCGTGCTCGCGGACATGCGGGCCTTGGCCGAGCGCATGGCCGGACTCCAGCTCACCTTCGAGGAGAAGGTCAGCGAGGAGGGGCACCTCTATGGCGCCGTCAATGCGCGCCGCCTGGCCGAGCGCCTCGCCGCCGAGGGCTTCGAGATCCCGGAGAACCACGTGCGCCTTGCGGAACCCATCCGCCAGGTCGGCGAATACTCCGTGCCGATCCACGTGCACGCCGACATCCGGGCCGCCGTGAAGGTCTGGGTCGTCGGCATCACGCAGCCGACGCCGCCGGCGCCCGCTGAACCGAGCGAGGCTTGAGGACCCGTAGGACCGTGACGTCCGGGGATGTCCCCCGGGCGTCACGACCCTACACTGGTGCCCCATGGCGGAGCGGGTGCCGTCCGAGCGCGTCCCTTACGACCTAGCGGCCGAATCGTGCGTGCTGGGATCGGTGCTGCGCGACCCGCGCTGCCTGCCGGAGGTCGCCGCGCACCTGACCCCGGACGACTTCTACGGGCCGCGGCATCGCAGCCTCTTCCAGCTGATGGAGGACCTGGAACGGCGCTCCGCCGGGCACTGCGACGCGGTCTCGGTGGCGCACGAGGAGGAGCGGATCGGAGCGGCGGAAACCCTCGGCGGGCCGGCCTATCTGCAGGAGTTGATGGCCACCGTGCCATCCATCGCCTTCCTCGAGAACCACGTGCGCATCGTGCGCGACTTGGCGATCAAGCGCGCCTTGCTGGACGCCGCGGCGCAGGTGCAGCGTCTGGTCTACTCGGCCGCAGAGGAGGAGATCGGCCAAGTGGTGGAGCTCTCGGAGAACGCTCTGTACCAAGTCGGCGACCGCCTGGTCTCGAAGAACGCGGAGTCCATGCGCGAGATCGTCGACCGGCAGCTCAACCTGCTGCTCGAGGGCCGCTCGCAGGAGCAGGGGCTGCCCACCGGCTTCCTCGACCTCGACGAGAAGCAGGGCTTCCGCGCCGGCGACCTCGTGGTGCTGGCCGCGCGCCCGGGCATGGGCAAGACCGCGCTGGCGTTGAACCTCCTCGAGCGCATCGCCCTCAAGGAGCAGCGCGCCGTGCTCATGTTCTCGCTGGAGATGCCGTGCGATCAACTGGTGATGCGCCTGCTGTCCGCGCACGCGCGCATTCCGCACGAGAACCTGCGCAGCGGCCGGCTGACGCCGGAGGACAAGCGGCGCCTCACGATCTCCGGCAGCGCCTTGCGCAACGCGCGTGTGCACATCGACGAAACCTCCCAGCCGACCCTGGCGGAGATTCGGGCCAAGGCCAGGCGCCTGCGGCGCGACGGTCAGCTGGACCTGATCGTGGTGGACTACCTGCAGCTGCTGCAGGCGCGGGCGGAGAGCCGCCAGACGGAGATCGCGCTGATCTCGCGCACCCTCAAGTCCATCGCGCGCGACCTCAAGGTGCCCCTGTTGGCGCTGGCGCAGCTCAACCGCAAGGCCGAGGAGCGCTCCGACCACCG
>CAZDMB010000115.1:0-8453 GCA_964506175.1 uncultured Planctomycetales bacterium | reverse complement strand
TCCACCTGTCCTTCGACGTGGACGGCCTGGATCCGGAGGTCGTGCCGGGAGTGGGCACGCCGGTGCCCGGCGGCGTGGGCTTCCGCGAAGCCCACCTCTTCCTGGAAGTCCTGGCCGACAGCCGCCGCATGAGCTCGATGGAGGTCGTGGAGCTCAATCCCTTGCTGGACGCGCGCAACCAGGGCGCGGTCAACATGAAGCACCTGATCTGCAGCGCCTTCGGGAAGAGCATCCTCTGAGGTCCTAGAATCCCAGCGTGGATCCGCGCCTGCGCCCGCTGGTCGAGACGATGCCCGCCTGGTTGGAGGCGGGCGGTCCCGAAGGGGACGTGGCGGTGGCCAGCCGCGTGCGCCTGGCGCGCAATCTCGCCGCGACGCCATTTCCGGCGCAGATGCAGCTCGGTCCGGCGAGCGATCTGGTGCGCCGCGCCGAAGCGGCTCTGCTCGGCAGCCTGCGCGACGGCCGCGGCCTGGATCCGGCCTCGCTCACGCCGGCCGACTGCGAGTTCCTGGTCGAACGCAGCCTGGCGTCGCGCGACCTGCTGCACGCCGGGCGCGCCACGTGGGTCTATTTCGAGCCGCGCGGTCTCGCCGGGGTGATGGTGAACGAGGAGGACCATTTCCGCATTCAAGGCTACGCGCCCGGGCTCAGCCTGCACGCCGCGCTGCGCCGCTCCCAAAGGCTGGAGCGCCGTCTGCGGCAGCAGTTCGACTTCGCCGCGCATGGCCGTTTCGGCTACTTGACCTCCTGCCCGACCAACGCCGGCTCCGGCATGCGCGCCAGCGTGCTGCTGCATTTGCCGGCGCTCGTGCGCTCCAAGGCGCAGATCCAGCAGATGCTGCAGGCCGCGCGCAGCGCCGGCCTGGCAGTGCGCGGGCTCCACGGCGAAGGCAGCCGCGCGCTGGGACGGCTGTATCAGATCAGCAATCAGGTCACGCTCGGGTCATCGAGCGCCGCGCAGGCGCAGAAGGTCACGGAGTTCGGCCAGAGCGTCGCCCATTTCGAACGCAGCACGCGCGCGCGCTTCCGCCAAGACGCCGGCGCGCGCCAGGAATTGGTCGCGGAGGTCGAGCGGGCGCATGCTCGCCTGCTCGGAGCTCCGGCCCTGAGCACCGCCGAGGCCCTGGAACTGCTGAGCACCATCCGCCTCGCCGTCCTGGCCGGCTTGGCGCAGGAAATCGGACACGCCTACGATCCCCAGACCGTGCTGCAGCAGATGTTCCAACTGCAGCCTGGACATCTGCAGGCGCGGCTCGGCCGCGAGATGGATCCTGGCGAACGTGCCGCCGCGCGCGCCGAGCAGCTGCGCGGCGCCCTGGACCTCGCGGCATGAGCGCGGCGCGCGACCGCCGCGGCCGCCCGCTCGGCACTCTGCGCCTGTCGGTCACGGACCGCTGCAACCTGCGCTGCCTCTATTGCATGCCGGAGCGCGACTACGTCTGGTTGCCGCGAGAGGATCTCCTCACCTTCGAGGAGTTGGAGCGGCTGGCGGGTCATTTCTTGGCCGCGGGCGCGCGCCGCATCCGTCTGACCGGCGGCGAACCGCTGCTGCGCCGCGACCTGCCGGACTTGGTCGCGCGGCTCGCGCGGCTTCCCGGTCTGGAGGATCTGGCGCTCACCACCAACGGCGTGCTGCTGGCGCCGCTCGCTGCCGCCTTGCGCTCCGCCGGCCTGCGACGCGTCACCGTCAGCCTCGACACGCTTGATCCTGAGCGCTTTCGTCAGATGACGCGCCGCGACGAGTTGGCGCGGGTGCTCGGCGGCATCGAGGCGGCGCGAACGGCCGGGCTTCCGTTGAAACTGGACACCGTGCTCGTGCGCGGCGCGAACGGCGGCGAGGTGCTGGAGCTGCTCGCCTTCGCGCGCGCCGCCGGCGCCGAACTGCGCTTCATCGAGTACATGGACGTGGGCGGCGCCACGCGCTGGAACATGGCTCAGGTCGTGTCCTGCCGCGAAATCCTTGCCCGCTTGGCGCGGGCCGACGGCGCGGCGCCTGCGCCGATCGCGCGGGCTGACGCCGCCGCGCCTGCGGCCACCTTTCGGCGCGCCGACGGGCAGGTCTTCGGAGTGATCGCCAGCACTACGCAGCCTTTCTGCGCGGACTGCGACCGCAGCCGCGTCACGGCCGACGGCCAGTGGTTTCTCTGCCTCTACGCTCAGACGGGATTCGATCTGCGCGCGCCGCTGCGAGCCGGCCGTGCGGCGGATTGGTGGGCGAGCACCTTGCGCGACATCTGGGCGGGGAGGTCGGATCAAGGCGCCGTGGACCGGCACGCCCTGCGCGCCGAGCGCGGGCCCTTGGCCGGGCCCGAGGCCTTGGCTGGTGCGCCTCACCTGGAGATGCACACGCGCGGGGGATGAGTTCGGCCGGATTTCGCGCCGGCCGCGGCGATTGGCGTTTAGTCTGGAGCGGGATCGTGCGCGGCGCACGCCCCGCCAACCCCCGATCGCCGCTCCCCTCGAACTCGAAACCCATGAAGCATTTCCCCCTCATCCTGGCCGCGGCCCTCGCGCTTTCGGCCACGGCGTCGGCACAAACCGTGATCTTGCACGAAGATTTCAACGCCGTTCCGCCGGCCGGCTGGTCTCAGGTCAAGAACAACCCGATCGCCCAGGGCTGGATCAAGTCCTTGGACAATCGCGCTTGGCACGAGGACGAATTCAACGTCACCTGCGATGACGATCTCATCAGCCCGGTGCTCGACTGCTCGGCGTACGCCACCGTGTCCGCCACCTTCAAGACCTCGCTCAATTGGGCGGATTATCAGGCCAACCATCCGAATTCCAACGGCGACGGCGTCAGCAACATCTACATCCGCGTCAACGGCGGCGCATGGTCGGTCGCCTGGACGGACACGCGCATCAGCAACACCACGGACATCATCACCGTGGATCTGACGTCCTTGGCCGCCGGTCAAGCGGGCGTGGAGTTCGCGTTCCACTCCTTCGGCCCCTACGCCCACGAGATCTGGGTGGACTACCTGGACATCACCGGCGGCGGCGCGCCGCCGACGCTCGCCAAAGCGGGATCCTGCCCGGGACCGATGACGCTCACGGCGAGCAATTGCACCGCGAGCGGCCAAGTGGCCTTGCTCTACGGCGGCGCCGGCAGTTTCACCAAGCCGGGCGGCCAGTGCGCCGGGCTGACGCTCGGAATTTCCGCGCCGACGCTGGGCGCCATGGTGACGGCGAACGGCTCCGGTGTCGCCAGCCTCGGCATCAATGCCTCGGCGGCGGCTTGCGGTCTGACCATCCAGGGTGTGGACGTGGCCACCTGCACGGCCACGAACACGATCACCCTCTAGAGCGGCCGTTCCCGTGCGCGCCCCGGCCTCGCGGCCGGGGCGCATTTTTTTTCGGCCGAAAAAAAAGACCAAGTTTTTCACCCAGTTGGAAAGACCTGGTCTAGGATGAAAAATGCGTCCCCAGCGCCGCGGGGCCGCAAAACATCCCCCTTGCGGCGTTTCGTACCTCAAACAGTTTCATGAAACATCTCCTCACCGGAAGCGTCGTCGCTCTCGTCCTGGCCGCTTCGGCCTCGGCGCAGAACGTCGTTCTACGCGAAGATTTCAACGTGGCCGTGCCGCCTGCCGGCTGGTCCCAAGTCAAGAACAACCCTCTGGCCCAAGGATGGATCAAGTCCACCGACGGTCGTGCCTGGCACGAGGACGAGTCCTCGTCCATTGGCGCCTGCGACGACGAGTTGATCAGCCCCGTGCTGGATCTCGCGGCCGTCCCGAGCGTCTACGCGCACTTCAAGAGCCAGCTGAACTTCGCGGGCTACCTCGCCAACAACCCCAACAGTGTGGGCGACGGCGAGACCGACCTCTACGTCCGCATCAACGGCGGTTCGTGGGTCGAGGCCTGGACGGACACGCGGGTCGCCAGCACCACGGACACGATCTCCGTGGATCTCAGCTCCTTCGTCGGCGGCCAGTCGAACGTGGAGTTTGCCCTCCGCTACTACGGCACTTTCGCCCACGAAACCTGGTTCGACTGGATCCAGATCGATGATTCGGCGACCGCGCCGCCCCCGCCCCCGCCGCCCCCGGTGAACTGGACGGTGAACCTTCCCGGCAGTTTCTCGCCGCTCACTCCGGGCGGCACCGTGACGGACGACCTCGAGGCCTACGCGGGCGTCCTGCCGAGCCACATGGCCGCGACGGCGATCAACTCGACGACCGGTTTGCCTGATCCGGAAGCCTGGTGCACCATCGCCGGCGGCACTTGGGCCTCCGCGAGCGGCGTGCGCAACCTCGAGATGGGTCTGCTGCCCGGCAGCACGAACTATCACAACGTGCGCAACGCGTTGGTGATCGGTCTCGACGGCACCGGCACGACCGGCGTTCCGGAAGTCCGCTTCAACGCGATCGATCACGGTGAAGAGACGAACGCCTTCGACGGCGTCTGGATCTCGCAGGACGGCGCCACTTGGTACCAAGTCTACGGCGCGACGGTGGGCTGGGGCCCGCTGCCGCAAGCCTGGACCGCGGTCATCGTGGACACCCGCAGCGTCGCCAATCTGACGACCGGTCCCTTCTACCTCATGTTCGGCCAGGAAGACAACTTCCCGTACGCGAACCTCGACGGTGTCGGAATCGACGACATCAGCGTGGACGCCGGCGGCAGCGCCGGTCCGGCCCTCGCCAAGTCCGGCGCCTGCCCGGGCGCGGTGACCCTGGACGTGAGCAACTGCACTGCGAGCGCCTCGATCGCCGTCCTGTACGGCCCCGGGGGCAGCTACACGCAGAACAATCCCAGCAAGCCGTGCCTTGGCCTGACGATCGACATCGCCGTTCCCAGCGTGGGCGCGGTGCTGTCGACGGACGGCGCGGGCGCAGCCAGCCTGAGCTTCAACGCTCCGGGCGGTGCTTGCGGCCTGACCGTTCAGGTGGTGGATCTCACGACCTGCACGGCCACGAACACCGTGGTGCTCTAGGGATTTCTCGCGACCCTCGCGGGTTGCACCTGCGCCCCAGCCTTGCGGCTGGGGCGCATTTTCTTTGCCTCGGCTGCGGTCGGGTATCGTGGAGTTTCCCAGACTCGCGCGCCCCCCCCCGCACCCCATGCGCATCCTTTCGCCCCTCGCCGGCACTCTCCTGCTGGTTTCCCCGCTGACCGCACAAGGCGTGGCGCTGGCGGAAAATTTCGAGTTGGGAGTCCCGCCGCCGGGCTGGAGTCAGGTGCAGCACAATGCGCTCGCGGCCGGTTGGCGTCCATCGGGCGACGGCCGCGCCTGGCACCAGGACGAGAGTTCGGCCGTGGGCGCTTGCGACGACGAGCTGATCAGTCCGGTGCTCGATCTGTCGGGCTTTACGCAGGTGTACGCGCACTTCTCCTGCGAACTGCGCTACGCGGACTATCTCGCCAATCATCCCGGCTCCTCGGGCGACGGCGAAACCGACCTGTTCGTGCGCGTGGCTGGCGGCTCCTGGACGGAAGCCTGGACGGACACGCGTCTCGTCGCTTCCACGGACATCCTCACCGTGGACTTGTCGCCGTACGTGGCCGGTCAAGCCAGCGTGGAATTCGCCTTCCGCTACTACGGCACTTTCGCGCACGAGACCTGGGTGGACTGGGTGCAGGTGGACGACGATCCGGTGGCGCCGCCGCCTCCGCCTCCGCCGCCAGTGAACTGGGTCGTCAATCTGCCTTCATCGTTCCGCGCGCTCAGCGCCGGCGGCACGGCTGACGAGGATTTCGAACCTTGGGCCGGCGTTCCGCCGGCGTACATGGCGCTCACTTCGGTCGTGGCGGCCACCGGACAGAGCGACCCGGATGGCTGGTGCTCCATCGCCGGCGCCACCTATCCGGCCGCCGGGGGGGTGCGTTGCCTGGAGATGGGCATCCGTCCCGGCAGCACCAACTTTCACTACGCCCGCAATGCGCTCGTGCTCGGACTGGACGGCACCGGTACCACCGGCCTGCTGGCGCTGCGCTTCTGGGCGATCAATTTCGGCGAGGAGAACCAGGCCTTCGACGGCGTGTGGATTTCGGTGGATGGCGCGGCCTGGTACCACATGCTGACGAGTTGGACCGGTCTGCCGGCGGCGTGGGCTCCGACCTCCCTGGACTTGCGCAGCACCCGCGACCTGACGGACGGGCCCTTCTACCTCATGTTCTCCCAGGAGGACAACTTCCCCTACGCCACCACCGACGGCATCGGCGTGGACAGCCTCGAACTCGACATGGGCGGCCCGCCACCGCCGCCGCCGCCGAGTCTGACGCGAACGGGCCCGTGCCCGGGCATCATCCAACTGGATCTGGACCATCTGACGCCCAGAGGGACCGTCATTCTGCTGTATGGCCCTGCAGGCTCCTTCACCCAGAATTATCCGAGCCAGCCTTGCCTCGGCTTGACGATCGACATTCGCGCTCCCGTCATCGCCGGGACGCTTCCGATCAATGCTTCCGGCCAAGCCCACACGAGTTTCTTCGCGCCGGTCTTTGGCTGCGGGCTCACGGTGCAGGCCGTCGACCTCAGCACGTGCACGGCGACCAATGCCGTCGTTCTCTGAGTTGTTCCGCCAACCCCCGTCGCCCGCATGAAACATTTCCTCTTCACCGCGCTCGTCCTAGCCTGCGCCGCCGCTGCGGCCTCGGCGCAGACGACCTATCTGTTCGAGAACCACGACGTCAGCGTGCCGGGACCCGGATGGAGTCAGCAGAAACTCAACGGCGCCGCGCAGGGCTGGATCCAATCCGCCGACCTGCGCGCTTGGCATGAGGACGAATACACCTCCACGGGAACGACGGACGATCGCCTGATCAGCCCGACGCTCAACCTCGCCGCCGCCGGCTCGGTCTACGTCCATTTCTACTCCGAGCTCAACTGGGCCCAATGGCTCGCCAACAATCCGAACAGCTACGGCGACGGCGAGAACGATCTCTGGGTCTCGATCGACAACGGCCAGACCTGGACCGAAGTTTGGACCGACACACGCCTCGCGGACACGACGGATTGGACCACGGTGGACATCACCGCCTATGCCGGCAATCCGAGCGTGCTGCTGGCCTTTCGCTTCTACGGCACCTACGCCCAGGAGTGGTGGATCGACGAGATCCTGGTGGACGACAGCCCGGCCAACCCCTTGCCGCCGCCGGTGAACTGGACGGTCCAGCTTCCAACCCAGTTCCGCGCGCTCTCCCAACCGAGCGTCACCGACGACTTCGAGGCCTATGCCGGGGTGCTGCCGCCGCACATGGCGACCACTTCGGTGGACTCGGCCAGCGGCCTGCCGGCGGCGGCCGGATGGTGCACCATCGCCGGCGGCACGACGGCGGCCAACAGCGGCGTGCGCAGCCTCGAGATGGGGATCGACCCGGCGAACACCGGCTACTACGGGTACGTCAGCAATGCCCTGGTGATCGGCTTCGACGGCTCGGCGCATGCCAGCCTCAGTCTGCGATTCGCCAGCCTCAATCTCGGCGACGAGGACGACGACTTCGATGGCGTGTGGTTGTCCGCGAACGGAAGCTCCTGGTACCACGTGGTGGGGGACTACAACCCCGCGTATGCCGCTTGGCAGGCCAACACCGTCGACCTGTCGAGCTACGCTGCGATCACCCGTGGTCCGTTCTATCTGATGTTCGCGCAGAAGGACGACTTCGCCTACAACTACCTCGACGGCATCGGCATCGACGACGTCGGCTTCGACTCCGGCGGACCTGCCGGCCCGACTCTGACCAAGTCCGGAAGCTGCCCCGGCCTGATGACGGTGAGTTTTGCGGAATGCACGCCGAACCGGCCGGTGGTGATCCTGGCGGGCGGCCCGGGAACCTTCACGCAGGCCAACCCGAACTTGCCCTGCCTCGGCCTCAGCGTGAACATCGCCGCGCCGAACGTGGTGGGAGTGCTCACGGCGAACGGCCTCGGCGCCGCGTCCACGACCTTCAACGCGTCCGCCGGCGTCTGCGGCATCACCGTGCAGGGCGTGGACCAGGCCTCGTGCACGCGCACGAACGCCATCACCTTGTAGCGACCGGCCGCCGCGCGCTCAGCGCGGGGGATCCAAACGAATCTCGACTTCTTTCGTGCCTCCCGGTGGCAGCCAGAGTCGCTGGCGCTGGGAGGTGCGGCCGAAAATTCCGCCGCCCTCGACTGCCGAGACCCACCAATCACCGCTCGCCAAGGCATCCACGCGCGCGACCCCTTGCGCGTCCAACAGGCGGGTGGTGAGGCCGAGGCCGGCCTCGTCCCGTTGCAGCAGCAGGGTGCCGCCTGCCAACGGCGCGCCGTCGTGTGACCGCGCGCGAACGATCAGGACGCCGGAGGACGTGGCGCGCAGTTCGCCAAGATCCTGCTCGCGCCCAGCGGCGATCTGCACTGGCGCCACCAAGGTGGCGATGGAGCCCGCCTCGCAAGAAATCGCGCCGGTCTGCGGCGCCAGGTCCGTGAGCGTGAAGCTGCCGTCCGCGGCGGTGCGCGTGGTGGAGGGCGGCGCCTCCGTGGC
>CAZDMB010000114.1:1790-8464 GCA_964506175.1 uncultured Planctomycetales bacterium | reverse complement strand
TGCACGGGCCTCGCCATTCCGGCGCTCAGCACCAGCTTGGCCGACACCCTCGGGTTGCGGCCGGATGTCCTGCGCGTGCCGCTGACGGCGGCGGGATGCGCCGGCGGGGCCCTCGGCCTCGGCCTGGCCGCGCGCCTCGCCGCCCCGGATCGCACCGTGCTGCTGGTGAGCATGGAGATGTGCACGCTCACCTTCGTTCCTGGCGATCGCGCGCGCGCCAATCTCGTCGCCGGCGCCTTGTTCGGCGATGGCGCGGCAGCGGCCGTGCTCGGGCCGCGCGGCCCGGGTCCGCGCTTGGTGGCGTCCGCCAGCCATCTGTTCCCCGGCACTCGCCACGCGATGGGCTTCGAAGTCGGCACGCATGGCCTCCGCATCCAACTCGACCGCTCCCTGCCGCTGATGCTGGAGCGCGGCCTGCGGCCGGTGGTCGAGCAGTTCCTCGCCGCCTTCGGCCTCGGCCTTGGAGACGTGGGCCTGCACCTCGTGCACACCGGCGGTCGCCGTGTGCTCGACGTCTATGAACAGATCTTCGAGCTTCCGCCGGAGGCGCTGCGCGCCTCGCGCGAGGCCTTGCGTCTCCATGGGAACCTTTCTTCGGCTTCCATCCTCTCCGTGGCCGACGAGGCGCAGCGCCTCGGTCTCGCGCCGCGGACGGGCGGCCATGCCTTGATGGTCGCCTTCGGACCCGGCCTCGCCGCCGAGATGGCGCTGCTCGCATGGAGATGAGCGGACTTCTCCTCGCCCTGATGTTGGCCGCCGGCCAGGAGCCGGCGCACTTTCCTTATCAGCGCTGGGAGGCCGGCGACGGCAGCCGCGCGGGTTTCGACGGCGACTCCACTTTGCACGCCTTCAGCGGCGAGTGCGGGCGCCTGAACGCCACCCTGCACGCAGACCTGGACCGTCTCGCCGCCACCGGCGGCGGCGAAGTCGCCTTCCTCGTCGCCGACCTGTCGACCGGCAAGGAGGACCGCGACGCCAACATGCGCGAGGATCTGGCCGCGGACCGCTTTCCGCGCATCGTCTTCCGGCTCGACGCTCTCAGCGGCGCCCTCGCGGCCGACGGTGGATCGGAGCTGGAGGCCACGGGCGCCTTCACCATCCGCGGGGTCGAGCGGGTGCGAACCTTCCCGGTGCAGATCGAGCGCTTGCCCGGCGGACGCCTGACCGCGCGCGGCGAACTCCGCTTCCTGCAAACCGACCACGGCATCGAACCGCACAGCACTCTGGGCCTCGTCAAGGTGCACGACGAAGTGCGCGTCTGGTTCGATCTGCAGCTGCGGCCCGTGACCGCCGCGATGCGCCCAGGAAGAACGTCCGCGGTGCGCTGCACCGAGACCGTCCGCATCCCCGGCGCGCCGCCCGCGACGACGAGCGCCGCCTGGCAACTGTGGAGCTCCGGCGACGCCGCGCTGCTGATCGGCTCCGGGGAATGGTGGTTGTCGGGCGCCGCCGGCGATGGGCAGCGCTTGGATCCGCGCCGCGGTCGCCAGCTTGCGTCCGGAGCCGCGGTCGAGGCCGCCTTCGCGGAGGCGCGCGCCCGTTTGGAGTCCTTCCAGCGGCGATTGGCGGCGCTCAGCCCGGAACAACGCGCGCAGGCAGGAGCCAAACTGGAGGAAACGATCGCGCGCCTGCAAGCGACCCTGGCCGAAGCCCCGCCGCCCGGAGCCGTGGAAGTGAAGCGCGCAGGGGACCAGGTGGAGTTGCTGCTGGGCGGCACGGCGTGGGCCACGCTGCAGGGACTGGACGGTGATGCGCCGGTGCCCGCCGCCTTGGCCGCGCTGCCGGATCTCCCGGCCGCCGTACGCGCCGGTCTCTCCCAGTTGCGCGGCACCCCCGCGCGCGCGCGACTGCGCGCCACCACGCCCGCCGGCACGCGGGAGTACTTGCTCGAGTGGGCGAAGAGCGAAGACGCGGTGATTCCCGCCTGGGCTCTCGATCCCGCCGCGTGGCCGCCCCCGGAGGCGGACAGCGGTCACTAGGATGGGGTTGCGCCGCGGCGCAACCTCATGCAACGCCTGAGCCTCGTGCTGATTCTGCTGGGCGCCCTGGGCGCGGGCGCATGGCTGCTGCTCCAGCCGGGCGCGGCGGCGCCGACGACGGTCCACACGGCGACCGGCGAGGCCGATCCCGCGCCCCCCGCCCCCGGCGCGCTGACCACTCCCTTGGCCGCCGCGGCTGCGGCCGCGACGTCCGACGCTCTCGAGCGGAGCGAGGCGCCGGCCGCGGCAGCCGCCTCCGCCGCGGCCGGATACGCCATCCCGGCGGCGGCGGACGCGGGCTTCCCGGTGAGCGTGGTGCGCAAGGAGGATCAAACGCCGCTGCCCTTCGCCGAGGTGTTCTTCCTCGACCTCGCCACGGTGGACGAGCAGAGAATGCGAAGCGTGATGGCGGAGGCGCTCAGCCTGTTCGAGATGATCGAGAAGCTGGCGGTGCGCTACCGGACGGACGCCGACGGCCGGGTGCGCCTGCCCCTGCCGCAGGAGCGGGTCTGGCTCGCCGCGCGCAAGGAGCGCTGGTTCGGCACGCTCGAGGAACGCGTCGCGACGAGCGCCGGAATGGTGATTGAATGCACCGAAATCTCGGCGGTCGCCGCGCGCGTCACCGACCAAGCCGGCGTCCCGCAGGCGGGCATCCCGGTGCAACTGCGCTTCATCCATGAAGGCCGCGACGATGGCGCCATCGCCGTGCGCACGGATGAGCGCGGGTTCGCGTTGATTCAGCCGCTCGACATGTTGACGAAGAACGCGCCCGCTGGCGCAACCTTCGCGCTCGCGCTGGGCGGAGTGCTGGCGGAGCCGGTGCGCCAGGAGTTCGACGCGGCGCATCCTCCCGCCCAGCCGCTCGATCTCGTGCTGCCGCCCCACGGCGCCTTGGAAGTGCGGGTCTTCGGGCTCGACGGTGGACCGTGGCTGGAGCCGGCCTTCGTGCAGGCGCTGCCTCCCGGCCTGCCGCCGGAGCGCCGCGGCGGCGAGGTCGCCCAGGGCCTGGCGGGGCCCGTCCGCGCGGGCGTGGCGACGCTGCTCCCGGTCGGCCTGGGTCAACCGTTGCGCGTGCGCGCCCTGCGCGGCGACGGCAGCGCCCTCGGCGAAGCCCTGTGCAGCGGTCCGGAGCGCGACGGCGCGACCGTGACGGTGGAAATCCGCGAGCAAGCGGGAGCCTCCTTCCTCGTCGGCCGGCTCGTCCACGCGGACGGCACGCCGTACCGGCGCGAGAACATGCGCTACGAGCTGGAGCGGCGGAGCGGCGGCGGAAGTTCCTCGCAATCCTCCCGCATGCGCACCGACGCGGAAGGCGGTTTCCGCTTGGCGATCGAGGAACCGGCGGTGGCGGCGCAAGAGCAGCGTCTGCTCACTTTCCGCGCCGGCGGCGACCGCCGCGCCGGCGCCGCCGCCCGCGTGGACCGGTCCTGGACCTTGCCGCCAGGGCCGACCCAACAGGGCACCGTGCCGCGGGTCCAGCCGCCGCTGCTCGCCTCCGGTTTCATCGTGGACGCCGCCGGCGCGCCGCTCGCGGGCGCGACGATCCGGGCGAGCGCCCAATACTTCTACAACGCGGAGAACTTCTACTGGAACTGGGACGGCTCGATGAGCTCGCCCTCCCTGCCGGACGGCTCCTTTGCGCTCTACGGCGCGGTGCAGGGCGAACGCATCCGCCTCGAGGGATCATTGCCGCTCTACTGGTGCGCGGGCGTGGAAACCGTCCCCGGCGCGACCGGTGTCCAGGTGGTGATGCAGCGCGCCGGCCGCGTGGCCGGAACGGTGCAGTTGGACGCGGGGGAGAACGCCGGGGATTACATGCTGACCCTCACGCAGGGCGCCGCCGAAGATCCGCAGAGCCCGCGCGCGACGGTGATCCTCGAAGGCGACGGCAGATTCGCTTTCGAGAGCGTCGCGCCGGGCGTCTGCCGCCTGGATCTGCTCCCGCTCGGCTCCAGCCACGTCTTCGCCACGCTCGACGGCCTGTCGGTCGTGGCCGGGGAGGATTGTGCCGATCCCCGCCTCCATCCTTTCGATGCGCGCGGCCTCACCCGCAGCCTGCGCCTGCGCGCCGTGAACGCGGCCGGCGAACCCGTGCCGAACTTCCGCGTGCGTGAGATGCGCGCAGACGGCGGAGAGGACGAGTTCTACGCCAACCAAGGCGAGGTGCGCGTGCCGGTGCGCGCCGCGGCCTCCGATTTTCTGGTGGTGGCCGAAGGTTTCCTCACGGTGAGCCTCCCACGTGTGACACAGGATCAGGAGGTGCGCATGCAGCCCGGACCGCGCGTGCGCATCACGCTGACCGGAGCCTGGAGCTTGCCCGCGGGGCATCGCCTCCAGGTGGGGCTGCAGGCGGCGGAGCCAGGAGCCGCGAGTGACTGGAATTCGCCGCAGACGGAGGTGGACGCCAGCGGCGTCGTCGAGTTCGACGCCACGCAGACGGGCCTCTGCCGTGTGCTGATCATCGTGCTCGCGACCACGAACCGGGTCACGCATGCCGCGTGGATCGAGCAGTCGGATACGCTGATCACGATCCTTCCGGCTGGCGGAGTGCAATCCTTCGCCCTCGAGCTGGACGCGGCGAAGTTTCAGGCGGCGCTGGACCGTCTCGCCAACATGCGCCGCTAGCCGGGCCTAGTCCAGGCCCGCGCCGGCGCGGCGGCGCGCCTCCGCCGCGGTGATGCCGCGGCGCGCGGCGTAATCCGCGAGCTGGTCCTCCCCCAGGCGTCCGATGCCGAAGTAGCGCGCCTGCGGATGCGCGAAGTAGAAGCCCGCCACGCTGGCGGGCGGGGTCATGGCCCACGCATCCGTGAGGCGCGCGCCGGTGGCGGCGGCGGCGTCGAGAAGGCGGAAAATGTCCTCCTTGAGATCGTGGTTCGGACACGCGGGATAGCCGGGCGCGGGCCGGATGCCGCGGTATTCCTCGCGCACCAGGGCGGCCGCGGTGAGATCTTCCGCCGGCGCGTAGCCCCAGAACTCCCGGCGCACGCGCTCGTGCAGGCGCTCGGCCAGCGCCTCGGCGAGACGATCCGCCAGCGCTTGCACGAGAATCGCGCGATAGTCGTCCTGCTCGGCGCGGAAGCGCGCCGCCATCCGCTCGGCGCCGTGCCCCGCCGTGACGACGAAGGCGCCGAGGTGGTCCGTCAGACCGCTCGCTCGCGGCGCGATGAAGTCGGCGAGCGAAAGGTTCGCGGCGCCCTCGCGGCCGGCGCGCTGCTGCCGCAGCATCGGCAGGCGCGCGAGGGTCCGCGACGGGCGCGCCGGATCATCCAGCACGAGGTCGTCGCCCTCCGCCGCCGCGCGGAAGAAGCCGAAGGCGGCGTGCGCCTGCAGCGCCTTGCCGCGCACCATCTCCTCCAGGATTTCGCGGGCTTCGCCGTGCAGGCGCCGGGCTTGCGCGCCCGCCTGCGGGTCGTCCAGGATCGCCGGATAGGAGCCCTTCAATTCCCAGGCGGCGAAGAAGGGCGTCCAGTCCACGCGCTCCAGCAGGTCCTCGAGCGGCCAATCGCGCACGGCGCGGGCTCCGAGGAACGTCGGCACCGGCCGCGTCTCCGCCGGCGCGAAATCGAGCCGGAGGGCGCGCGCGCGCGCAGTGGCCAGCGGCAGCAACTCGCGATCCTGCGCCCGCGCCTCGCGCGCATGGCGCAATTCGCCCTGCTTGTCGGCGTTGGCCGCGGCGAACGCCGCGCGCCGCGCCGGGTCGAGCAATTCAGCCACCACGCCGACGGCGCGCGAGGCGTCCAGCACGTGGACCACCGGCGCGCGGCGCGCCGGCGCGATCTTCACGGCGGTGTGCAGCGCGCTGGTCGTGGCGCCGCCGATCAGCAAGGGCAGGTCGAGACCGGTGCGCTCCAACTCCGCCGCGACGTGCACCATCTCCTCCAGCGAGGGCGTGATCAGGCCGGAGAGCCCCACCAGGTCCGCGCCATGCTCGCGCGCGGCCCGCAGGATCTCCGGCGCGGGCACCATCACTCCCAGGTCGGTGACCGCGTAGCCATTGCAGCCGAGGATCACGCCCACGATGTTCTGGCCGATGTCGTGCACGTCTCCCTTGACGGTCGCCATGACGATCTTGCCTCGCGCCTGCGGCGCCCGGCCGCCGGCGCCGCGCAAGTGCGGCTCCAGCCAAGCCACGGCCTTCTTCATCACGCGCGCCGAGCGCACCACCTGCGGCAGGAACATGCGGCCGCTGCCGAACAGGACGCCGACCTCGTCCATGCCCGCCATCAGCGGCCCCTCGATCACCGCCAACGCGGCGCCGCGCGCCTGCAGGGCGTCCGCCAGATCGGTCTCGAGGTAGGCGTCTTCGCCGTGAATGAGCGCGTGCTTGAGCCGCTCGTCCACGGCGGCAGCGCGCCACTCCGGCGCGGCGGCGGCGCGTCCGGCCGGCGCGCCGCCGGCGGCGGCCGCCATTTCGGCTTGGGCGACGCGCAGCAGCTCCTCCGCCGCGCCCGGCCGGCGATTGAGGACGACGTCCTCGCACAGGGCGCGCAGGCCGGGTTCGAGATCGGCGTAGAAATCCAGCTGCCCGGCGTGGACGATGCCGAGGGTGAGGCCCGCGCGCACCGCGTGATACAAGAAGACGCTGTGCAAGGCGCGCCGCACGCCTTCGGCGCCGCGGAAGGCGAAAGACAGATTGCTGATGCCGCCGCTGAAAGAGCAGCCGGGATAGCGCTGCTTCAGCGCGGCGAGGGCCTC
>CAZDMB010000114.1:0-1780 GCA_964506175.1 uncultured Planctomycetales bacterium | reverse complement strand
GGTCGAAGACGATGTCCTCGTCGGCGTAGCCCTCCTCGTGCAGGATGCGGCGAGCGCGTTCGGCGATGGCGATGCGCCGCTCGGTGGTGTCGGCCTGGCCCCGCTCGTCGAAGGCCATGACGATCGCGGCGGCGCCGTACAGTCGCACGCGCCGCGCCAGGCGGCGGAATTCGTCCTCGCCTTCCTTCAGGGAAATGGAATTGACGAGCGAGCGCCCTTGCGCTTCCTTGAGGCCGGCTTCGATCGCCTCGAAGCGCGAGGAGTCGAGCACGAGCGGCAGACGCGCCACCTCGGGATCGGAGGTCAGCAGGCGCAGAAAGCGTCGCATCGATCCGGGCGCATCGAGCAGCGCCTCGTCGAAGCAGACGTCGAGCATCTGCGCGCCGTCCTCCACCTGCGCGCGCGCCACGCCGAGCGCGGCTTCGAAATCGCCGTCGCGGATCAGGCGAGCGAAGCGGCGCGAGCCGGCCACGTTGCAGCGTTCGCCGACGTTGACGAGGTTGGAATCCGGCCGGACCTCCAGTTCCTCCAGCCCGGCGAACCGCGCCCGCGCCGGCCGGCGAGCCACCGCCGCGCGCGGCGCCGCGCCAGCCAGCGCCGCGGCCACCGCGGCAACGTGCGCCGGCGTGGTGCCGCAGCAGCCGCCGACGAGATTGACGAAGCCGGCATCCGCGAATTCGCGCACCAAGCGGGCGAACTCTTCCGGCCCGAGATCGTAGCCGCCCATCTCGTTGGGCAAGCCGGCGTTCGGATAGCACAGGACGAAGCAGTCGCTGGCGCGGTGCAGGGCTTCCAGGTGCTCGCGCATCTCGCGCGGACCCAGCGCGCAGTTGAGCCCGACCAGCAGCGGGTGGGCGTGGCGCACCGAAGTCCAGAAGGCCTCGACCGTCTGCCCGGACAGGGTGCGGCCCGCGCGGTCGGTGATGGTGGCGCTCACCGCGACCGGCGTGCGCGCGCCGCGACGTGCGAACTCCTCCTCGATGGCGAAGAGCGCGGCCTTGGCGTTGAGGGTGTCGAAGACGGTCTCGATCAGCAGCAGATCGGCGCCGCCGTCGAGCAGGCCGCGCGCCTGCTCGCCGTACGCCAGACGCAGGGCGTCGAAATCCGTGGCGCGCGCGCCCGGATCCTCCACCCGCTGGGACATCGAAGCCGTGCGGTTGGTCGGACCGATCGCGCCGGCGACGTAGCGCGGCCGCTGCGGATCGCGCGCGGTGCAGGCGTCGGCCTCGGCGCGGGCGATGCGCGCCGCCGCCGCATTGATCTCGCGCGCCAGCGCCTCCGTGCCGTAGTCGGCCTGCGAGATCGCCTGGGCGCTGAAGGTGTTGGTCTCGATCAGATCCGCGCCGGCGTCGAGGTAGGCGCGATGGACCTGCGCCACCACCTCCGGCCGGGTCAGGCACAAAAGATCGTGATTGCCCTTCAGAGGCCGCGGCCAGTCGGCGAAGCGCGGCCCGCGGTAATCGGCCTCGGTCAGGCCGAAGGCTTGGATTTGCGTGCCGGTGGCGCCGTCCATCACCAGGATGCGGCGGCGCAGAAGCGCCTCGAGCGGCGGGCGCGGGTCGTGTGCGGGCATCTCGGCTGCGACGGCTCGCATCCTACGCAAGCGCCGTGGGCGCTATCCTGGAGTCGTGAAGCGCGTCGCGCTCCTGCTCGTCCTGCTGCTCAGCGTGGGCGCGGCGATCACGCTCTTCCTCGGCGGGCCGGGCGGCGGATCGGCCGCGATGCCGGTGGTGGCGGGCGCCGCCGCCGCGCCCGGGCGCGGCGCGCCCGGCGAGCCGCC
>CAZDMB010000113.1:0-8519 GCA_964506175.1 uncultured Planctomycetales bacterium | reverse complement strand
GTAGGCCTCCACCTGGCTGCTCGGCCGGTATCGATGGAGGCTCTGGAGCACGCGCACGAACACGTTCTGGGCGAGATCTTCGGCGAGCGAGGCCTCGGCGCCCTGGCGCAGGAAGAAGCCCTTGAGGCGCGGGGCCATGTCCTCCACCAGACGGTCGAAAGCGTCGGGATCTCCGGCCCGGTGCAGAGCGAGCAGGTCGTCCGGCTCCGGAGGGCGATCCATGGAGGTCAACGCGCGCCGGCCCCCGGCGGTTCACTCGCGGCCTCTCCCTCCGCCGCGGAGGCGCCGTCCGCCGCCTGCCAGGCCTGCAGCAGGGCCGCCGCGCGCGGGCCGCGGGCCCGCGCCCGCAACAGGCGCTCCTCCTCCTCCGCCCCGGGCTCGATCCGGATCTCCAGCCGATCCTGCGGCCACCAGGGCTCCAGACGGTCCGCCCATTCCACCAGGACGACGCTGGCCGCAGTGAAGCGGCTGGCAAGACCATCGGCCAGCAGGGCTTCCAGGCGCGCGCTGAAGTAGGCGTCCAGGTGCAGCAAGGGGATGCGTCCCGGGTAGTCGCAGCACAGGAGGTAGGAGGGGGAACGCACGGCGGCGACCACCCCGAGACCTTGGCCGACGCCGCGGGCGAAGGCGGTCTTGCCCGCCCCCAACTCGCCGATGAGGGCCACGCAGTCGCCCCCTTGCAACTGGGCGCCGAGCAGCCGTCCGAGGCGCTCCGTCGCCGCCGGGCTGCGGCTGCGCCAAGTCAGCGAGTCGCTCTCCCCCATTGGTGTTCGTAGCCGCGGGCCGCGGGCTGCACCGGTCGGCCGGCGGACAACCACGCGAGACGACGCCCCGAGAGCACGCGGCCGATGCGCGTGAAGCGGCACGCTCGCAGCAGCGGATCCTGCGCGGCGCCGCGCGCCGCGGCCGGAGACCGGGCGCGAGCGGCAGGGCCTCGAGCGCCACTTCGGCGCCGACGCCGCTGCGCGTCAGCAGCCGCGGCAGGTCGCGCGCCAAGCCGTCGCTCAGGTCCATCATCGCGTGCGCACGGTAGCGCGTCGCCAAGCGCTCGCCCTCGAGCAGGCGCGGCACGGGCCGCAGGTGACGGCCGCTGCGCACGGCGTCGCCCAAGCGACCGGTCACCCACAACTCATCGCCCGGCCGCGCGCCGCCGCGCCGCCGCGGCCCGCCGCGCGGCGCCAGGCCGAGCAAGGAGCAACTGAACACCGCGGCGCGCGCCGTCGTGCAGTCACCGCCGACCACCGGCAAGGCAAAGCGGCGGGCCTCGGCGAGGAATGCGCGCGCCAGACGGCCGAGAACCGCCGGCGAGGTGCGCGCCGGCATCGCCAGCGTCCACAGCGCCGCCCAAGGCCGCGCCCCGGCCGCCGCGAGATCCGAGAGGCTGCGGCGCAGCAGTTTGCGCGCCAAGGCCTGCGGCGGAGTGTCGGCGCGCGCATGCACTCCCAGGGCCAACTGATCCGTCGTCCAGACCAAACCGCGGCCAGACGGCGGCAGGAGAAGCGCGCAGTCATCGCCGGGTCCCGATCGCCCCTTTTCTTTCCGCCAGGCGGAGCGGAAGATGGTGTGAAGCGCCTCCTCGCTACCCGCGGGCGGCTGATGGCCCACCATGAAAGAAGCGGACGCGAACCCGGATTGGCGGCGAGAGCGGCGGCGCATGCGCTGGCGCGAGGTGATCTGGCTGGTGCTGGCCACCTCCGCGCTGTCGGCCTTGATTGTAGGTTCGGTGCGCTCCGAGATCGAAGCCGCGCGCGAACGCTACGCGGCGGACACGCTCCAGGCGATCGCAGGACACGTGACGCTGGCCATGCAGCGCGCGGCGCAACGCGGCGAAAATCCGCGCGCCTGGCGTTTTCCCCTCGTCGGCCCGGGTTCGGGCACGCCGGGCATCAACTCCGCCGGGGGCACGCCGCTCGCGAAGATCTTGCCCGACGCCGGCTGGCTGGCTCCCGATCCCTGGGGCCGCAGCTACGCCGTGGTGCTGGCCGGCGGCCAGAACTCCCCCTATCCGGTCGTGCTGACGACGGGCCCGGATGGCGCCGAGGTGGATCTGGCGCACGCCGCGCGGCGTTGGACGACGCCGATCCTCTGGCCGACCGCGCCCTAGCGGGCGGCCAATACCAACTCGCCGAGCAGGCTGGAACTCCGCGCGGCGCGCGCCACCGCGCAGGCGTGCGCTCCGGCGGCGAAGGCCGCGCCCACCTGCGCCGCCGACTGGATGCCGCCGATCGCGATCACCGGCACGCGTCCGGCGGCGGCCGCCGCCAAGCCGTCGAGTCCGCGCGGCGGCAGCACACCGCGCTTCGACGGCGTCTCCCACACCGGGCCGTAGACCAGGAAGTGCGCGCCCGCATCCACGGCGCGGGCAATTTCCTCCGCGTCGTGCACGGAGGCGCCGACGAGCAGGCCGGGGAAGGCGCGGCGATAGTCGGCGACGCTCAGGCTGGCCGCGCCCGCGATCACCGCCGCGGCGCCGCTGGCCGCCGCCCAGTCGCCGTGGCCGTGCACCGCGCGCCACGCGCCGGCGAGGCGCGCATCGGACCACGCGGACACGGCGGCGCCGGCGGTGGCGGCCGGTCGCCGCAGGGTCAGCGCCGCCGCACCGGCGGCGAGCGCTGCGATGCCGAGGAGCGGGAGGTCCGCCGCCGTCGCGGCGTCGAGCACGCACCAGATGCCGCGCGGCGGCTTCACGCGGCGTCGTGAAAACGCATGCCGACGCCCAGCTCCAGCGCGATGGCGGCGAGGTCTTCGCGTTCGAGCGGACGGCGCAGTTGCAGACTGTCCGGCGCGGTGCGCTCGGCGCCGGCGCGGCGCAGATCCGGGTGCGCCGCCAGGCGATCCACGATCTCGACCAGCTCGCAGGACAGGCGGCCGTCCCGGTGCACGGTCACCAGGCCGCTCTTGCGCGCCCAGGATTCCAGCGAATAGGCCACGTTCTGCGGCAGCGGCGTGCGGCTCCGGCGCCGCAGCAACTCCAGAATCTCGTCGAGGGTCATGCCCTGGCCGAGCGCGCGGTGCAGCGCCCCCGGGGTGATGCGATAGCGGTACAGCGTGTCCTTGTGCTCGCGCTCGCAGAAGCGGTCGAGCTGGAAGATGAGTTCGTGGCTGCGCTCGTCCGGGAACAGCACCACTTCGAAATCGGGATTGACCACCAGATGACCGCCGGCTTCCAGCGACCGCCCCGGAAGCATGCCCAGCAGTTCCGCGCCGAGCGGCGTCAGGCGCAGCGCCATGGCGCGGCCGCTGGCGTCGTAGCCCATGTCCACGATGCCCAGCAGGTAGAGGTACTTCCGAATCCAGAGGAACAGGTTCCAGGACAGGCTCTGGACGTCGGCGGAACTGCGCGACGGAAAGGAGGCGGACTCGCGCGCCGCCGATCCCAGGTCGGGCAAGGTCGCCAGATAGTGATTGCGCGCCACGAAGGGCAGGAACATGGCGTCGTACCAGGCGCCCGGCTCGAGGCGCTTGAGCCAGCGCATCACGCCGCGGCGCAGCGGCAATTGGTGGCCGAGGTCTCCCGGCAGGCGCCGATCCTCGGTCAGCCAGTCGAGCATCAGCCGCTGCTGATCGCGCAGCGGCTTGCGCATGAAGGCGTGCCCCTGCGGCGTCAGGCGGAAACTGCGCTCGCCCGTGCGCTCGATCATGCCGGCTTCGAGCGCGAAGCGATATTCGAGCTCCAGGATCTCGAGGCGGCGGAACTCGCGGCCCGGATTGGGCAGGAGGCTCTCGGCCATGCGCTTGCCGGTGCTCTTGAAGATCGTGCCGCGCACGGTGAAGCGCACGGTGTCGCCCTCGACGAAGGAAGCGAAGCGCGCGAAGTTGGAGACGAAATCGGTGCCGATGGAGGCGACGCTGGCCGGCTGCGCCGGCGACTCGGCCGCGGCGCGCCGTAGATGCGCGAGCACGGCCTCGTGAAAGAGCACGACGACGTCGCCGCGTTGGCGCAGGCCGTAGGGCTCGAGGTCGAGGTCGCAGAGGGTGCCGAGCGAAGCCGCTTCCAGCGCCTGGCCGATGCGGCCCGCGCCCATTCCCTGCGCCAAGGCCGGCACCTGCTCGGCCGGGACGATGCCGCCATGGCGCACGGCCGCGAGGTCGAAGAACTTGCGGATCTCCGGGGCGAGACCGTCCACGCGCGCGCGCAGAGCGGGCTCATTGGCCAGCAACAGGTACATGCGGCGCGCCTGCTCGCCCGCGGCGGCGACGGCCTCGCGCTGGCGCAGCCGGTACTCCAGCCAGCCGCTCAAGGTCAGCAGCGCGCCGGGGCCGCCGGCGACGGCGAGGCGCTCGTCGAGGGCGATGGCCAGTTCTTCCGGCACGCCCCACGACGCCCCGGTGCCGTGCGCGCCGCCGCGCCGCGCCGCGGGAATCTCCGCCACGAAGCCGGCGGCCACGAGCTCGGCCAGGGCTTCGCGCAGCCGCGCGGTGTGCAGGCCGCTGCTCTCGGCCTCGCGGCGCACGCGCTCGAACGGCAGCGCCCGGCCGGGCTCCGCCGCGAGCATGCGGAACAGCGCGGCGAGCTCGCGCGGCAGAGCGGCGGCGCGCTCCGCCACGCGGCGCGGGTCGCGCATGCGCGCGCGCAGCGCCAGCACCAGCTCCGACCGGCGCGCCGGCGGATCGCCGCCGAGCCAGCGATCGTGCAGATCCACCAATTCGCTGTCGGAACGCGTGGCCAGAGCGCGCGCGAGATGGACTTTCACCATGTCAGGATCCCGGCGCGGCCTCCGCCGCGAGCGCTTCCGCCGGCATGATGGCGTAGCGATAGCCCTGCTCCGTGAGGAAGCGCTGTCGATTCTCCGCGTAGTCCTGATCCAAAGTCGCCTCCGAGACGAGGGAGTAGAAGGTGGCGCCGCGACCGTCGCGTTTGGGGCGCAAGATGCGTCCCAGGCGCTGCGCTTCTTCCTGGCGCGAGCCGAAGGTGCCGCTGACTTGGATCGCCACGTTGGCGTCCGGCAGGTCGATCGCGAAATTGCCCACCTTGCTGACGAGCAGGACGGGAACCTCGCCCCGGCGGAATGCCGCGTACAGTTTCTCGCGCTCGGCATTGGGCATGCGCCCATGGATCAGGGGCACGCGCAGGCGCTCGCGGATGGCCTCGAGCTGCGCGAGGTACTGGCCGATGATGAGGACGCGTTCGCCGGCATGGCGATCGAGCAGGCGCTGGAGCAACTCCAGTTTGGCCGGATTTTCCGCCGCCAAACGCGCCTGCTGGCGGCGCGGCGCCGCCAGGTACTCGAGGCGCAACTCTTCGTCCAGGCCGAGGCGCACCTCGACGCAACGCACGGCGGCGATGAAACCGCGCCGCTCCAGATCCTTCCAGGGCGCGTCATAGCGTTTCGGGCCGACGAGGCAGAAGACCTCGTCCTCCTTGCCATCCTCGCGCACCAGGGTGGCGGTCAGGCCGAGACGGCGCCGCGCCTGGATCTCCGCCGTCGCGCGGAACACCGGCGCCGGCAACAGATGCACCTCGTCGTAGATGATCAAGCCCCAATCCCCGCGCGAGAAGAGGTCGAAGTGCACGAAGCCGCCGTCCTTGCTGCGCCGGTAGGTCAGGATCTGGTACGTGGTGAGGGTCACCGGGCGGATCTCCTTCACTTCGCCGGAGTACTCGCCGATCTGCGCCTCGCTCAGATCCGTCTTGTCCAACAGTTCTTCCCGCCACTGGCGCAGAGCCACCGTGTTGGGAGCGAGAATCAGGGTGTGGGCGCCGACCGCCTCCATCGCGGCCATGCCGACGACGGTCTTGCCGGCCCCGCAGGGCAGCACGATCACGCCGTTGCCGCCGCTGGCGGTGCCCGCGCGATGGAAAGCGGCCACCGCCGCCTGCTGATAGGGCCGCAGGGCGAACTCCTCGCCGCGCTTGGTGTTGCCGCGCACGCGCACCTCGAGCGGTTTGCCGTCCACGTAGCCCGCTTCGTCCTGCACCGGATATCCCAGGCGCACGAGACGGTGCTTGACCGCGCCGCGGCGGGCGGGTTCCAGCCAGGCGCGGCCGGCGGCGCGGTCGACCTCGAGCAGATGTCCGGCGAATTCCGGGTCATGCAGGAGTTCGCGCAGGATGCGCGCCTCGGAGCAATCCAGGCGCAAGCGCGCGCCATCCGCGCGCAGGAAGAAGGTGCCGCAGCGCGCGAACCACGACCGCAATTCGGCGACGAAGTTGGGCGGGACGCCGTAGCGCGCGTTCGCCTCGAGAAAACCCAGGATGCGAGCCGCGGTCAGGCCGGTGGAAGCCGCGTTCCACACCGAGACGGGCGTGATGCGGTAGGTGTGCAGATACTCCGGCGACTTCACCAACTCGGCGAAGGGCAGCAGGCCGTCCCGCATCTCCTCGAAGGCCGGGTGGGCCGTCTCGAGGACGATGGTGAGATCGCTCTGGAGGATGAGGGGACGAGGCGTGTCGCTCACGATGCGGCGAGGAGAGCGGGGTGCTGATCTCGCCATTCGGGCGCCCCGGCGCGGCTCGCTAAACCTTCGATTGTAGAGGACAATCCACGTGCTTCCAAGGCATTCAGACCCGCGACGGCCAGTCCGATCCGCAGGTCCTCCGGCCCCTCCTCCTTCCCGGCTAGGGCGGCCAGCGGCGCCAAGCTGCGGGCGGCGAGCGGCAGCACGCGCCAGGGCGCGTCGAGGGCGCAGTCCCCCATGCCGGCAAGCGTCGCCGCCGCCAAGACCCGCCCGATGGCGGGGGTCTCGGTGAAGTGCGCCGCCAGGGTGCGCAACGGCGCGCGCGCCAGATCGGTCCAGCGCAGGCCGCGATCCTCCGCCACGCCCGCCGCGCCCTCGAGGCCGGAGCCGCGGCAGACGCGGCACGGCGTCCATAGCGCCGGGTGCGTGCGCTCCTCGCCGCTGCCACCGCAGTCGCCGCAACGCCAGGGCGAGCGCGCCGGATCGAGGTCGGTCGCGGTCATGCCGCGCGCGCGCGCGCCTTCCGTGCGCAGGTAGTGCTCGCGCAGCGACACCGCGAGGCCGAGGCCCTCGCGCAAGCGACCTGCGGCGCTCGCCCGCGGCGGCGCGCACCACGCGTCGAAATCGAAGGCCAGGTCGAAGGGCTGCGGCCGGCGGACCGGCGCCGCGACCCGCCGCCGCCGGACCGGCGACGCGGCGTATTCCTCGGCATCGGTGAAGTGAAAGGCGGCGCCGGCGTTGGGCGCGAGCAGGGCCGCGGCGAGGCGACGCGCCAAGGCCATGGGCAAACCCGCGAGCGGCTGGTCCAGCAGGAGCGTCGCACCGGCCGGCGGAAACAGGATCCAGCCGACGAGGCGGGCGACACCTTGCTCGAGTTCAGTGAGCGTCGACAGCGGCGCGCCACAAGCGCGCCCTAACAGCGAGGATCCCTCCAACAACGCGAGCGCGCACGCCCAGGCGCCGAGTTCCGGCGCATGCCGGACGCAGTGCTGCAGCACGTCCTCGAGCCGACGCTCGGCCAAGGTCTCCAGATTCCATCCGCCGAGGTGGGCGGCGGTGCCGGCGCCGATGCGCCCGCAGTCTCGACAGGCGCCGGGCCGGTATTCCCACGCCGGCGCCCCGAGTGCGTCCGCCGCGTAAGCCCGCAAGGACGCTGCCCCGAGGGCGCGCAGGTGATGTTCCAGGTCCCGAATTCGGCCATCGGCGTCCGCATCGGCGCCCGGGTGCAGACGATCCAGCCACACGGCATCGCCGGCTCGGAGCGCGAGCGGAGCGTCGCGTCCGCCGCGCACTACCTCGCCGTTGCGCACCAGCCGCCGGAACCCGGCCGCTTGCAGCCACTGCGCCAGTTCAGGGCGCGCCAAGAGTACGTCTGGAAGCGGAGCCGCGAACACCCATGGCTGGGCGGCGTGCGCGGCGCACTGTTCCGCGAGTCCGATGAAGGGTCCGCCCCCGCCGCAGGCGCTGCAGCGCGCGACGCCGCGGCGGCGCAGCCCGGGCAGCAGGGAAGCGAGTCCCAAGGCCTCGTCCATCCGGATGCGCGCGGCGGGCGCCACCGGCCAAGCCACCGGGAACGAAGCTGCGACCGCCGCGTCCTCCGCCTCGGGCGCGGCATCGGCGGTGAGCGGGGAGCGTAGCGCCAGTTCGCGCCGCAGGTCGCTTTCCATCGCGGCGCGGCCCGTCCCGCTGAAACCTCCCGGCAGGGCCTGCGCGCGCGGCTGCTCGACGCGCGCCACCCGCGGCGCGCGGCCGCCGCGCGCGCGCGCCTGCCACCACTGCGCCGGCGGCGTCTCGCGGCCTGCCAATTCGGCGGGCGGGCCGGCGAACAGGAGCCGCCCGCCCGCCGCGCCGGCGCCGGGACCGATCTCCACCAACCAGTCGGCCTGGCGCAGGAACACCTCGTGATGCTCGACCACCCAGAAACTGTGGCCCTGTGCGGCCAAGGCATGCAGCAAATCCGCGACGCGCTGCGCTTCGGGATGGGGCAGACCGAGACAAGGCTCGTCGAGCACGAAGAGGCGGCCCTCGCCGGGTCGCGCCGCCGCCAAGGAGCGCGCCAAGGCAATGCGGCTGCGCCACGAGATCGGCCGGAGCCAAGCCGCGCATGCGGCCCTCCTCGC
>CAZDMB010000112.1:5628-8756 GCA_964506175.1 uncultured Planctomycetales bacterium | reverse complement strand
TGGATGGCTTCGGCGCCGGCGCGCTGCGCCGCGGCGATGATTTTTTCCGGCCGGAGGTAGGACTCGGCGGCGGTGTTGCCGCCCAGACCGACGGCCTCGTGGGCGAAGCGGACGTGGAGCGCGTTGCGGTCGGCGTCGGAATAGACCGCCACGGTCTCGATGCCGAGATCGCGGCAGCTGCGCTGGATGCGCACCGCGATCTCGCCGCGGTTGGCGATCAGCAGCCGGCGGAAGGGCGGGGCGTCGCGCACGTCCTCAGAGCGGGATCGAGCCGTGCTTCTTCGGCGGATTCTGCGCGCGCTTGGTGCCGAGCAGCTCGAGGGCGCGGATCAGGCGCGGCCGCGTCTCGCTCGGCCGGATGACGTCGTCGATCAGGCCGTGCTCCGCGGCTTGGTAAGGATTGGCGAATTTCTCGCGGTAGTGCGCGATCAGCTCTTGTTCCTTCGCCGCCGGATCCGGCGCGCCGGCGATCTCGCGGCGGAAAATGATCTTGGCCGCGCCTTCCGCGCCCATCACGGCGATTTCCGCCGCCGGCCAGGCGACGTTCCAGTCGCCGCGGGTCGGCTTCGAGGAGAGCACGCAATAGGCGCCGCCGTAGGCCTTGCGCGTGACCACGGTCAATTTCGGCACGGTGGCCTCGCAGTAGGCGTACAACAGCTTGGCGCCGCGCCGGATGATGCCGCCGTGCTCCTGGGCGACGCCGGGCATGAAGCCGGGCACGTCCTCGAAGGTGACGATCGGCAGGTTGAAGCAGTCGCAGAAGCGGACGAAGCGCGCCGCTTTCTCGCTGGCGTCGATGTCGAGCACGCCGGCAAGCACTGCCGGTTGGTTGGCGACCACCCCCACCGGACGCCCGCCGAGGCGCGCGAAACCGACGACGATGTTGCGCGCGAAGGCGGCGTGCACCTCGAGGAAATCGCCCTCGTCCACCACCGCGCGCAGCACCCGCTTGACGTCGTAGGGCTGATGGGGCGCCGCCGGGACCAGCGCGTCCAGTTCCGGCGCGCGGCGGTCCACCGGATCGGCGCACGGGAGGCGCGGCGGATCCTCGGCGTTGTTGGCCGGCAGGAAGGCGAGCAGCCGGCGGATCTGCGCCAAGCATTCGGCGTCGTCCGCGGCGGTGAAGTGGCTGACGCCGCTTTTCTCGGCGTGCACCGCGGCGCCGCCGAGGTCCTCGCTGGTCACCTCCTCATGGGTCACGGTCTTGACGACGTCGGGACCGGTGATGTGCATGTAGGAGGTGCCGGCCACCATGAAGATGAAGTCCGTCAAGGCGGGCGAGTACACCGCGCCGCCGGCGCACGGTCCGAGAATCGCGCTGATCTGCGGCACCACGCCGCTGGCCAAGGTGTTGCGCAAGAACAGGGATGAATAGCCGGCGAGCGATACCACGCCTTCCTGGATGCGGGCCCCGCCGGAGTCGTTCAGCCCGATCACCGGGATGCCGACCTTCATCGCCAAGTCCATCACCTTGCAGATCTTGGCGGCGTGCTCCTCCGAGAGGCTGCCGCCGAACACGGTGAAATCTTGGCTGAACACCGCCACCGGCCGGCCGCCGATCGCGCCGGTTCCCGTGACGACGCCATCGCCGAGCGGACGCTGCTTGTCGAGGCCGAAGTTGGCGGAGCGGTGCCGCACGAAGGCGTCGAGCTCCTCGAAGGAGCCCTGATCCAGCAGCAGGTCGAGGCGCTCGCGCGCCGTCAACTTGCCTTTGGCATGCTGCGCCGCCACGCGTTCGGCGCCGCCGCCGGCGCGCGACTCGGCGCGCAACGCGGCGAGGCGCTCCTGCGGGGAGCCGCTCATTCGGCGGGGACCTCCTCGTCCTGCTCCCGCAACCACGGGCCGCCGCCGCCGGCGACGAATTCGGTCAGCACGCCGCCGGTGCTCGCCGGGTGGAGAAAGGCGATGCGCGTGCCATGCGCGCCGGCGCGCGGCTGCTCGTCCACCAGGCGCGCGCCGCGGGCGCCGGCCTCAGCCAAGGATTGGCCGCAGTCCGCGACCGCCAGCGCCAGATGATGGAGGCCGGGTCCGCGCTTGGCGAGGAAGCGCGCCGCCGGGGCGTCCGGACGCAGCGGGCGCACCAGCTCGATGCGCGTGTCGCCGGCGTACATCATCTGCACCTCCACCCCCTGGTCGGCGACCACCTCGCGCCCGCCGGCGCGTAGGCCGAGCACGTCGCGCCAGAGGCGCACGGCTTCGTCCAGATCGGACACCACCACCGCGATGTGATCCACTCCGAGCACCCGGGATTGCATGGCTCGGCGTATCCTACGGCCGCCATGCAGGCGCCGCGCGTTCCTCCGCCGGAAGCCATGCGCTTCCGCTTCCCGCTGCGGACGCGCTGGTCGGACGACGACCGCATGGGCGTGCTCAACAACGCGGTCTACCTGACCTTGCTGGAAGAGGGCCGCTACCGCTGGTGCGAATGCCTCGGCCTCTTGAGCGGGTTCAGCGGCTTCGGTTTCGTGCTGGCGGCCGCCAATCTGCGCTTCGTCGCGCCCGGGCGCGGCGGCGCGGAGATCGAGCTCGAACTCGCCACGACCGCGCTGGGTCTGAAGTCTTTCACCCAGGCCTACCGCATCCGCGACGCCGCCGGCGCGGTCTGGCTGGAGGCGGAGGCCGTGCTGGTGATCTGGGACCAAGCCCGCCGCCGCGCCGCGCCGATGCCGGATGAATTTCGCGCAGCCATTCTGCGCCACGAGCCGGGACTGGCGCCGCCAGCCTCGTCGACGGCGCTAGGGAAGGATGTGGATGGCGCGCGCCCATGAAACCACCGACGGCTGGCGATTGGCGTCCAGACTGACCGCGGCGAGCTTCAGGCTGCGGCCGACCCAGGCCGCGAGGGCGCCGGGCGCGAGCGTGAGCGTGGCGCTGGCATCGCCGGCGGCGTCGAGGGTGCCGGAAGCGCCGGCGAAGGCCGCGGGCGTGTCGTGCAGGAAACTGTGAAAGAATGCGTTGGGGACCAGCGGGATTTCCAGGCCGCCGTGGCGGAAGCCGCCGCGGGCGCCGGTGGATGCCAGCACCTGATAGGCCTTGCCGGCCTCGGTGTCGGGAAAGTCGACGGCCAGCGAGAGCGTGCCGCCGGCGATGGCCGAGAGCTCCAAGGTGCTCGGCTGCAGGTAGGGGCG
>CAZDMB010000112.1:0-5618 GCA_964506175.1 uncultured Planctomycetales bacterium | reverse complement strand
GCGGGCTTCGAAGAGGTAGACCTCGCCTCCATCCGGTGGGCCGATCGTTTCCGCACCTTGCGCGCCAAGAAGGAGCGACGGATAGCCGCCGCCCTGGGCCGGTAGATAAGCGAGGGCGGTGCCAATTCCGGAACTCGGCGGTCCTTCGAAGATCGAAACCACGTCGCCGGTGACGGAAGAAAGGAGGAACGTCAAACCCGTTCCGTTGCCGGCTTGTGTCGCTGCGACCAGAATCTCCGCGTAGCCGTCACCCGTGATGTCAGGAATGGTGTGAATGTATTCGCCGAATCGATCGTAGCTTTCGGTGCCGAATCTGGTCCACATGCGTGATCCGGACTTGCCGGAGAACAAGGTGACGAAGCCCGCTGGGTAGTTAGGAACGGATCCAAGAATGAAATCGTCGCAGCCGTCGCCGTCCACGTCCGGGACAAAATCCATCCCTACCCCCATGAAGTCATCGTAGGCGAGGCCGTTCACCTCGTAGAGAACCTTCTGGGTCGCCCCGGAGAAGGCCTGGACGCGACCCGCGAAGCCGCGAGCGAGGTCCATCACCAGAAAGTCTGGTACCCCATTGCCATCCAGATCACCCCGGCCGCCGCGCATGCGCATGCCAAACTGCTGGCTGGAGAGGAATCCGGTCTTCCAGAACATGTGCGCCCCGGTGGCGCCGGAGAAGGCCCACACGGCGCCGGACAATCCGAGGCCGCCGAATCCTTCGACTGCAGTGCTTGTAGCAAAATCCTCTATGCCGTCCGAATCCAAGTCACCAAGCCGGGTAAGAATATTTCCAAATCCGTTGTCCGGGTGCCCTTCGTGAACCGAGTAGAGGGTGGTCCCTGTCCGCCCACTGATGGCGTGTACACGATTCGGGAAACGCGTTCCCTCTGAAACGAGGAAGTCGCCGGCGCCATCTCCGTCCAAATCACCAACGGATTCCACGGCGGCGCCAAAGGCAACTCCAGGCTCGCCCGTCAGGGTGTAGAGCAGGCCAAGAGTCGCCCCGGAACGGATCTCAACAATTCCTGTCCTCCAAATTCCGTTGACCGTAGTGCCAACAGCGGGGATCAAGAAGTCGGTCACTCCATCAGCATTCAGGTCATCCACCGTACAAGCCTGATAGCCATAGCCCGATGAGGTTCCCTGCTTGCCGGAGCTGGCGAAGGTCATCCGCAACTCCCAGTCGGGAGTGGCGGTCTGAAGCAGGAGGATGAGCAGCATGACCCCCGATTCCACCCTACCACACAAGCTATAGGGCGCAAGCCTCCATCCAGCCCCCCCCCCGGCCTAGGGCAACGGCGGTGGCGCGTGCGCGCGCAGGAAATCTCTCAACATGGCGAAGTCCTCGGGCGGCTCGACGGCGTAGGCGCAGCGTTCGCCCGTCGTCGGGTGCTCGAACTCCAACTTCCAGGCGTGGAGCATGGTGCGTTCGACCGCGGGCGCTCCCGGCGGCAGCATGCCCAAGCCGAAGTTGCGCGCCCGATACAGCGGATCCCCGATGACGGGCAGGTCCACCGCCGCCAGATGCGCGCGCACCTGATGCCGGCGGCCGGTCTCGGGGCGCACCAACAGCAAGGCGAAGCCGGCGAAGGACTCGACAACTTCCCAGTAGCTGCGGGCGTCGCGCGTCTGGGGTTCCTCGGAGCGCGTGACGCGCTGGCGATTCGGCCGCGAGGGGTCCGGCGCGAGGCGCAAGTCGATCCAATCGGAATGGAAACGCGGGCGACCGTAGCACAGGGCGAGATATTCCTTGCGCACGCTGCGCTCGGCGAACTGCCCCATGAGGTCTTCGAAGGCGGCGCGCTCGCGCGCCACCACGCACACGCCGGAGGTGTCGCGGTCGAGCCGGTGCACGATGCCGGGCCGATCCGCGCCCTGCGCCAAGGGCAGATTCGGCCCATAACGCGCCACCAGCCAGTGGGCCACGCTCGGCCGCGGATCGCCCGGCGAGTTGCCGTGCATCGGCAGCCCCGCCGGCTTGGCCAGCACGGCGAGAACCTCGTCCTCGTACAAGAGACGCGGCGCGGCGGCGCTGCCGGCCGCGGGCACCTGCGGTTCCGGCGGCTGGAGTTCCAAGGTCCAGCCCGCCTCCACCACCAGTCCCGGCCGGCGCTCGACCGCGCCTTCCACCCGCATGCAGCCGTCCCGGATCCAGCCTTGCAGGCGCGAGCGCGAGACCTCCGGTCGCAGCAACTCGAGCGCCACCACGTCCAGACGCTCCCCGCGGAGGCCGGCGGGCACGGAGGCATGGAGCGGAGGAGCGGGCACGGGCGGGGCGGCGTGACCGCCGCGGAAGCAGAGTCTAAAGGAACGGGGCTGGACGCTAAACTGGCCGGCCTTTCCCTGCGAACCCACCGCACCGAAGCCGCATGAAGCCCCTCATCCTGGCCGGAAGTCTGCTCGCCGCTGTCGCCCTCAGCGCCGGCCATCTCCTCGCGGCGACGCAAGACGCCGGCGCCCCGCCTCAGTGGGCACCCGCCGGCCTGGTGCGCATCCCGGCCGGGCTCACGCTGGTCGGCCAGGAGCAAAAAGTGGCGGAAGAGCGCATCCGGAGCGAGCGCAACCCGACCAATCGCTGGGTGCTCGGCGGCGAGGTCGGGCGCCACAGCGTGCGGGTGGAGGAGTTCTGGATCTCGCCGACGCCGGTCACCAACGAGATGTACCTCGAGTTCGTGCGGGCCACCGGCACGCGGCCGCCCGCGACCTGGGCGGTGATCCCGAAGGAGTTGAAGGACCGGATCATCGAGGAGAACAAGCAGAAGAATCCCGGCTTCGTCTGGGACGAGAGTTTCCAAGGCCTCTGGTGGGAGAAGAACTGGCAGGATCCGACCTTCTCCTGGGCGATGCCGCCGGAGCGCGCGCTGGAGCCCGTGGTGTTCGTCACCTTCGACGAGGCGCAGTCCTACTGCGCCTGGGCCGGCCTGCGCCTCCCGACCGAGGAGGAATTGGTGCGCGCGGCCCGCGGCGACGGCGACCTCGATTACCCCTTCGGCAAGGAGTTCCAGCGCGAAGTCGTCGCGCACAACACCACCCTGCCGGCGGGCTTGGCCTTCAAGCGGCTGCCGGTGGCCATGCTGCCCAACGCCTCGCCCTACGGCGTCTACGACCTGGTCGGCAACGTGTGGCAGTGGACGACTTCCTCCTACACCGCCTTCGACGCCTTCCCCAAAGTCGGCTTCAAGGTGAAGATCAAGGATCAGATCACCGACGACAAGGGCAAGACCAAGATCGTGGAGAAGTTGGAAACGGTGATGCCCAACTGGGACGCCTCGCGCAAGGTCATCAAGGGCGGCTGTTTCGCCGTGGACCCCTCCTTCTGCCGGATCGACACCCGGCTCGGCTTCGACCCGGTCTACGCCTCGCAGATGGTGGGATTCCGCGTCGTCTCCAGCGGCAAGCCGGCGGTGGACGGCGCCGCCATGCGCACGCGCAACCTGCGCTCCCTGGTGCTCGGCGGCAAGCCGGAAGCGGAACTCGCCCCGCTGCAGACACTGGGAATCGAGCGGCGCTCCCAACCGGACCTGGCCGCCATCGAGGCGGCGCGCAAGCCGCCGGAGAAGCCGCTGACGGCTCCCACCCTGCCCGCCAGCTATCGCGTGCCCGGCGCCACCCAGGTCATCGCGCTGATTCCGCGGCGCGATCCCTTCGGCTCCGCGGATTACCCGGAGACCACCGCCATCGATCGCGAGGCGCGCAAGACCCGTCAGTTTCCGGTGCTGGCGGCCTTGACCACCGATCTGGCCCTGGCCGAGCCGTGGATTCCGGCGGGCAACTACGTGCTGGCGTGGATGCCCAGCTTCAAGGAGGAGGACCTGCTGGCGATGGGCGCCCTGCTTCCGGAGAAGGACATGCCGAAGACTCCGATCGAGCCGGATCCGGAGAAGAAGCCGGGCTTCGATCTCAGCCGCGTGATCCTCCAGCCGACCAAGGAGCACCTGCTCTTCGTGAATGATGAAGGCGTCGCCGTCGGCGCCGTCGCCCTGGTGGATGATCTCAAGAATCAATTGGAGAAGGTCCTGGCCCACTCCTTGACCCTGGACATGGAGAAGGACGCCCTGGACTTCCGCCTGCGCGTCCCGGGCCGCACCGGCAAGGCCTACGGCCTGCGTTTCCGCGTGCGCGCCACCGACGCGCAGGGCCAGTCGCTCGTCCGCGCCGGCTATTGGGACGGCGAATACGAGGTCGTCAAGCTGCCTCCGGGCGCGAAGCCGCCGGCGCTGCCGAAGGAGCCGAAGTTGCCGCCGCCGGTGGCCGCGGCACCGGACGCGGCCGCGGCCGGCGCCGGCAGCAAGTAGGCCTCAGGCGCCGAGCCCGTCCAGGTTCGCGCGCAAGGTGAGGGCCTCGCGCCGCAGGCCCTCCAAGCGTTCCCGCTCGGTCGCCACGAGTTCGGCGTCGGCGTTCTGCAGGAAGCGCTCGTTGGCCAGTTTGGCTTCGGTGCCGCGCACGCCCTGGGCGACGCGCTCCAGTTTCTTCTCCAGGGAGCCGCGCAATTTGCTCCAATCCGTGTGCTCCGGGCAAGGCAGGAAGGCCTCCCCGCCTTGGACCACGTCGGTGCCGTGTCCGGCCGGCTTCGGCCCGCCGGCGCGGACCGTCAGGCTGCCGGTGCGCGCCAGGAAAGCGATCAACTCGGCCTGGGCGGCGAGTTCCGCGGCGAGGCGCGCGTCCGCGCAGCGCAACAGGCCCTCCGGCCGCTCAGCTGGGGGGATCTCGAGCAGCGCACCGACGTTGCGCAGGGCCCGCACCGCGTCCTGCGCGCGCGCGAAGCCGCTCACGGCGTCGTCGTCCGGCGCGCCCGCCGCCTCCGGCCAGCGCGCGGTCAGCAGCAGATCCGCGCCGTCACGGAAGGCGGTCGGGACTTCCGCCCACAACGCCTCCGTCAGGAAGGGCGTGAACGGGTGCAGGAGGCGGAGCAGCGCCGCGAGGGTCTCGCCCAGAGTGCGGCGCGCGCGGGCCGCACTTTCCCCGCCGCCGCGGAGGCTGCGCTTGGCCGCTTCGAGGTACCAGTCGCAGAAATCGTCCCAGGTGAAACGGTAGAGGGCCGTCGCGGCGTCGTGGAAGTCGTAAGCCTCGAGGGCGCGCGTGACTTCCGCGCGCAAGTCGAAGAGACGCGCGCGGATCCAGCGCCCCTCGAGCGAATCGTCCGGCGCCGCCGCGATCTCGCCCGCCAGGTTCTGCAAGGTGAAGCGCGCGGCGTTCCAGATCTTGTTGCAGAAGCGCTGGCCCAGCTCGAAGCGGTTCTCGGCCAGTTTCACGTCCTGGCCCTCGCGCGTGAGGATCATCAGCGAGTAGCGGACGGCGTCGGCGCCGTACTTGTCGATCATCTCGACCGGATCGATGCCGTTGCCGAGGGACTTGGACATGCGCCGCCCCTGCCCGTCGAGCACGGTGGCATGGATGTAGCACACCGCGAACGGGCAACGGCGCGCGGGCGGCAGGTGATCGGCGAAGGCGTAGCCCGCCATCACCATCCGCGCCACCCACAAGTACATGATGTCGCGGGCGGTGGACAGGAATTGCGTCGGGTAGAAGCGCTCGAGGTCGGCCGTGCGCTCCGGCCAGCCCAAGGTGGCGAAGGGCCACAGCCATGAGGACGCCCAGGTGTCGAGCACGTCCTCGTCCTG
>CAZDMB010000111.1:0-8781 GCA_964506175.1 uncultured Planctomycetales bacterium | reverse complement strand
AGGCCGTCGAGCGTCGCCTGGAAGTCGAACTCGCCGCTCTGACCGCCGGGATTCGTCACCGTCAAGGTGTGCCGGCCATCAGCCAGCGCCGGCAGCGTCAGGGTCAGCGAAGCGCCCAGGGGCGCCACCTCGATGTCGCTCTGATCGAGGGTGACGCCGTCCACGTCCACTTGGATCTGGCCGACGTCGCCGGCGCCGTCGAAATCCACGAAACCGGAAGTGCCGCCGGCGGTGACGAGCAGGGTTTCGCCGGCGGTGTCCGCCTTGACCGAGCCGAGCGCGTTGGCCTGCAACGGATCGTCGTAGATCGGCAAGGTCCGCAGGATGCCATCCTGCGACACCGGCGCGCCGTCGAACCAGCAGAAGGTGGCGAACTGGTTCTGGGTCTGGTTCACCGCCAGGTCGAAGTCGATCGTGAAGCCCTCGAAGGTGTTCAGGCCGGTGTCGCTGCCGTCGGGATTGCCGCCGAAGTCGGGGTCCGCATTGCGATCGAGCGGATTGGGCAGGGTGGCGCTCAGGCGCACGCCGGTGCCGTCGCCGCGCAGCACGTTGCCGTAGAACCCCGGGATCACATCGGCGGTGTTGTTGCCGTCGTTGATGCTCGCGACCTCCACCGCCGTGGCGAAACCCTCGACTTCGTTGAAGTTGAAGCCGGCGGAGACGCGCGCGTTCTCGCCGACGCTGCCGACGGCGGCGATCAGGTTCAGCCCGATGCTTCCTGCCCCGCCGCTGCCGCTCAGGTGGTTGGCATTCAGGGTGGCCGCGAGCGTCGCGAAGCTCAACGGATTGCCGCCGGCGCCCTGCGCGCTCAGGGCCATGCCCTGCGTGCAACTCGCGACCGAGTTGCGCTCGACTTTGAAGCCTGCGCCGATCACGCCGGAAGAGTTCACCGCCAGCGCGATGCCGGTGCCGAACACTCCCAAGATCTGATTGCCGAGAACGCCGCCGGCGGACAGCGTCGTGCCGGCTCCGAGCGCCACGTAGATCGCCTCGTCCCCCGCCGTGGCGGAGAAGGTGCAGCCCGTGATCGTGAGGTCCTGCGTGCCGGCGTTGAGGTTGAAGGCGACGTCCACGCCGTCGGTGCAGTCGCTGAAGGTGCAGCCGCTCAAGCGCAGTCCCTTCGCCGACTTGTTCAGGAGCCGGAACAGGGTCACGCCGTCCGTGAGGGCCAGTCCGCTCAACTCCGTGGTTTGATTGACGTTCTCCGCCACGTCGAAGACCACCGCCGCGCCTTGGCCGTCGAACACCGGCGTCCCAGCGAGCGCACTGATGCGCACGCCGTTGCGGATGCCAATCGGGAAGGTCTCGTCCGCGCTGTAGGTGCCGCTCAGGCAGAAGATTTCGTCCCCGGCCGACGCCAGCGCGAGCGCATGCGTCAGGGTGCGGAAGGCGTTGCCCTGAGCCTGGCCGCCGTTGCCGTCGCTGCCGGCCACGGGATCGACGAACCAGGCTTGCTGAGCCGAACCGGCGGCGGCGAGGGCCAACCAGGCCGTCAAGCAGAGGAATGCAGTCTTCATGGGCGAAACCTTCTCCGGCGCGGGGGAGCCCCCGCACTCTCCATCGGCTGCGCGTGGGAGCGACTTGCGCGGCAAATTGCCCTCCGTGCCCGGCGCCATCTAGGCGCGCAGGAGCGATACCCCGTCCATGACCGCCGGTTGCGCCAAACCCATCGCCTCCATCAGGGTCGGCGCGACGTCGGCCAGCATGCCCATCGGCCGCAGGCGCGCTCCGCGAAAGCGCTCGCCGATCAGCAAGAAGGGCACCGGGTTGGTGGTGTGCGCCGTGTGCGGCTGCTGCGCGACCGGATCCCACATCTGTTCGGAATTGCCGTGGTCCGCAGTGATCGCCACCGTGCCGCCGCGCGCCAAGGCGGCGTCGACGATGCGCTTGAGGCAGCCGTCCACCGCGCGCACCGCCGCCTCGGCCGCCGCTTGGATGCCGGTGTGGCCGACCATGTCCGCATTGGCGAAGTTGACCACGAAGAGTTCGGTGGCGCGGGCCTCGAGCCGCGCGAGCACCGCCTCCGTCACCTGCGGCGCGCTCATCTCCGGCTGCAGGTCGTAGGTGGCGACCTTGGGCGAGGGCACCAGACAGCGCTCTTCGCCGGCGTAGGGCTCCTCGCGCCCGCCATTGAAGAAATAGGTGACGTGCGCGTACTTCTCCGTCTCCGCGCATCGCAGTTGCCGCAGGCCGCCGGCCGCCGCCAGTTCGCCGAACATGTCGCGCAATTCCTCCTGCGGAAAGGCCACCGGGCAGGCGTAGGTCTTGCGATAGGGCGTCATGGTGGCGTAATGGACGCGCGGCACCGGTCCGCGCGGGAAAGCCGTGCCGTCGAATTCAGGGCCGCCGAGCAGGGCGTCGCTGATCTGGCGCACCCGATCGGCGCGGAAGTTGAAGCACAGGACCGCGTCGCCGTCGGCCAGCGGCGCCGGCGGTCCGATCACGGTGGGCTGCGCGAACTCGTCCGTCTCGCCGCGCGCGGCGGCGGCCGCCACCGCCGCCTGCGGCGTGGCGGCGGCAAAGGGCGCGCGCGCGTGCGCGAGCAGTTCCCAGAAGCGCCGAGTGCGCTCCCAGTTCTTGTCACGGTCCATCGCGTGGTAGCGCCCGCACACCGAAGCCACGCGCCCGCCGTGACGCGCCAAGGACGCCTCCAGTTGGTGGAGGAATCCAGGAGAAGAGTTCGGCGGCGTGTCGCGGCCGTCGAGGATGGCATGGAACAGCACGCGCTCGCCGGGGAGCCCCATGGCCCGGGCCAGCGCCAGCAGCGCGGCGGAATGCGCATCCGAGGCGTGCACGCCGCCGTCGCCGAGCAAGCCGAACAGGTGCAGACGTCCGCCGCCGGCGCGCGCATGCTCGATCGTCTGGCGCAGCGCGCCGTTGCGCGCGAACTCGCCGTCGTCGATCGCCTTGTCGATGCGCGTGATGGTCTGGTAGACCACCCGGCCGGCGCCAAGGTTGGTGTGGCCGACCTCGCTGTTGCCCATCAGGCCCAGGGGCAGCCCGACTTCGCGCCCGCTGGCGGACAGCAGCGCGGACGGCCAGCGTCCGGCGCCGTGCCACCAGTCCATGAAATGCCGCGCCGGCGCCCGCGTGATCGCGTTCCACTCGCTGTCCGGGGCGTGGCCCCAGCCGTCGAGCACGATGAGGAGGTGGGGCGCGCGTTCGGCCATGGTCGATTTCGCCGGAGGAGCGCGCCTCCGGGCCGTAATACGATAGCCAGGCCGTGAGAAATCTCCTCATCTTGTCCGCCGCAGCGGCGCTCGCCGCCTGCACCACCACCCCCACCGGGAGGTCGCAGCTCAACTTCATGTCGCAGGCGGAGGAAATGCGCCTCGGCTCCGACGCCTACGGCGAGATGTTGGCCGACGCGAAGCGCATCACCAGCGGTCCGGACTACGAGATGGTGCAGCGCCTGGGCAAGCGCATCGCCGCTTCCGCCAAGGATCTCTATCCGGACAGCGGCGCGCGCGATTTTCGCTGGGAGTTCGTCCTGATCGACGATCCGAAGACGGTGAATGCCTGGGCCCTGCCCGGCGGCAAGTGCGCGGTCTACAGCGGGCTGCTGCCGGTGACGCAGGACGAGGACAGTCTGGCGGCCGTCGTCGGGCACGAAGTCGGGCACGCGATCGCGCACCACGGCGCCGAGCGCATGAGCCAGAACATGGTGCTGCAGGGAGCCCTGATCGGCGCCTCCTTCTCGATGCGCGACATGGACCGCCCGAAGCGCGATGGCATCATGTCCGCGCTCGGCCTCGGCGCCACGGTCGGGGTCATGCTGCCCTTCTCGCGTTCGCACGAGTCGGAGGCGGACGAGATCGGCTTGTACTTGGCGGCGAACGCCGGCTACGACCCGCACGCCGCCATCGGCCTGTGGCAGCGCATGGGCGCCCTCGGCGGCGGCAAGCCGCCCGAATTCCTGTCCACGCACCCGAGCGAGGAGACGCGCATCCAACGCCTGACCGACATCATGCCGGAGGCGGAGCGCATCTATCGCAAGGCGCAGGCGCGCGAGCAGAAGCGCGCCAGCCGCTAGCGGCTCAAGCCCGCGGCGCCAGCCGGAACCACAGCGAGCCGCCCGCCGGCGCGATTCCAGCGGGCATCAGGCGGGCGGCCTGCGCATGCAGCAGGCGTCCGGCGCAGGCCGAGCCCAGCAGGACCTCCGCGCGCGGGTTGTCGAGCAGGTAGGCGTAGAGCAAGTACTGCTCGGTCCAGTAGATGTGCCGCTCGGCGGCCTTCTTCGGCGGGAAGCCGAAGGGCAGGAAGATGTCGTGCGCGTGCACGAGCATCGGCTTGCGCAGCCCCGGCATCGCCAGCAGGTAGATCATCAGGCAGTCGCTGCCGATCTTGACGGTGTGCGTCGAGTCGATGAACCAGAGGTCGCCGCCCTCCACCAATTCGATCAGCTCGGCGGGTTCGTAGGCCTGCACCGGTTTCTTGTGAATCGCTGCGACCGTCGGCAGGCTGGCGAGCCACGGCTTCGGGTACGGCTCGATCAGGACCTGCGAGCCGGAGCCGTTCGCGCGCAGCGCCGCGTCGGCCACGAGGGTCGAGAATCCGCTGCCGATCTCCACCACCCGCTGCGGCCGGTACTTGCGCAGGATGCACCAGTACGCCATCGCGTCGAGGCCAGTGAAGGCGCCGTTCTCCCAGAAGAAGCCCGCCGGGTGCTCCGGGTCGCCGGCGGCGGGCGGCGCGAATTCCGCGGTGTAGGGCAGCAACTCCTCGAGAAAGGATGCCATGCGCGCCGTGTCGATCAGACGCGGATCCGCGTAGGGGCCACTGGCGTCGTAGCGGCGCTCGAAGGAGTTCTCGATCTCCGCGAGCGACGGCACGGTGGAATAGAAGTTCGCCGGCACGATGTTGAGCTTGGCCTCCTGCAGGCGCCGCCGCACCGCCGGGCTGCCCCACAGGGCGCGCTTCGCCAGGGCGAGCAACCGCTCCATCTCCTCCGCATCCAACTCGTTGACGGGAGTGCGCGCGTCCTTTCTCACGCGGAGGAGAGTAACATTCCGCTGACATGTCGGCAGGCGGCGCGCGCATTGGCGTGGATCTGGGCGGCACCTCGGCCAAGATCGGCCTGGTGCGCGGCGGCGAACTGGTGGGGCGCGCCCAAGTCGCCAACCCGCACGAGATCGGCGCCTGCGTGGCCGCCATTGCCGCGGCGGTGCGCGAGCTGATGCGCGGCGAACAGCCGGAGTTCGTCGGCGTCGGCCTGCCCGGGGTGACCGACGACGCCCAACGGGTGATCCTGAGCGCGCCGAACCTTTCCTTCCTGGAGCATCAGGAATTCGCCTTCATGCTCGAGCGCGAGCTCGGCGTGCCCGTGCGCCTCGAGAACGACGCCAACGTCGCCGCGCTCGGCGAGGCGCGCTTCGGCACCGGCGCCCACTTTCCGAACTTCCTGCTCGCCACCCTCGGCACCGGCATCGGCGGCGGGCTGGTGCTCAACGGCGAACTGTGGCGCGGCCCGGGCGGGATGGCCGGCGAGTTCGGTCACATCCAGGTGGGACATGAGCGCGTTTGCGGCTGCGGCGCGCGCGGCTGCCTGGAGGCGATCGCCAGCGCCCGCGCCATGGAGCGCCAGGGGGCGCAGGCGATGGGCCGCCCGGTGTCGCTGGCAGAGCTCGCGGCTTTGGCCGCGGGCGATGGCGGCCGCGCGCCGGACCCGCGCGCCGTCGAGGTGTTCGCCGTGGCGGGCGCCTACTTCGGCGAGGCCCTGGCGACCGTGGCCTTGCTCCTGGACCTGCGTGTCTTCCTGGTGGGCGGCGGCGGCGCGCCCGCGCTCAAACTGCTCGAGCCGCACGCGCTGGCCGTGCTCGATCGCCGCGCCTTTGGACGGCGCGCCGAGGACTTCACGCTGCTGCCGGCGAGGCTCGGCAACGACGCGGGCGTCCTCGGCGCCGCGATGCTGGGGATTCGGGCCGACCGTTAGCGGCCACCGCCGAGTTCCTTGCGGATTTCCTCGAGAACCTTGTCGGCGTTCTGATCGGTGACGTCCTTCTCCGCGGCGGCGCGGGCGTCATCCATCGTGGGCACGGAGTCGAGCACCTGCTGCTCCTCCGGAGTGGTGGCGGCGCCTGAAGCGGAGGCCTTGGCGGCACTCCCCGCGGCGGGAGCCTGGTTGGCGCCGGCGGCAGTGCGCTCCACCGGCGGCGCTTGCGAACCCGCCGTGGCGGAGCCTTCTTTGGAGCCGCAGGCGGCGGTCGCCACGGCCAGCAGGGTGATTCCGATCAGGGTGTGGGGGGTCATGGCGTGCCTCACTCCGGCTTCTGGCCGTCCGGATTCTTCGGGTCCTTGATCTTCTCCTTGGCGCGATCGCGCTGCTGCTTGGCGTCGCCCGCGCGTTGGTCGGCCTTCTGGCCGGTCTGGTTCTTGGCCTTTTCGCGACCGGCCTGCGAGCGCGGACCGTGCACCGCCTTGCCTTTGCCGTGCTTCTCGATGAAGGCGAGCGCGGCGTCGACGTTCTGATCGCCGAGTTGGGCGCGCAATTCGGTGAGGCGCTTCTCGTGGTAGGCGTCGTTCTGCAAGCGCAGCTCGGCGACCTGGCCCAATTGATCTTGCTTGCCGTTCTTGGTGGCGATTTCCGTCACCCGGTCCAGCTGGGCGATGCGCTTGCGATAGCGCGCCTCTTCCAGGCCGACCGGCTTGAGCACGTCCATGTGCGCGCGCGCTTCCTCGCCCCGGCCGGCGAAGCGGCCGCCCTTGCCCGCCGCGGGAGCGTCGCCGGTCGCCCCGGCTCCGGCGGCCGGATCCTGCGCCGGCGTCTCGCCGGTCGTCTTGGCCTTGGCCTCTTTCTGCTGGTTCTTGGACTTGGCCTCGATGTTCTTGGCGCCGGCGGGCTTCTGCTCTTGGGCGGAAGCGGGCGCGGCAAGCAAGGCCGCGAGACCGAGGATGGAAAGGAAGGTGATGCGGGTGGGTTTCATGCTTAACGGCCGCCGACTTCGCGGCGGATCTCATCGAGGGTTCGTTGGGCGTTGGCTTCGTTGACTTCGCGCTCGGCTTGGCTGGCCGCCTGATCTTCCGTGGGAATCTGATCCAGCACGGACTGCTCGTCGCGGTTGGCCGCGGGAGCGTCGGAGCCGGCGCGATGCTTGGGCTGCGCGCAACTCGGCGCCGCAGCCAGCAAGGTGAGGGTGAGCAGGGAAAACTTCATGGTGAGGCGGCCACAGTCTACCTGCATCAGCCTACGTTCCGCGGCGCCAAGAGTTGGGCCGGCGCCGACACCAGGACGGAGCGTTTGAAATCCTCGCTCCACTCCTGCAACGCCCAGAAGGCCTCCACGTTGGCGCGAAGATCGCGCACACCGGGACTCGGCCAGTCGGTTCCCCACAGGACCCTGCCTTCCAGCTCGGGCAAGCGCGGCAGAAGGGCGGGCAGTTTCTTCGGCGGGATTCCGGACAGGTCGAGCATCACCTGCGGGTGGCGCCGGCACAAAAACCAGGCATGCTCGTACCAGAGCGGCCGGCCGGCATGGGCCAACACCAAGCGCAGGCGCGGGAAATCCACCGCGACGTCGTCGCAGTGCATGGGGTCGCCCAGACGCGAACGCGCGCCCGGAAAGATGGAGGTGCCGGTGTGGATCATGACGGGAACGTCGCGCTCCTCGCACGCGGCGTACACGTGGCGCAAGGCCGGCAGCTCTCCCGTGCAGTGCGCGTTGGCGGCGAACTCCTGGTGCGGCGGATGAATCTTGATGCCATCCAGGCGCAGCTCGTCGAGCAGGCGCCGCATTTCCGCCGGCACGTCGGCGCAAAATACGGGATGCACCCCGCCCCAGGCGAAGAAGGCCTCGGGACGGCGGTCGCGATAGGCGGCGATCCAGTCGTTGCAAGAGGCGTCGAAACCCATCAGCCGCGGAGCGACGTAGTTGATGAGGCCCGCGCGCGCGATGCCGTGCGCCGCCAGATGCGCGGCCAGGGCGTCCGGATCCTGCTGGAAGCGCAGGATGTCCGGCACGTCTCGGCGGCCGTGCTCGATCGTCGCGCGCGGCGCGGCCTTGATCTGCGACCACGGCTGGATGTGCACGTGGACGTCGTGAACGTTCTGCGGCGCGCTCATGCTCGCGCCGCTAGAAGAGCTTCAGTTTCGCCGGCTTGTATCCCGGGAAGAAGTCCTTCGGCGCTTCGAAGCCGTGCACGCCGGCCAGGGTGGCCGCGTACACGTCGCGGTAGTCCGTCGTCACCGGCAGGTCGCGGCCTTGATAGAGGTTCTTGGCGGCGAAGCCCTCCCACTTGCCGTGGATCTGGCCGCCGCGCACTCCCCCGCCGAGCAGCCACATGACGGTGCCGTGGCCGTGGTCGGTGCCGTTGTTGCCGTTCTCGCGCGCGTTGCGCCCGAACTCGCTGGTGAGGAGAACCGTTGTGCTGCTCATGCGGTCGCCAAGCTCCTTGACGAAGGCGGCGAGCCCTTGGGCCAGATCCGCCATGCGCGCGCCCATCTTGCCGGCGGCGCCGCCCGCGTTGGTGTGATCGTCCCAGCCGCCGTAGTCCAGTCCGGCCACCTCGAGGCCGACGTCGGCCCGGATCACCTTGGACAGCACCGCCATGCGCATGCCGAACTGGCTGGCGGGATAGGCGTCGGGCGATTGCGCGACCGTGGCCTGATCGTCGCGCGGGCGTTGGCGCTCACGCGGGCCGCGACGCGGGCCGTCGGCGGGCTCCGGCGAACCGTCGCCGATGATCTGTTGGAAGCGGCGCAAGGTTTCGATCGTCATGCGTCCGGACTCCACCACGCCGGTGGTGTCGTCGTCCCGCTGCCCGCGCATCTCGGCGCCGCCCTCCA
>CAZDMB010000110.1:1973-8942 GCA_964506175.1 uncultured Planctomycetales bacterium | reverse complement strand
AAGGCGCTCGCCAGCGTGTCCAGCGCCGCGGGCGCTAGCCACGCGCCGGGGCCGGCCGAGGCGCAGAGACCAACTGGCTGGCAGGGCCCGTTCCACAGCAGGGCGTAGGCCCGCCCGCCATGGACGAAGCCGCTCACCTGGCTGCCCGCGGAATCCGGGATCAGGACCGGCGTCGCCCCCTCCAAGGCGGAAGCATCGTCGGCTTCGAGCGCCGCCACGCCCGCGTCCGTCGGCGTCAACAGGACGAGGCGCGCGTCGCAGGCGAGAGCCCAAGGATCGCCGGTGGGAACGATTTGCCGCAGGAGCACCGGATCCCCGAAAGCGCCCTCGGAGTCCAGCGCCGCGCGGGCTTGCAACACCCGCTCACGGTCGGCGAAGAACACCCACAGGCGGCCGCGATGGACCGCCAAACTCGGGGCGACCACGGTCTTGCCGGCGTTGTGGCGCACGCCGCCGTCGGCGCCGTAGACGTCGGTGACGTCGGCGCGCACCGGCGCGCTGTCGAATACGCCGTTGCGATTCCAGTCGATGCGCACGCCCTCCGGCGCCTCCTCCAGCTTGAAGGAGAATGGCCCGTGAGCCAGGAAACGCAGCTCCGCCAGCGGCCGCGGCAACAGTTCCGGCAGCCGCGTCTCGTTCAGCTCGAGGCCCGCGAGACGCCCGTCGGAATAGTGAATCTTTGCGTAATCGTCTTCGTAGCCGTAGCTGTAGGCGTAATTCATCAGCGAGGTGTAGATCGGGCACATGCCCGGGAGCGGCCCGCCGGCGTGCGACAGTCCCACTTGGTGTCCGAACTCGTGCAGAAAAGTCGCCCACAGCGCATTGGCGCCGCAGCCGCCGGCGTCGCCGAGCTCGGAGGACTGCCCGCCGCCGCCCGGCGCGACTTGAATGTAATGGGCAAGCCCCTTGGCGCGCTTCGGCATCTGCTCGGCGGCGTTCTGCCACCAGGGCTTGGCCGCCGCCTCGTCCCCTTGCGGCGGCAGCCAGATGGGGTGCAGCGCGATGCCGCCGACGCCGTCGCGATTCGTCACCGGCAGCGCGGCCCAGGTCTGCACCGCGCGCGCAATTTCGGCCTTTGCCGCCGCCTCGTCCACCGCGCCGAGGCACTGCAGGTAGACCAGCGCGTCCTGATGATTGGGGCTGGCGCCGAGCGCCGGCAGGTCCAGCCCGCCCTCGCCGTGCAGTTCCCAGCCGTCGAGCAGGCCGTCGCCGTCGCTGTCGGCCTGCAGCGGATCGGAGCCGCAGGCGGCCTCCTCCGCGTCGCTCGCGCCGTCCTGATCCTGGTCGAGAGAGTTCGCGCCGCGGCCCGCGAGCAGCAGCAGGTCGCCGCTGACGCGCCAGGCGCCGTCGCGGCGGAAGACGAGCAGGTCGGCGATGCCGTCGCCGGTGAGGTCGCCGCTGGCCGTGACCGCCCCCTCCGGCACGCCCGGCGGCAACGGCGGGCTCGCGGCGGCGGCGATCATCGGCGGCGCGGCGCCCGCGGCCGGCGGCGGCTCGTCGCGCAGCGCGAAGGCGCCGTCCGGCGCGCGGCTGAGGGCTTGGCCGCCGCCGTCCGCGCGCAGGATCAGCAGTTCATCGCGGCCATCGGCGCGGCGCCGCACGCGCACGCCGGCGCACTCGCCGGCGTGCTGCGCGACCTCGCCCAACGGCGCGCACTTGCCGCCGCGCACGTTCTGCAGCACGTGGATCGCGCCCGGCGCGGTGCGCAACACCGCCGCGGGATCGCCGTAGCCGTCGCCGTCGAAATCGGCGATCGCCACCAGCCAGGGGCCGGCGTCGGGACCGCTGGCGAAGTTCGTGGCGAAGAGGCGCGGCGCGGCGAACGCCGGCGGCGGGGGGATGGGCGCGGGGGGCGCCGGCGCCGGCGGCGCGGCGCAGGCCGTCGTCAGCGCGAGAGCAAACGCGGCGCGGCGGGCGACTCTCATGCGCGCGAGGGTACCCTCGTGGCCGGTGCCGCGCCTCATCGACATCTCGCCGCTCATCTCGCCCCGTCTGGGCGTCTGGCCCGGCGACGCTCCGTACGCCGCGGAGTGGGCGCTGCGCATCGCCGACGGCGCCAACATCGACCTGTCCGCGATCCGCGCCACGGTGCATCTCGGCGCCCACGCCGACGCCCCGCGTCATTACCTGGGCGGCGGGGCGGGCATGCACGAGCGCGCGCTCGAACGCTATTACGGTCCCTGCCAGGTGCTGGCCGCGGAGGTCGGCCGCGGCGAACGCGTGCGCCCGCGCCACTTGCGCGAGCCGGTGCGCGCCGAGCGCGTCCTGATTCGCACCGGCACGTTTCCGGATCCGGAGCGCTGGAACGCCGATTTCGCGGCGCTGTCGGCGGAGCTCGTCGAATACTTGTGGCGCCAGGGCGCGCACTTGGTCGGCATCGACACGCCCTCCATCGATCCGCAGGAGGACCGACGGCTCGAGTCCCATGCCGCCGTGGCGGCGCGCGACATGGCCATCCTCGAGGGCCTGGCGCTCGACGGCGTCGCACCCGGTCTCTACACCTTGATCGCCTTGCCGCTGAAACTCGAAGACGCCGACGCGAGCCCGGTGCGCGCGGTCCTCCTGCAGGAGGACGCGTGATCGCCGTCCTGGGATGCCTGCTGGCGCAGGCGGCGGCGCCGCCGACGGTCGTGCATTCGATCTGCGACCTCAGCCAGGAGTTCACCTTCTACATGGACGGGAGATTTCACTCCCAATATCTCCAGGACATCGGCCGCGACGCGCGCAACTGGGGCAGCCTGGCGCGTCTGGACTTGTCGAACGTGAACCTGCTGGTGCTGACGGGCGGCGACGCGCGCCTGCCGTACGCGCCGGCGTCCAGCGCGCACGTCGCCGACTACGTCGCGGACGGCGGCGCGCTGCTGGTCGTGGCCGACGGCGGCGAGCCGCCGCCCCCGGTCGCCGCCTTGGCGGCGCGCGGCGGCGCGCGCTTCACGCGGGTGCCCCTGGAGCCTCCGCTCTCCTCGTCCTTGGCGGCGACGGTGGCGTTCCGCGGCGGCACGGCGCTCGAGGTCGGAGCGGAGTGGACGGTGCTGGCGCAGGACGCGAAGCAGCGCCCGGCGCTGGCGCGCCGTCGCCTGGGCGAAGGCTGCGTTCTCGTCGGCAGCCGCGGCCTCTTCGGGCAGAATCCCGATGCCAGCGATCCGCTCAACGCGGAGTGGATCACGCCCTTGCTGCGCGAGGCCGCGAGCGCCAAGCCGATCGACCCGAAGCGGCCGCCGCGCGAGGTCTGGGCTGAGCACGCGCGGGCGATCGGCAGCCTGACCCTGGAATACCACGACGGCACGGCGCCGTTCGCCGAGCGCATCGCGGCGGAGTACGACTGCGTGCGCCCGGAGTTGCTCGCGCTCACCGGCGTCGAGCCGGCCCCCGGCATGATCCGTCGGCTCCTGATCCTGCCCACCGGCGGCGGCGGCTTCAGCAGCGGCGAGCGCATCGCCATCGGCGCGTGGTGGGGAGGATTTCCGGAGCAGCGCTATCCGATGGTCGAGCTGATCGGCCACGAGGCCGGCCACTCCTGGGTGCTGCCGCATCCCGAGCCGCTCTGGAACGAGCCGATCGCCACCTACCTGGGCATCCAGGTCGGCCGGCGGCTGGGCCTGACGGATGCCGACGCGGCGCTGGCCCGCCAGATCGCCGCCGGGCGCAGGCTCGACCCGGAGTTCGACCGCCTCGATCCGCAGGCGGCGGACGCCGCCCGCGATCTCGTCTGGGGCAAATCCTTCTTCGTGTTCGAGGAGCTGGAGCGGCAGTACGGCCCGGGAGCGCTCGCCCGCTACTTCCGCGCCAAGCGCCGCCTTGCGCCGGCGGAGCGCCCGGACTACACCCTCGACGATTGCGTCGCCGTGTGGAGCCAGGCGGTCGGCGCGGACCTCTTCCCATGGTTCCGCTCCCTCGCGTTCCGCGTGGACGCCGCGCGCTCCGACCTCGCCCCGCGCTAGGCCCGAGGATTTCCGCCATGCCCTTCGCGGACGCCTTGCTCGCCGCCGCCGGCGCCGCCAACGACCCGGTTGCACGGCGCCTCGCCGCCTTATGCGCGCTGCCCACCGGCGTGAGCAGCGCCGGCTATCCCTTCCTGGCGCAGGAAGCCTGGGAGACGCTGCGCGACGAGGTGGCGCATCTTTTCGCGCAGGGCCAGCGCGTGCTCGACGCCGCCGCCGCGCTCGAAGCCCGCCTCGACGCCGTCGGCGACGAGGAAGCGGCCGCCTCCGCGCGCCGCGCGCTGCAGGTCGTGCGGCAGGTGGTGCTGACCGCGGCCATCACGGCGCCGCCGGACCTGTGGCTGCTGCGCAACGTGCTCGCCAATCTCGACGCCGTGGGCGTGCCGCGGCGGCTGCTGGCCGGCGAAGCCGTGGCGCCCGAGCGCTGCGCCGCCGACGGCGCGCCCCTCGCCGCGCGCGAACTCGCGATCGACCTGACATTCCTGCAGGCGCGCGGACTGGTCGAGGGCTACGGCAACTCCTTCCGCATCGCCGGACATCCGCGCGCGCGCCAAGCGCTCGAGCGCCTCGGCGCCCTGCCTCCGGGACAGCCGGTTTCCGCCACCGCGCTGTGGCGCCGCCTCTTCGGCGGAGGCCCGCTTGCGGGCGCCGACGCCGCGGTGCTGGCCGCACTCGGCGCGCGCCCGCCGCGGCGCACCGACGAGCGGCAGAACCATTGGATTGCGACCGTGGAGGAGATCGAACTCGGCTGGCTGCTGCTGCCGCTCGTGCTCGGCTTGCGTCCGGCCGCCGCCGAGGAAGGCGCCGTGCTCGAAGCCGCCGCGCTGGCGCCGGCGCGTCCGGACCTCGCGGCCGGAGCGCTGCGCATCCTCGACGCCGCCGGCTGGGCGCGCGCCGGCGGCGAAGGGCGCGCGCGCCTCACGGCGCTCGGCGCGCGCGGCTTCGCCCGCGGCTCCGGCCCCTTCGGCATCATCGAGACCTACCATCCCTACCTGGAGCACGGCGTCGAGATTTTGCGCGGCGCCGACGCGCGCGCCTGGGTGCATCGCGACGAGAACGTCGCCGCCAGCCAGGAGGCAAACCGCGTCTCCTTCCAGCGCGCGCACGATGCGCTCGACGCCTTCTGCCGCGACACCGGCTTCAGCTACGCGGTCTTCATCGAGCACGCTTGCGGCCGCGGCGAGGCCACGCGCCTGCGCCGCGCCCGCTCGGGCGACGACGGCCTGCGCTATTTCGGCGCCGATCTCGAGGACGCGGCCATCGAGGCGGCGCTGGCCGAGCAGCGCGCCGGCCGCCTGCCGCCGAACATGCAGTTCGTGCGGCAGGCCGACATCGGCCGCCCCGAGGCCCTGCTGGCCGCGCTGCGCGCGCACGGCGCGGAGGCCGAAGGCGCCGTGATGATGGTCGGCAACGGCTTCCACGAAGTGCGCGACCAATCCGACGCGCGCATGATCGAGGTCTTCGCCGGCTACGAGCGCGCCGGCATCGTGCTGCTGTTCACCGAGGAGAACGCTCTGGCCGTCGAGGATCTGCGGGCCACCGCCTGGAACACTTACCACGCCGGTTTCCGCTGGGTGCACGAGAAATCCGGCCAGGGCCTGCGTCCGGCCACGCCGCGCGCGCCGCGCCACGGCGGCCACGACCTGCGCGCCGCCTGGGACGAGTGCGCGCGCCGCGCCGGCTACGTCCGCGCCGACGCCTACTGCTCGCGCTCGCGCCGCATCTATCCGACCACCAATCCGGACGGGCACAATCCCGCGGTGTCCGTCAACCATTTCTTCGTGCCGGCGCGCATCGCGGCGCGCCTGGGGTTGCCCCTGTGACCGCCTTCGGCTTCGTCATCGATCAGCGCAAGTGCATCGGCTGCCACGCCTGCACCGTGGCCTGCAAGGCGGAGAACGAGGTGCCGGTGGGCGAGTTCCGCACCTGGGTGAAGTACGTGGAGAAGGGCGTCTTTCCGCAGGTGCGCCGCCACTTCACCGTGCTGCGCTGCAATCACTGCGACGAGGCGCCGTGCGTCGAGATCTGTCCGGTGGTGGCGCTGCACAAGCGGCCCGACGCCATCGTCGACCTGGATCGGGATCAGTGCATCGGTTGTCGCGCGTGCATGCAGGCCTGCCCATACGACGCGCTCTACCTGAATCCGGATTCCGGCACGGCCGAGAAGTGCCATTACTGCGCGCATCGCACCGAGATCGGCCTCGAGCCCGCCTGCGTGGTGGTGTGTCCGGCCGAGGCCATCGTGGCGGGGGACGTGGACGCGCCGGCGGGGGAGATCGGCCGCCTCATCCGCGAGCAGCCGACCTCGCGGCGCAAGCTGGAGAAGGGCACGAAGCCCCGCGTCTGGTACGTCGACGCGCTCCCGGAGGCGCTGGATCCGGCCGCGGCCGCGCAGCCGCCGATTTTTATCTGGAGCGATCGCCCGCGCGCCGCGCCGGCGCCCGTGCCCGGCTTCGAGGCGCCGCCCGACATCGTCGCTTCGCTCAATCACGTGGCCAAGCCGCAGTGGGGCTGGCACGTCTGGCTGTACCTCTACACCAAGAATGTCGCGGCGGGCGCGATGCTGCTGGCGCCCTGGGCCGCCTGGCTCGGCGTGGACGCCGGCTTCTGGCCCGAGGCTCTGGCCCTCGTCTTTCTCGCCGTCACTGGCGGGCTGCTGGTGCACGACCTCGGCCGGCCGGAGCGCTGCCACAAGATCTTCACTCATCCCAATTGGAAATCCTGGCTGGTGAAAGGTTCGTGGGCCATCGCCGTCTTCGGGGCGCTGACGGCCGCCGCCCTCGCCGCGCGTTTGCTGGGCGCGCCGGAGCTGGCCGACGTGCTGCGTTGGCTGGCCCTGCCCGCGGCCGTCCTCACTTCGGGCTACAGCGCCTTCCTGTTCGCGCAGTGCCGCGGGCGCGATTTGTGGCTCGAGCGCGGCTTCTTCGCCCAATTGATCGCGCGCGCCGCGCTGCTCGGCGCCGGCATCGCCCTGGCGCTCCCGGGCGCCGCCGGCGGCGCGCGCGCCGCCGGCGCCGTCGCCGGCCTG
>CAZDMB010000110.1:0-1926 GCA_964506175.1 uncultured Planctomycetales bacterium | reverse complement strand
CCACGGCAGTCAGGACGAGCGCCTCGCGCGCGCGCGCCTCGGCGCGGACCGCGGCGCGCGCCTCGGCCTGGCCCTGCTGCTCGTCGCGGGCGCGTCGGCGCTCTTGCCCGCGAGTCCGGCGCCGCTGGCGCTGGCCTCGTTGGGACTCGTGCTCTACGAGCGGGCCTGGATCCGGATCCCGCAGGACATTCCCAACTCCTAGGGCTCTCTAGACGATGACGCGCGCGCCGTTCGTCAAGACGCCGGCGGCGAGGTCGAGCGCTTGCGTCCAGGCGGTGAAGCCGGGCGGGATGCTCGGCGGCACAGGCAGCGTGAGGCTGGCGGCGCCCAGCCCATCGGCGCTCACCGGCGGCAGCTGCGTGATCGGCGGCGACATGGAGGCGAGGCCGAAGGCGGTCGTCAACGGCCCCGGGCCGGCGGAGGAGTAGCCGATGATCACGGTGCCGCCGGGGGTGGCGCCGCTGATGCTGAATTGGACGGTGCCGCCAGGGACCGGATCGTTGGCGACGAGCACCGGCTTGCCGGGAGTCAGCACCGTCACCGAACCGACCATGCCGAAGCCGCCGTGGACGTCGCACTGGTAGGCGTAGTGGTTGCCGGAGATCGGCGCGCCGACGAGAAAAGCGGCGTCGAACAGCAGCGTGTAGGTGTTGGGCGGCGTGACCGGGCTGCCGGAAATGAAATAGCCGTCCTTCGAATCGACGTTGTGCAAGCCGGACTGCCACACCCATTGCACGGAGTCGCCGAGTTGGATGGTGATGTCCTGGGGCGAAAAGCGGTTGGTCAGATTCGGGCCGACATTGACCGTGTGGGTGGTCTGCGCCAAGGCGGCGGCAAGGGCGAGAAACTGCAGCATGCGCGGATGGAGGAAGAGACCGAGGGGCGTCGCTACCTTAACACACGATGCCCGATCCCGACGCCGCGCCCGGCCAAGAACTTGCGCCCTGCGGCGAGCGCTGGCGCTTCACGCCGCTGCACAATTTCCCGCCGCCGGCGCAGTGGGACGACTGGGTGGAGTACGACGCGGCGGCATGGCCGCGCAAGGTGGAGAAGCACTACCGCCTCGTGCCGACGATCTGCTTCAACTGCGAGGCGGCGTGCGGCCTGGTGGCCTACGTGGACAAGGAGACGGGCGCGATCCGCAAGCTCGAGGGCAATCCGCATCACCCCGGCTCGCGCGGACGCAATTGCGCCAAGGGCCCGGCGACGCTGAACCAGATCCACGACCCGGATCGCATTCTGCACCCGATGAAGCGCGTCGGTCCGCGCGGCTCGGGCCGCTTCGAGCGCGGCACCTGGGACGAAGCGCTCACGGAGATCGCCGCGGGCGTGCGCCTGGCCTTGCAGGAGGAGCGCCGCACCGAGGTGATGTATCACGTCGGGCGGCCGGGTCACGACGGCATCATGGATCGCGTGCTCCAGTCCTGGGGCGTGGACGGGCACAACAGCCACACCAACGTGTGCAGCGCGGCGGCGCGGCTGGGTTACGCGCTGTGGTCGGGGGCGGACCGGCCCTCGCCGGATCACGCGCGCGCGCGCTTCATCCTGCTCCTGTCCTCGCACCTCGAGACCGGGCACTACTTCAATCCGCACGCGCAGCGCATCCTCGAGGGCAAGCTGGCCGGCGCCAAGATCGCGACCGTGCGCAACCTCTCCGAGGAGCTGGCGCTCGCGCTCGGCGCCGCCGACGTGCGGGTTGCCCGTGACGGGGAGACCCTGGCGTTGGAGGTGCCGCGGGTCGATGCCGAGCCGGTGCGGCTGCTGCCGATGCTCAAAGGCATGGGCAACATCCCGTCGCTGACGGCCTGCGCGGGGCTCTCCGAAGACGGGCGTCCGCTGATGCTCAAGCTCAATTCGCCCGATGTCGCGCACATCCTGGTGGCTGGCGCCACGGGCTCGGGCAAGACCGAACTCATCCGCAGCCTG
>CAZDMB010000109.1:0-9007 GCA_964506175.1 uncultured Planctomycetales bacterium | reverse complement strand
GGTGGCAGACGGAGACGGGCGCGATCATGATCACGCCCCTGCCGGGCATCACCACCACGGTGCCGGGCTCGTGCATGCGGCCCTTTCCCGGCGTGGAAGCCCGGCTGCTGGACGAGGACGGCCGCGAAGTCGCCGGCCCGGGCGGCGGCTACCTGGTGCTGACGCGCCCGTGGCCGTCCATGCTGCGCGGCATCTGGGGCGACCCGGAGCGCTACGTGCAGACCTACTGGAGCCGCTTCCCCGGCAAGTACTTCGCCGGCGACGGCGCCAAACGCGACGACGGCGGCGCCTTGTGGGTGCTGGGCCGGGTGGACGACGTCATGAACGTTTCCGGCCACCGCCTGTCCACCATGGAGATCGAGAGCGCCCTCGTGGACCACCATGCGGTCGCCGAGGCCGCGGTGATCGGCATCGCCCATGAACTGAAGGGGCAGGCCCCGGTCGGCTTCGTGATCTTGCGCGCGGGGCGCGAGCCGTCGCCGGCCCTCGAGCAGGAGTTGCTGGAGCACGTCGGCCGGGTGATCGGCGGCTTGGCGCGCCCGGAGCGGATCGTGTTCACGCCCGAACTGCCGAAAACCCGCTCGGGCAAGATCATGCGGCGGCTCTTGCGCGACGTGGCCGAAGGCAAGGCGCTGGGCGACCAGACCACCCTCGCCGACGCGGGCGTGCTCGACGGCCTGAAGCGCGAGTACGAATCCCGCGAAGGCTGAGCCAACGCCCGCGGCCGGGCGCGCGTAGGCTGACGCAATGCCCTTCACGCGCCGCCGTTTCCTCGGCACGACCGCCGCCGCCAGCGCCGCGCTGGCCGCTTCCGCCGCCATGCCGAATCTTGCCTGCGCCCTGGGCAGCCGCCGCGGCGCGCCCCTGCGCATCCTGATTCTCGGCGGCACCGGCTTCATCGGCCCGAAGACGGTCGAGGCCGCGCTCGCGCGCGGGCATGCCGTCACCGTCTTCAATCGCGGCCGCACCGAGAAGCGCATTCCCTTCGGCTTCGAGGGCGTCGAGCACCTCTACGGCAACCGCGATCCCAAGCTGCGCGCCGACGACGCGGACCCCGCCTCGCCGCAGGGCCTGAGCCAGCTGCAAGGCAAGCAGTGGGACGTGGTGATCGACAACTCGGGCTACTACCCGCGGCACGTGGCGGCCTCGGCCGACTTGCTCGCGCCCAACGCGCGGCAGTACGTCTACATCTCCAGCATCTCCGCCTATGCCGACAACAGCACCGTCGGCGCCGACGAAACCGCGCCGCTGGCGCAACTCGCCGACCCCGCCGTCGAGACCATGGGCAACGGCGGCGAGTTCTACGGCGGGCTGAAGGCGCTCTGCGAGCAAGCCGTGGAGCGCGCCTTCGGCGAACGCGCCACCATCGTGCGGCCGGGCTTCATCGTCGGCCCGGGCGACCCGACGGATCGCTTCACCTACTGGCCCGTGCGCGGCGCGCGCGGCGGCGCCATGCTCGCGCCCGGCACGCCCGCGGATCCGGTGCAGTGGATCGATGCGCGCGACCTCGCCGCCTGGCTGGTGAAAGTCGCCGAAGACGGCGCCGCCGGGCGCTTCAACGCCTGCGGCAGCACCGCGAAGTGGGGCGATCTGCTGCAGGTGTGCGCCGCGCACGGCCCGGACGGCACGCGCCTCGAGTGGGTGGAAGCCGCCTGGCTGCAAGAACATGCCCAGGACGTCTCCTTCCCCATCTGGATCCCGCCGTTGGCGGAGTACGCCGGATTCCACACCTGGAGCAACGCGCGCGCGCGGCAGGCGGGACTTACGCTGCGCCCGGCGCGCGCCACCGTCGACGGCATCCTAGGCTGGTGGCCGGACGAAGTGGCGCGCCGCAAGCGCGTCACCGAGCAGTTGATCGCCGAAGCGCAGCAGAAGGGGCAGCCGCCGCCGCAGACCGGCGATCCCGCGGCGCTCCGCGACGGCCCGAGCCCCGCGCGCGAAGCCGAATTGCTGGCCGCCTGGCGCGCGCGCTGAGCGGCTGGCGCGCTCGGCCTGCCGGGATAGAATCGCGGCAACTCCGGACCGTGGAAGGGGGTGAAACTCCCCCGCGGGTCCGCCACCGTGAGCGCGCGTTCCGCGTTGCAAGCCGGGTCTTCGGTGCCGGAGGAAACCTCAAGCCCAAGCCGGCGAGACTCCGGCGCTTCGCATGCTCCCTTTCCTCCTGGCCGCTGCGGCCGCAGCGCAGCAATTTCGCGCCGAGATCCCGCTGAGCGGCCTCGGTGATCCGCTCGCCACCGGCAAGTCCTTCGGCCTCGCCTACGAGCCCCGCGGCAGCCTGCTGTATGCCGCCGTCTGCGGCGACCTGCCCTTCGTGGGCACGCCGAACCAGGCCATCGCCGTGCTCGACCCGGCGAGCGAGTCCGTGGTCGCGGTGATTCCCTGCGGGCTCTACCCTGAGGAGATCGCCTTCGCCTACGACCCGGGCGGCGGCGCGCTGCGCCTCGGCGCCTGCACCAACAGCCAATCCGGCAGCGTGACGCTGTGGGACGCCGCGCTCCAGGTCGTGGCCACCGTGCCGCTGCCCGATCCGCTCGGCTACGGCACCTGCTTCCCCTTCGGCATCGTCGCCAACGACACGCATTTCCTCGTCACGACGCAGGACGGCAGCGGCGCGGTCTACGCGATCAGCCGCGCCACCCTCGCGCTGGATCCTGCGGCCACGCGCCAAACGGGCGCGGGTCGCCTGGGGGCGCGCTGCCTGCTGGCCGGCAACGCTCTCTGGATCGCGGACTCGCTCGGCCTGCCCGGCTTCTCCGGCGCCGAAGGCGGCTTCTTGTCGCTGGACCTGGCGAGCGGCAGCGTCGCGTCGTGGCTCGTCGCGCGCGACGACCGTTTCACCCTCTATCCCGCGGGCCAGGATCTCGCCCCCATCCCCGGCGGCGGCGCCTGGCTCGGCGGCACGGATCTCGGCGGGCGGCTGTGGCGCGTCAACGCCGCCGGCGCGCTGGACCGCGCCCTCGATCTCGACGGCCGCAGCGTCTACGGCCTGGCCACGGACGAGCACGGCGGCCTGCTCGCGGCCTGCACGCTCTTCGGCGGCGAGGTGCTGCTGCTGGACGCGCGCGCCGAGCGCCTGCTCTCCACGACGGCCGTCTTCGGCCTCGGCGCCGGCGGCCACTCCCAGCCGAACGACGCCGCCTTCGCCGCCGGCAAACTCTTCGTCAGTTGTCAAGGCAGCGAGTCCCTCCTCGTCTTCGACGGTCTGCCGGCGGCCGGCCCGCCGCCGAACTGGTCCGGCACGCTGCTCTTGTCCCGGCCGACGCCATCCCCGGGCGACTCCGTCTCCGTGGCGTTGTTCGGCATCCTGGGCGGCTCCTGCTGGCTGCTGGGCGGCTCCTCCTGCGCGGACAGCGCCGTCGCCGGCCTGGATCTGCGCCTGGGTCCGCAGCCGCGCCTGCACGCCGCCGGCCGCGGCCAGATCTTCCGCACCATCCAGGTGCCGCCGGCAGCCGCCGCCGGCCGCGCCTATTTCCTGCAAGGCGTGGTGGAGCAGACGGGCGGCCTCTTCCTGGCGACGCCGCCCCGGGCCTGCGTGGTGCAGTAGCGCGGCGCGGGGCTGCTAGGCTTGCGGCCCATGCGCTGCGGTCTCGGGCCCATCCTGATCTTCGCCGCCGCGGCCGCCTGCGCGGGCGGCTGCGGCACCATCCCGCCCTACTCGCGGGTGCGCCAGCAGGAGGTCAAGGGCCTCAACGCCATCAAGTTGCACGGCAGCTACTGGCAGAACACGCAGATCAAGTCGAAGGACACCACCTTCCCCTTCGCGCCGGACACCGGCTACGAGCTCGACCGCTACTCCTCCTACGGCATCGAGTTCGAGCGCCTGCTCAGCGGCGACCTGCAGAACTGGTCGGTGACCTTCGCCTACGAGACCCGCGACATGCAGATCGAGGGCACGAACACGCCGGTGCAAGGCGAGCAGATCCACGTCGGCATGCGCCGCTACTTCGGCGACCGCGCGCTCACCGCCTTCCTCGCCGGACAGTTCATCTATCACCAGTCCCTCGACTTCCCGGGCGAACTCGGCCTCGACTTGCGCGAGTCGGACGACTTCCTCGGCTGGGGCGCCGGCGGCGGCGTGAACCTCGCCATCTCGGAGCACTTCACGGTGGAGAGCTACCTGATGTACGAGAGCGCGCCGGGAGTGAAGACCTACAAGCGTCGCGTGGACGGGCCGGGCGCGCCCGCGGATCTCGAGTTCCTCTTCTCCGGGCCCGTCGCCTATCTCGGCGTCGGCTACCACTTCTAGGGCAGCCGGAAGACGAGCGCGGCCATCACCGGGTGGTGGTCGCTCGGCCAGCGCCCGTCGGCCGCCGGGGCGTCCAAAATCGCGGCCGTCACCGTCGTCAGGCCGGCGCTGGCCAGCACGTAGTCGATCTTCTCCCCCGTGCGGCCGCCGCGGAAGGCGTGAAAGGTGCCCGCTTCCGCCGCCTGCGGCGCGACGTCGCGGAAGGTGTCGCGCAGGCCGATCGCGCGCACGGCCGCGAGCGGCGCGCTGTCCTCGCCGGCGTTGAAGTCGCCGAGCAGGAGCCAGGGCCCGTCCTCCGCCTGGATGCGCGCCGCGATCAACTCCGCGGAACGCTGGCGCGCCAGCGCGCCGCGATGATCGAGATGCGTGTTCCAGACGCGCAGCTGACGCCCGGTCGCGTGCTCGCGCAACAAGGCCCAACTGCAGATGCGCGTCAGCGCGGCGTCCCAGCCGATCGAGGCCGGCGTCTCGGGCGTCGGGCTGAGCCAGAAATCGCCCGCAGCCAGCACGGCGAAGCGCCGCGCATCCACGAACAGGGCGGCGTGTTCGCCCTCGTGGCCGCCGTCGCGGCCTTGGCCGCAGCGCCGGTGATGCGGCAGGCGTTCCTGCAGGAAATCCAGTTGGAAGGCCAGCGCCTCCTGCACGCCGAGGATCGTCGGCGCCGCGGCGGCGAGCGTCGCGGCGAGACGCTCGCGGCGCAGCGGCCAGGCGTCGGGGCCGTCGTCGGCCGTGCCGTAGCGCACGTTGAAGCTCATGGCCACGAAGGGCGGCGGCGGCGGGGCCTGCGGCGGCGCGGCGGGCGCGCCGCAGGCGCCGAGCGCCAGCAGCAGCAGGGCGGCGCGTCGGCCCAAGTCCTAGCGCGCAGGCGCCGCAGCGCCCATTTCCTCGAGCACCATGTCGCCGAGTTCCACGGTGCCATGGGCGCCGACGGCGAGGCTGGTGACGCGCGTCTTGAGCGTGCGCGCGACCGCCGCCTCGACCGCGGCGGCGGCCGTCGCCTCTCCCAGCCACTCCAGCAGCATGCGCACGGCTTCGATCGTGGCGATCGGGTTGGCGATGCCCTTGCCCGCCGCTTGCGGGAAGGAGCCGTGCACGCTCTCGAACAGGCCGCGCTCCCCCGGGTGCAGATTCGCCGAGGCGGCCACGCCCATGCCGCCCTGCAGCATCGCGCCGAGGTCCGTGATGATGTCGCCGAAAAGATTGGTGGTGACGATCACGTCGAGGCTTTCGGGCGCTTCGAGCATGCGCATGCAGGCCGCGTCGACGTAGAGGTGGCCGGTCTTGACCTCCGGGAACTCGCGCGCGATCTCGGCGAAGACGCGGGTGTAGAGGTCCTGCGCGCGCACGGCGTTGGCCTTGTCCACCAGGGTCAGGTGCCGGCGCGGCCGCGCGCGCGCGGTCTCGAAGGCGTAGCGGATGATGCGTTCGGTGCCGCGCCGCGTGTAGCGCATCGGCTGGCTGGCGACTTCGTCCGGCGTGCCCTGCGCGACGAACTCCGGCTTCTGCACGTAGACGTCCTCGGTGTTCTCGCGCACCACCACCATGTCCACCTGTTCGGGGCCCTTGCCCTTGAGCGGGCAGAAGCGCGCGTCGAGCAGGCGCACCGGACGCAGATTGACGTAGAGGTCCAGATCCCAGCGCAGGCGGCCGATGATGCCGCGCTCCAGCAGGCCCACCGGCGCGCGCGGATCGCCGATCGCGCCCAGCAGGATGGCGTCGGCCGCGCGCACCTCGTCGAAGGCCGCGTCCGGGAAGATTTCCTGCGTGGCGAGCCAGTGGTCCGTGCCGAAGGGATACTCGCGGACGTCCAGGCCAAAGCCGCCGCGGGCGGCGGCGGCGCGCAGCACGCGCAGACCCTGAACGACGACCTCCGGGCCGACGCCGTCGCCGCCGATCACCGCGATCCGGTGCGTCCGCATGCGGCAATTCTACGGAACGCGGCCCGGCGCGCGCGTCTCGCTCCCCCGGATTCCGGTGAGGGCGTCGCCGAGGCGCGCGCGCATGGCGTCCGCCGCGGCCGCAAGGCTGGCCACGACCTCCGGATGCTCGCGGGCCACGTCGCGCGCTTCCCCGGGATCGGCGGCGAGGTCGTAGAGCTCGAGCCCGGTGCGCGGCGAATAGTCGTAGGCGGCGGGCTGTCCGCCGCGGCCCGGCGCCGCGCCGGCGAGGCTGCGGTAGCCGTGGGGAAAGTGCAGTTTCCACTGGCCGGCGCGCATCGCCTGGAGTTCGTTGACGCCGTACCAATAGAAATAGGCGTGATCCGGCGCCAGCGACCGCGCGGCGCCGGTGAGGAGCGGCCCGAGGTCGCGACCGTCGAGCGGCAGCGGCGGCGGCGGCGCGCCGACGAAGGCCGCCAGGGTGGGCAGCAGGTCGATCGACATCGCCGGCTCGCGCACCACCGTGCCGGCGGGAATGCGCGCCGGCCAGCGCATCAGCAGCGGTTCGCGCACGCCGCCCTCGAACACCGTGCCCTTGCCCTCGCGCAGCCCGCCGGTGGAGCCGGCGTGATCGCCGTAGGAGAGCCACGGGCCGTTGTCGCTGCTGAAGACCAGCAGCGTGTCGTCGGCGACGCCCGCTTCTTCGAGCGCAGCGAGCAATCGTCCGACGCTCGCGTCCAATTCCTCCACGACGTCGCCGTAGAGGCCGTGGGCGCTGCGCCCGCGGAACTCCGCCGAGGCGTGCAGCGGCACGTGCGGCATGGGCTGCGGCAGAAACAGGAAGAAGGGCTTGCCGGCGGCGGCGCAGCGGCGGATGAAGTCCACGCCGCGGCGGGTGAAGTCCGCGGTGAAGGCGTCCTGATCCGGATCGTGCCGCACCACCGTTTCCTGCTCGTAGAAGGGCAGCGGCGGATACGCCTGACCCTCCGGGTGGCGCGGAGCCATGTCGTTGGAGTACGGGATGCCGGCGAACTCGTCGAAGCCGTGGCGCGTCGGCAGGAACTCGGGCAGACAGCCGAGATGCCATTTGCCGAAGATGGCGGTGGCGTAGCCGCGCGCATGCAGCAACTCCGCCAGCGTGGTCTCGGCCGGATGGATGCCGTGGCGGTCCGCCGGACCGAGCGCGCCGTGGATGCCGATGCGATTCGGATAGCAGCCCGTGAGCAGCGCCGCGCGCGAGGCCGAGCACACCGGCTGCGCGACGTCGAAGTCGGTGAAGAAGGCGCCCTCGGCGGCGATGCGGTCGAGATTGGGCGTGCGGTGCGGGCCCCCGGTGCAGCCAAGGTCGCCCCAGCCGAGGTCGTCCACGAAGACCAGCACCACGTTCGGCGGCGGCGCGGCGGCGCGATGGGCGCAGGCCGGCGCCGCGGCGCTCAGCAGCAGGGCGAGGGCGAGGGCGGATCGCATGCCTGGAGCATGGCGCCGCCACGCCGCCGCGTCACCGGATGATCGCGGCCAAGCCGTTGCTGAAGAACCCGGGCCCGCTGCGCTCGAGGGCCTGGAAGTACACCGTGCGCCCGGCCGTGCCCGGCGGAATCAGGAGTCCGAGCGCGCAAGCGCCGGCGGCGTCGGCGACGCCGGCGGCGACGGGCCGGATGGGCGGCGACAGCGCGCACTCGCCGAAGGGAGTTTGGGTCGGGCCGGCGCCCGTCAGGCTGAGGGCGAGCTCGACCGGCGCGGCCGGCGCGCAAGCCGTGAGCTGCAGCCAGGCCAGCTGGCCGGCGAGCAGCTGCGGCGCGTCCAGCTGCGGCGGACGCCGCTTCAGAATGGTGAATGAATCCGAGACGCCGCCGGCGGCGTCGAGCAGCGTGGCGTCGAGGCGCCCGGGCGCGAGATCCAGCACCACCGAGCCCGGGACCAGCGCGGCGAAAGGCAGCGCCGGATGATCGAGCGGGCCGTACTCCACCTGGCCGGCGTTGCCGGCGACGACGTAGACGGTGCCGGAGTGCGCGCCGCGGAGTTTGCGATAGGCGCCGCCGCCCTGCACGCGCCCGTCGCCGCCGTCCAGCACGTACTGCGGGCCGAAGGTGGCGGAGTCGCCGTAATGGCCGTCGAGCAGCAGGCTGCGCTCGAAGGAGTGGCTGTGCGCGCCGAGCACCACGTCCACGCCGGCGGCCTCCAGCACCGGCAGAAAAATCTCGCGCATGTCGCGCATGCGGCCGAGGCTGTCGAGCGGATCGTCCGAGTTGTGCGCGCCGTGGGTGTAGGGCGGATGGTGCCAGAAGGCGATGGTCCACAGGGCCTGGTTGGCCGCCAGGTCCGCCTGCAGCCAAGTCATCATCGGGCCGCTCCCGGTGCGGTCGCTGGCGAAGGAGTCCAGGCACACCAGGTGCGCGTCGCCGACGTCGAAGGAGTAGTAGGCCTCGGCGCCAGAAGCGACGCCGCCGCATTCGCCGGCCGTCGGCGGATCGAAGGCGAGGTCGTACGCGAGCGGGTCTTCGTCGTGGTTGCCGCGGGCCGACCACACCGGGGTGGCGCGGAGGATGCGCTGGTAGACGTCGAAGAAGTTCGCCTGGTACTCGAGGTCCGTGCCGCGGCCGTAGGCGTTGTCGCCGAGCAGCAGGACGTGGTCCGGCGGTCGCGGCGCCGACCACGCGAGGAAGGCGTCGCGCACCGCGAGCTGCTCAGGCGCGCCGGTGCCGCAGTCGCCGAGGATCCAGAGGCGCACGGCGGCCGCGGCGCCGCGCGGCGCCGCGGTGTGGAAGCGGTGATTGGCGTCGTTGCCGGCCAAGATCTGGCTGCCGGCGCCGACTGCGTAGTAGAAGAGGGTGTCCGCCGGCAGGCCCGTCAACTCCAGCCGATGCTCGAGCACCAGCGCGGGGTC
>CAZDMB010000108.1:5832-9078 GCA_964506175.1 uncultured Planctomycetales bacterium | reverse complement strand
GTCTTCATCACGTTCAGCGAGTGGCCGTGCGCGGTGTCGACCACCAGCACGTCCACGCCGGCGTCCACCAGGGCTTCGGCGCGCTCGTAGTCCTTGACGCCGATGGCGGCGCCCGTCAGCAGGCAGCCGTCCTCGTCCTTGGCCGCGTGCGGGTACTCTTCCATGAGCCGGATGTCGCGCATGGTGATCAAGCCCTCCAGGCGGCCGTTCTTGCCGATGATCGGCAGCTTCTCGACCTTGGCTTCGTAGAGGATGGCCTTGGCCTGCTCCAGCGTGGTGCCTTCGGGCGCGGTCACGAGTTCGCGCGTCATGACCTCGCTGACTTTCTGCTCGTCGCGGCCGCGGAACTTGAGGTCGCGCCGCGTGAGGATGCCGACGAGCTTGTCGCCCTTGCACACCGGCAGGCCGCTGATGCGCTGCTCCTCCATGATCTTGCGCGCCACGCTGATCTGATCTTCCGGCTTGAGCGTGAGCGGATCGCCGATCACGCCGTGCGCGCTGCGCTTGACGATGTCGACTTCGCGCACCTGCGCGGCGACCGACATGTTGCGGTGAATCACGCCGATGCCGCCCTGCTGCGCCAAGGCCACGGCCAGACGGCTCTCGGTCACCGTGTCCATCGCCGCCGAGGAGACCGGCACGTTCAGGCGCACGTTCCGCGAAAAGCGCGTGTGCGTCACGACTTCCGTCGGGAGGACGTCGGATTCCTGCGGAACGAGCAGGACATCGTCAAACGCCAGCGCCAGCCTGAGGTCCATAAGTCATCCTACCGTCCCGCATGCCCGGGACGCCAGTCCCCGCTCGCGCCCGTCGGCGCGGCTCCCGTATCATGGAAGCACCGCAGGATGCCGAAAGCGACGCTCCCGACCCCGTCCGCCGCCCGCCTTCCCTACGGCTTGAGTCCGGAGCAGGCGGAGGCCCTGGGACGCATCGCCCGCCGGGCTCACGCGCTCACGGCGCGCATGATCTGGGAGGCGAATCATCGCCCGGACGCCGCCCCCACCGACCCCAAGGTCGGCGGCCATGCGGCCGCCTGTGCTTCCTCCCTGCACTTGGCCGCCGCCCTGCACCTGGTGGCGCGGCAACCCTTGGATTTCTGGTGCGCCAAGCCGCACTTGGCCCCCCTGGACCATGCGCTGCACTTCCTGGCCGGGGTCTATCGGCGGCCGGACGGCGGCTGGATGGAGGGCGCCGAGGCGGAGGGCGTGATGCATCGCCTGCGCCAGTTTTCGCGCGCCGGCGAGCCGGTCTTCCAGTCCTACCACGCCGACGCGGATCCCGACTCCTGGCGCATCCTGCCCAGCGGAACCGTCGGCATTCCGCCCGTCAACAGCGGCTATCTGGCGCTCGCGTGGCGCTACCTGGTGGATCGCGGCCTCGAGCAGCCGCGCGACCTGCACTTCTGGTCCTTGCTGGGCGACAGCGAGTTCCGCGAAGGCTCTCTCATGGAGGCCATCACGGATTTCGCCGAGCGCGGCTTGCGCGAGGTCACGTGGATCCTCGACTACAACCGCCAGAGCCTCGACGGCACGCGCATCCCGAACAACGCGGTGTTCGGCGGCACCGACGCGGACCGCATCGAGCGCACGATGCGCGCCAACGGCTGGGAAGTGATCCAGTTGCGCCACGGTGAACTGCGCCGCGCGCTGTTCACGCGCCCGGGCGGCGACGCCCTGCGCAGAGTCCTCGAGGAGGGCTTCACCGACTACGAGTTCCAGGCGCTCCTGTGGAAGCAGGATGCGGCGCTTCTGAAGGAGCACCTGCTAACGCGCGACCGCGCGGTCAAGCCGCTGTTCGCCGCGTGCAGCGACGCGGAGCTGCTGGCCGCTCTCGGCGACCTCGGCGGGCACGATCTCGTCGCCATCCTCGAGGCCTACGCGACGGCGCGCGCCGCCGCGCGCCCCACCCTCATCCTGGCGCACACGGTCAAGGGCTGGGGCCTCGACTCCTTCGCCATGCCCGGGAACCACTCGACGCTGCCGGAAGCGGACGAAGTGGCGCGCATGATGCAGGCCGAGGGCATGGCGCCGGACGCCCCGTGCGACGCGCTCGGCAACTGGCAGAGCGACGGCCCGGAGCGCCGCTGGTTGAGCGCCCGCGGCCGCGCTTGGCGCGCCGGCGTCGAGGCGGAGGAAGCGCGCATCGCCGCCAATCGCCGGCGTTTCGCCGAGGGCCTCGACCGCGCGCTGCCGCTGCCGCCGGAAGTGGGCATCAACCTGGCCATGACGCCGATCGCCCACACGCAGTGGATGATCGGGCAGGTGGCCGGCAAATGGGTGCGGATCGCCACCGACGACGACTACCGCCGCGCCGGCGTGGATCCGGGCAAGGAACTCACCGCGGAGGAGAGCCGCTGGGCCCCGGCGGCGGATCTGGTGCTCACCATCAGCCCCGACGTCGGCACCAGCACCAACATCAACCCGACCATGGACGGAAAGATCTATGGCGCGGTGCCCGAGGCTGATCTGGAGAAGTCGCTCGGCTGGGAGGAGCGCGGCCGTCCGCACCTCTACTCCACCGCGCAACCGTGGACGCGCCACCTGCGCTTCGAGATCGCCGAGGCCGCGGCGATGAGCGCCGCCGGCAGTTTCGGCAAGACCGGAAAATACTTCGGCATTCCGCTGATGCCGATGATGACGGTCTATGACTTCTTCATCAAGCGCGCGCTCGATCAGCTCTACTACAACGTCTACTGGCGCTCCGGCTTCGTCGTCGTCGGCACGCCGGCCGGCATCACCTTGTCCCCCGAGGGCGCGCAGCACTCGTGGAAGTCGGACATCCAGATGCCGTCCATGCTCACTTGGGAGCCATTCTTCGCGCGCGAATGCGAATGGATCCTGTGCGACGCCCTGCGCCGCCACGCCCTCGGCGACAACGAGGATCGCAGCGGCGTGGTGATCCGCGGCGTGACGCGCGGCGTCCGCCAGAAGGAATTCCTGGCTCGCCTGCGGACCCAGGCGCGTTTCGCCGACCTGGCCGAAGCCGAGGTGTGGAACGCGGTGCGCGCCGACGTGCTCGCCGGCGGCTACTGGCTGGTTCATCAGGCGGGCGCGCCGGACTACCAGCCGGGCGACAACGTCGTGTGCCTGATGGTGATGGGCGCGCCCGCGGCGGAAGCCCTCGCCGCGAGCGACCGCCTGCGGGAACTCGGCATCTACGCCGACGTCCTGGTCGTGACCTGTCCCGACCTCCTGCTCGGCCGCTTCGCCGAGCGCGACGGCTACGCGCAGTTGCGGCGCCTGGGGC
>CAZDMB010000108.1:0-5822 GCA_964506175.1 uncultured Planctomycetales bacterium | reverse complement strand
GCCTGGGGCTCGACGGCGCGGTGCATCTGGTGGCCACCGCCGAGCCCGCGCTCGATGCCGCCGATGCGGTGCTGCTGGCGGCGCGGCAGGTGCCGCTGGTGGCGGTGGTGGACGGCGAGCCCGGCCTGCTCGACAACGCCGGTTCCGTCCTCGGAGTCCGGCAGATCACGCTCGGCGTGCACAAGTTCACCAAATCGGGGCGTCCCGATGAGGTCTACGCCTATCAAGGTTTCGGCCCGGAGCAGATCGCGCGCGCCTGCGGCCGCGCGCTCGCCGAAAGCACTCTGCGCGAGGTCCGCCTCAGCCGCGCCGCGGCCGCGGCGCTCGCGGAGGGTCGGACGCCGGCGCCGCCGCGCGACTGGCGCGCCTTGTGGCCCTGGGATCTTTAGGAGACGCGCCGTCGGATGAGGCTGGCCAGGAGCGCCAGCGCGAAGAGCGCGAGCGCCAGTTCCGCGGCATGCACCACCGCGCTCGTCGCCGCCTCGGCGGCCGCGCGGAATGCCGCCGACGCGGCCGCGGGATCCGGCGCGGTTTCGGCTTGCCGGCCCGTGTCGAAGGCGTCGAGCATGCGGCTGCCGGCCAGCACGAGTCGCAGCGCCGGCAGGGCCCACACCAGCGCGCGCATGGCGTTGCCGGCGCGCCCGAGACGGATCCAGCCGAAGGCCGTGAGCAGGGAATTCAGCGTCAGGGCCAAGCCGAGGAGCACCAAGCTGAGAATCTCCCGCATCGCGCCGTCCACCGCGCTGGCGGCGATGGGCGGATCCGGACCGCCGAAGGGAGCGAGACGCAGCAGCAAGAGGCGCGCGCTCGCCGCCGCCATCAGCAGCAGCGCCGCCAGGACCGCGCTCTGGCCCCAGGTCAGGCGGCGGCGTCCTTCCGGGGTGGCGGCGAAGAGCGCCAGCACCAACAGCGTGATGCCGAGGAAAAATCCGGCGACGGCCGCGAGCCCCAGCCAGAAGAAGAGCGGATCCCTCACTGACCGTCGTCCGCCGAGGGAAGCATTTCCGCGACGGGCTGACGCAACTGGGCAGCGTCGAAATCCCCGATGGTGTAGATGAAGGGCAAGCCTTCCACGCGCAGGTAACGCTGCCCGGCGGAGGCCGGATCTCCCAGTTCCAGGCGCAGGGTCTGGCCGCGCGCCGTCACCGAGATCCGGTCCGCCGGGAACCCGTAGCGCGCAGCGTCGGCGGTCGGGTCGGCGGCGCGGCCGACGACGTTCGCGGCGCTCAATCCCAGCAGGGTGTGCACCAGCGAGTCGCCGGCGTAATCGAGGGCGTCGCGCGCCGGCGCCGGTTCGGTGAGGCGCCAGTGCGGACCGGGGGCATCGGCCGCCGCGGACATGCGCTCGATGCGCCAGGTCTCGCCGTTCGCGAAATCCTCGCGTCGCACCGCCTCGATCTCATCGGGGCGCACTGCGGCGAGGAAGCGGGTGTCGCACCAGGCGACCGGATCGCTGCTCGGCTGAATGGCGTCCCCGGAGAGGTAGACCTCGGGACGATCCGCGCGCCGCATGTAGAACTCCAGCACGGGCTTCTGGCCGAGGGTCACGTCCTGCTGGCGCAGCTGGCCGACGATCCAGTCGGCCACCACCGCGCCCTGCGCGTCGGTGAGCGTCAGCCGCACGCCCTGGCCCGCGGCTACGCCGTAGGCGGCATGGCTGGCCGGCGTGACCGCCACCGGGTCGCGCGTCTCCAGGCGTTCGAGCATGTCCACGATCTGCAGCAGGCGGCGCGGATCGGCGGGATGTTCCTTCTCCCGCACCCACCAGCGATCCTCCCGCCACTCGATGGTGGCGGCGCCTTCCGGACCATGGACGTCGATGCGGCGCACGCTGTCCCGGCGGCGCGCGAAATCCGGGAACAGCGGGCGCACCTGCGCCGCCGTGCGCGCGGCGGCGTCGCCCTGCCACGGCCGCGCAAGCGCGAAGTAGGCGCCCCACGCCGCCGCGGCCGCCACCGCCAGCCAGAAGATCCGGCGCCTCATGCGGCCACTCCGCCCGCGGTCGGGACGCGGGCGCGGACCCGCCGGCGGGCTCGCGACCAGGCGGCCAGGAGCAGCAACAAGGCCGGCGGCCCGAGCACGTTGCCCCAGGCCGTCCAGCGCGCGCGCGCGCGCGCGAAGGCCTGCGCCTCGCGGTCCAGCACGCGATTCTCCTCTTCCGTCTGCCCCCAGCCGCCCTGCGCCGCGACGTACTCCGCGCGGAAGTCGCGCAAGGGCCGGTCGGCGCGGCCGCGCGAGCGCAGGCCGATCAGCGTGGCGTCGCCGCTCAGCCAGTCGCCGAGGTTGGCGGCGAAGGCGGCGTTCTCGCCGCCGGCGGTCTGGTTGTTCAGCACGACGTTGTGAAACAAATCGGAATCGCCGATGACCACCAGCAGGCCCGGCGCCGGCTGGAGGCCGTCGTGCTCCATCTGCGCCGGAAACGTCCCGCGCAGCATGACGGCCAGCGGCACGGGCTTGCCGGCGCCCCCCTGGCGCACGAAACTGCCGACACGCTGGAGAACCTGCTTGTCCAGGACGATCGGCGTGTCCGGCGGCACCACCCAGGACTGGGGCGAAGTGCGCAGCAGCACCTTCGCTTCCACGCCCGCGGGCAGCGTGCGCGTCTCGACCGGGTGGGGCCAGAACAGGGTGACGCTGCCCAGGCCGGCGGTCACCGCCTGGTCGGCGGCGAGCCCCTCGCCCTGCACCACGGGGAAGAAGCCGTAGGAAGCGCGCTGCGGCACGCGTTGGCGGCCGGTTTGCGTTTCGACTTCGTCGTAGCCGGCGTTGACTGCCATGCAGGCGTCGTCCCAGACGAGGTTCGCGGGAATGCGCAGCCCCCACCCGGCCAGCCAGCCTTCGAGCCCGCTCGACAGCGGACGGCTGGTGAAGGCCACGGGGTCGACGGATTCCGTGTCGGCCAGCAGGAGCACGCGGCCGCCTTCGGCCAGATAGCGATCGAGGGCGCCGACTTCGGCGGGACTCATGCGCTCCGGCCGCGCGACCACCAAGGCGACCGTCGCCTCGCCTTTCCAGGCGGAGTCGACGAGGTCGACGTCGCGCACGGTGCAACGCGACGCCAGCGCGGCGCGCAACTCGTGGTAGATCCGCTCCTCCGGGATGCGCCGCGGCACGCCTGGAATCGGCGGCGCGAGCGCCGGCTCGCGCGAGTAGAAGGCGATCTCCGGCCGCCGCGGGCGCAGCAGCGAGGACAGGCGCGACGTGAAGGCGAATTCCAGCTCGGCAGGAATGGTGAAAGGAATCACCTCGCTGCGGTCCTGGTAGCGCAGTTCCAATCCTTGATACGCCAGCGCCACGCCGGCTTCCGCGACGCCGCCCGTGGCCACGGACAGCGGCTGAATGCCGGCATGCTCGGCGTCGCGCTGCGCCACCAGGTCGGTGGTGGGATCCACCGTCTCGACGGCGATCCAGGGCGACCCGGCGGATTCGATCTCGCTCAAGAAGTCTTGGATGAGCAGGCGCTGCGGCAGCAGATTCTCGGCGCCTTCGACGTGGCGGTTGAAGTAGAACTTCACCTGCAGGCGGTCCTCGAGGCGCTGCAACAAACCGCGGGTCGCCGGATCGAGGGAGTAGACGCCCTCCTGCGTCAAATCCGCGCGCACGCGCAAGCGGCCTGCCACGGCCAGCGTGCCGGCGACCAGCGCCACCAGCAGCAGTGCCGCCGCCCAGGCGGAGCTCCGGCGGATGCGCGGCGCGGCGGCGCGGGTCTCGATCACGAGCCCGCAGCCGCACAGGCCCAGCACGATCACGCCGGCGTAATGCGCCATCGCCGCGAGATCGGCGACGCCGCGGGCGATGGCGTGGAAGTGGGTCTGCAGGTCCAGCGCGAGCAGCAGCGTGCCCAGGGCCGGCGGCACGGCCGCGGCCGTGGCCGCGAGGCCCACGAGGTTGAGCGCGAACAACACCGCCACCGAGACCAGCCAGGCGACCACCTGGCTGCGCGTGCAGGCGCTGAAGAACAAGCCGACCGCGAGCGCGGCGCCGCCGCTCCACAGCGTGCCGAGATAGCCGCCGATGACGGGTCCGGGATCGAGGCGGCCGAGCAGGGCCACCGTCACCGGCACGGCGGCGGTGGCGGCGAGCGCCAGCGCGAGGACCATCCAGGCGCCGAGGAATTTTCCCAACACCAGGTCGCGCACGCGCAAGGGCCAAGTCAGCAACAACTCCTCGGTGCCGTTGCGGCGCTCTTCGGCCCAGGAGCGCATCGCCAGCGCGGGCGCGACGACCGCGAGCAGCCAGGGCATGTTGCCGAAGAATCCGCGGAGGCTGGCTTCGCCGAGTTCGAAGAACGGCCCCAGGACGAAGAAGAAGGCGGCGGCCACCGCCGGAAAGAAAGCCAGGACGACCCATCCGGTCGGCGTCTCGAAGGCGGCGCCGAGTTCGCGGCGCGCGATCACCCAGCTCTTCACGCGGCGGCGCCCTCCTGACGCAGGAGTCCGCGGAACAGCGACTCGAGCGAGCCCGCTTCGGGCGTCAGTTCGAGCAGCGGCAAGCCCAGCGCCGCCGCCTGCTGCGCGATGGCGGCGAGTTGCGCCTCGCCGCTGGCCTCGCACAGGGCGGCCGCCGCCTGCGCTCCCCCCATGGGGGCGGTGGCGCGATCGAGCCAGCGCGGGCCGGCGGCAGCGAGCAGCGCGCGCAGTTGGCTTTCGCTGCCGCGCACGGCGACGCGCACGCGCAGGGCGGCGCCGGCTGGCAGACGGCCGACCTCGGCGAGCGGACCGTCCGCCACGACCCGACCCTGGTGGAGCACGAGAACCCGATCGGCGACGGCCTCGACCTCCGGCAGGACGTGGGAAGTGAGAATCACCGTCTTGCGCCGACCGAGCTCGCGAATGAGCGCGCGCATCTCGAGGACCTGCAGCGGATCGAGTCCGTTGGTGGGCTCATCGAGCACCAGCAATTCCGGATCATGCAGCAGAGCCTGCGCCAGGCCGGCGCGCTGGCGGAACCCCTTGGAGCAGGCGCCCAGGCTGCGCCGCCACACCGGTCCGAGGCCGGTCTGCTCGGCCGCCCGCGCGATGGCGTCGCGCGCGGCGGCGCCGCGCAAGCCGCGGGCGGCGGCGCTGAAGCGCAGAAAACCGGCGACCTCCATGTCGAGCCACAGCGGATTGTTCTCCGGCAGGTAGCCGATGCGCCGCTTCACCTCCAAGGCGTCGCGGGCGACGTCCAGGCCGCAGACCGTGGCGCTGCCGGCATCCGCGGCCAGGAATCCGGTCAGGATGCGGATGGCGGTGGTCTTGCCGGCGCCATTCGGCCCGAGGAAGCCGACGATCGCGCCGCGCGGCACGCTGAAAGAGACGCCGCGCAGCGCGGCCACCGCGCCGTAGGTCTTGTGCAGGCCCGCCACCGCAACGACGGTCGCGGCGCCGGCCGCTGCCGGCTCACTGGACATCGTCCAGGGAGAACGCGTTGAGGAACTCTTGGTTCGAAGCGTAGCGGCTGAGGCGATCCGCCAGCATCTCCATGGCCTCGCGCGGTTTCAGGCGCGATAGCACGCGGCGCAGGATGTCCACCTTCTTGAGCGTGGTGCGCGAGAGCAGGCGCTCTTCCTTGCGCGTGCCCGTGTGCTCGATGTCGATCGCCGGGAAGATCCGCCGATCGGCGAGGCGCCGGTCGAGGGTCAACTCCATGTTGCCGGTGCCCTTGAACTCCTCGAAGATCACCTGGTCCATCTTCGAGCCGGTGTCCACCAGGGTGGTGGCGAGGATGGTCAGTGAGCCGCCGTTTTCCGTGTTGCGCGCGGCGCCGAAGAACTGCTTGGGCTGGGTGAACACGCGCGCGTCGAGGCCGCCGGACATGGTGCGCGCGTTCTTGCCACCGAG
>CAZDMB010000107.1:0-9126 GCA_964506175.1 uncultured Planctomycetales bacterium | reverse complement strand
CGCTCTGGTCCTGCACCCAGATCACCCACTACGTGCACCGCTCGCTCGCGCGCGTGCTCGCGCTCGACACCTCTCGCATCCGCGTCATCCAGCCCTGCCTCGGCGGCGCCTTCGGCGGCAAATCGGACCCTTTCTCGCTGGAGTTCTGCGTCGCCAAACTGGCGATGCTGACCGGCCGCCCGGTCAAGATGCTGTGGACGCGCGAGGAGGTCTTCTACGCGCACCGCGGCCGCCACCCGATGCAGATGCACTACCGCACCGGCGCGAAGAAGGACGGCACCCTCACCGGCGTGGACGCCAAGATCCTGATCGACGGCGGCAGTTACTCCTCCTTCGGGCTGGTGACCACCTACTACTCGGGCCAGCTGCTGACCGGCCCCTACGCCTTCCCGACCTACCGCTTCGACTCGACGCGCGTCTTCACCAACAAGCCGCCCTGCGGACCCACGCGCGGCCACGGCAGCGTGCAGCCGCGCTTCGCCTTCGAAGTGCAGTTCGACGAGCTCGCGCGCGCGCTGAAGATGGATCCGATCGAGATCCGGCGCAAGAACTTCCTCGGCGAGCACGTCACCACCGTCAACGGCCAGCGCGTCACCAGCAACGGCTTCCTGCAATGCCTCGAGGCGGTGGAGCGCGCGAGCGAGTGGAAGGAGCGCTGGGGCAAACTGCCGCGCGGGCGCGGGCTCGGCGTGGCCGGCTCCATGTACATCTCGGGCACCAACTACCCGATCTACCCCAACGACATGCCGCAGGCTGGCATCCAGCTCAAGGTGGACCGCAGCGGCATCGTCACGGTCTTCACCGGCGGCAACGACATCGGCCAGGGCTCGAACACCATCGCCGCGGCGCTGGTCGCCGAGGAATTGGGCATGGATCCGCGCGACGTGCGCGTGGTGGCGGCCGACACCGACCTCTGCCCGGTGGACCTCGGCGCCTACTCGAGCCGGGTCACCTTCATGGTCGGCAACGCCTGCATCGACGCCGCGCGCAAACTGCGCAAGCAGATCGTCGAGGCCGTGGCCGCGGCCTGGGAGGTCGCGCCCAAGCGCGTGCGCATGATCGGCGGCGCGGTCTTCGACCTGGACGACCCGGCGCGCGCGCCGATCACCAACCGCGAGGCCTTCCACCTGGCCGAGGCGAAGTTCGACACCCTCGGCGCCACCGGCTCCTACAACACCCCCACCCTCGGCGGCGACTACCGCGGCGGCACCATCGGCGCCTCGCCGGCCTATTCCTTCACCGCCCACGTGGCCGAGGTCGAGGTGGACGAGGAGACCGGCCGCGTCACGGTGCACAAGATCTGGTGCGCGCACGACTGCGGCCGCGCGCTCAACCCGCTCACCACCGCCGGCCAGATCGAGGGCAGCACCTACATGGGCGCGGCCGAGGCGCTGCTCGAAGAGCACGAACTCAACCGCTTCGCGCTGCATCGCGGGCCCTCGCTGCTGGACTACCGCATCCCGACTTCCCTGGACGTCGCCGCGTTCGACGCGCTGATCGTCGAGTCGCTGGATCCGGAAGGCCCCTACGGCGCGAAGGAGGCCGGCGAAGGCCCGCTCCATTCCTCCATCCCCGCCATCGCCAACGCCGTCTTCGACGCGGTCGGCGTGCGCGTGCGGCATCTGCCCATCACTCCCGCCAAGATCCTGCAAGGACTCCGTGCTCAGGCTGCCCAAGTTCCGCCTCGCTGAACCGCGCACCGCCGCGGAGGCGGTCGCGATCATGGCGAGCCACGCGCCCGGCAAGGCGCTGTACGTGGCCGGCGGCACCGATCTGCTGCCCAACATGAAGCACGGCCTGTTCACGCCGGAGACCCTCGTTTCCCTGCAGGGCGTCGCCGAGTTGCGCGGCATCCGCGAGGCGGCGGACGGCGCGCTGGAGATCGGCCCGATGACCTCGCTGGCGGAAGTCGCCTCCAATCCACGGGTGCGTGCGCGCGCGCCGGCGCTGGCGCAGGCCGCCGGCCTGGTCAGCGGGCCGCAGTTGCGCAACATGGGCACCCTCGGCGGCAACGTGATGCTTGACACGCGCTGCCAGTGGTACAACCAGAGCCATTTCTGGCGGAAATCGCTCGGCTATTGCCTGAAAAAGGACGGCAGCGTCTGCCACGTCGTGGCCGGCGGCAGCCGCTGCGTCGCCGCCGCCAGCAACGACACCGCGCCGGCGCTGATGACGCTCGACGCGCGGCTCGAATACCTGGGGCCGGAGGGCGGCGCCAGCATGGCGGTGGACGAGTTGTGGAAGGCGGACGGCATCTGGAACAAGCGCGTCACGCCGCGCGAGCTGCTCACGCGGATCCGCGTGCCGGCGCAGGCCGGCGGCCACCGCGGCGCCTACGGCAAGTTGCGCGAGCGCGGCTCGATCGACTTCCCGCTCTTCGGCGTGGCCGTGCGCCTGGATCTCGACGCGAGCGGCGCGGTCGCGGGCGCGGCGCTGGCGGCGGTGGCGCTGCAGGCGCGGCCGTGGCGCCTGCGCCACACCGAGGCGCTCCTCGGAACGCGCCCCGGCGCTCCGGCCTTCGACGACGCCGCGGCGGAGGTGGCCGAGCAGGCCTACAAGCAGTGCTTGCCGATGCCCAACATCCCGGGCGACGAGGACTACCGGCATGAAATGGTGCCGGTGTTCGTCCGGCGCGCGCTGCGCGCCGCGGCCGGGCTGAGCGCGGAGTAACCTATCCGCAATGGGATTCGTCCTGCTGCCGGCCTTGTTGGCCCTCGGCGTCGGCGCCTGCACGCAGCAACCGGCCATCGAGGTGCCGCCCTTCCACCCGCGCTTGCAGCGGGAAGACCTCGGCCGTTGGTGGTCGGCCTACGCCGGTCCCGCCGCCGCCACCACCTGGATGACGCGCCCGTGGAACCGCGACCTCGCCAGCGGCGCGGACCAGGCATGGCGGGAGCATCGTCCGCTGCTCCTGTGGCTCGGCGAAGGCCATCCCTTCGCCTGCCCGAGCGCCGCCACGGTGGCGCAGCGCTCCTTGTGGTCGGAGCCGGCTCTCGCGCGCCAGATTTCCGCCTTCGTGCTCGCCGCCGACGACCTCGACGAGTTGCGCGCCATGGGCGGCCAGACGGCCGCCTGGCTGACGGCCGGCATCTCCGGGCAGCGCTTCCCCACCGCCGGCGTCTGGTTCTTCGCGCCCGACGGCCGCCTGCTCGGACGCGACAGCGGCGCCAGCGCCGCCGCGCTCGGCAGCATCATGACCAACGTGCTGCGCTCCTGGGAGACGATGCGCGCCACGACGCCCAGTCCCTCGCCCGGCGAGCGTCCCGGGGCGCTGCCATGGGAGCCGCGCCGCGCTGACGCGCTGCCGGTGGACGGCGACCTGTTCGAACTGGCGCACGCGCGCCTGGCCGCGGCGGATGCGGGTCCGCCGGACGCCTTCGAGGGCGCCTTCACCCGCGAGATGCTGTGGGTAGAGGCCGCCCAGGCGGCGGAACTGCGGCCGGCTGCCGGCGTGCGCGGGCGCGGCGCCTGGCCGCCGGAACTGGCGCGCCGCTTGGCGCGCATGATTCTTGCCGATTCCGCGGCCGGACGCGCGCCCGCCTTCACGGACGCGGAGTTGAGCGCCGCCGAACTCACGCTCGAGACCAAGGTCAAGCGCCAAGGACGCGTGACGGTGCACCTGAGCGGCGAGTTCGCCGGCGCGCACGCCGGCGCATGGGAGACCGCCCCGGCTCCGGACGAGGGCGGACGCTGGCTGGCGGCGGCGCCCGATGCGCGCGGCGCGCGCGCCCGCGCAGTCGGCATCATGGAGATGGACGCGGACACCGGCGCCATCCTCAGCTTCAAGCTGATCGCCGTGGTGCAGCACTGGGACGCGGCCGGCGCGCGCGTGGCGGCGGTGCTGATGCGCAACGCGGCCGCTTGGGAGGAAGCCGCGCGTTACGCGCCCAACGAGGGCGCCGCAGCCGCCGACCCGGCGGCGCCGCCCTTGCTGCGCGCCTGGTATGCGGATTCTCGGCCGGAACTCGACGGCGCGCTGACCGAGGCGGCTTGGGCCGGCGTGCCGTGGTCCCGCGATTTCGACGGCTCGCCCGGCGCGCGCGCCAAGGCCATCTGGCACGCCGACGCGTTGCTGCTCGGCGTCTGGTGCGACGCGCCGGAGTGCCGCGTGAGCGTGGACTGCGGCCCCGGCCGTCCGCCGCTCGAGTTCACCGCGCGCGCCGACGGCAGCGTGGAAGGCGCGGAGCGGGCCCGCTGCGCGGCGCGCAGTCATCCGAGCGAGTCCGGGACGGCCTACGCCTTCGAGATCCTCGTGCCCTGGAGCGAGGTGGCGCGCGCGGCCGCGCGCGACCTGCCGCCGGCGCCCGGCGCCACGCTGACGCTCTCCTGGTCGGCCGGCGCGGGCGCGTTGCGCGCGCGGCTGCTGTTCGAGGCCTCGCGCGCGGCGCCCGGCTCCTTCGGCGCGGGCGGCGGCTTCCGCTGAGCCTGTGCCCGCCTCAGGCGGGCATGCCGAGCAGAAAGCCCTGCGCGAAGGGCACGCCCAGATCGCGCACGACCTTGAGGTCTTCCTGGCGCTCGATGCCTTCGGCCACCGTTTCCGCGCCCCAGGTCGAGACCACGCGCAGCATCCGCTCCAGCATGCGGCGGCAGCCGTCGTCGTCGGCGATCATGTGAATCAATTGGCGGTCGATCTTGACCACTTCCGGCTCCAACTGGATGATCGCCTCGAGGCAGGAGCGTCCGTAGCCGACGTCGTCCATCGCCACGCGCAGGCCGGCTTCGCGCAGCTCCTGCACGAAGCGCAGCATCTTGCGCGCGTCGCCGATCGTCTCCTTCTCGCTGATCTCGATGCAGTAGCGCGAGCGCGGCCCATGTGCGGGCAAGAGCTGCACGAGCTGCTCCACCGGCACGTTCATCAGCGTGCTCGGCAGAATGTTCAGGTGGCAGGTCAGCGCCGGATCGATGTTGGCGGTGCCGCGCGCGCAGGTGGTGAAGGCGTTGAGGTCCACCTGGCGGGCCAGCCCGGTGTCCATGGCGAAGTTGAGGAAGTCCTCGGGGCTGGGCAGGGCCGCGCAGCGGCTGCGCGACAGCATCTCGTAGCCGTGCAACTTGTCGTTGCGCAAGTCGATGATCGGCTGCTTGACGGCGAAGTAGGTCTCGAGCCGCGAGACTTCCTCCACCAGTTCGGCGTAGGACGCCGCGGGCGCCTCGGCGTCGCCGAACAGCGCCGTGTCCACGAAGACCTGCCCCTTGCCCATGCGCTTCGCGCGGTGCAGGGCGCGCTCCATGCGCACGATCATGTCCTGGACCATTTCCTGGGTGTGCCCGGCCGCCACCAGGCCGACCGAGGCCGTCACCCGCAGCTGCGGAAACCTGTCGGACACCGCCGTGCGCTGGATGGCGCCGTGGATCTTCTCCGCCACCACGCGCGCTTCGGCGCGGCGCGTGTGCGGCAGAATCACCAGGAATTCGTCGCCGCCGACGCGCGCGACGTGGTCGGTGGCGCGCACGCACTGGGTCAGGGTGCGGGCGACCGTGATGAGGACGCCGTCGCCCACGGAATGGCCGTAGACGTCGTTGATCTTCTTGAAGTCGTCGAGATCGAGGAACAGGGCGTGCAGCTCGCCGCCGTCGCGCTTGCGGCGCTCGACCTCGCGGTCGAGCACGCGCGAGAAGCCGCGGCGGTTGAGCACGCCCGTCAGCGGATCGAGATGCGACAGCTGCTCCAGGTCCTCGAGCAGGGACTTGCGCTCGGTGACGTCGAGGCAGACGCCGAACATGCGCTCGGCGACGCCGTCGGCGCCGCGCTTGACGATCGCCTGGCTGGAGACGTGGCGCGTCTCGCGCCCGATCAGGATGCGGTACTCGATGTCGTAGCGCGTTCCCGCCGTCAGCAGGTCGAACACCGCCTTGGTGACGCGGCCGCGATCCTGCGGATGCACCATCGCGAGGAAGTCGTCGTCCGTGCGCGAGCGCTGCCGACTCTTGACTTCCCAGCCGAGCAGCGCGCGCAGGCGCGCATCGGCCTCGAAGGAGCGCGTGCGCAAATCCCACACCCACGTCAGGAGGTGCGAGGCTTCCAGCGCGAGACGCAAGCGCTCGATGCCCTCGCTCGCATCCAGGCCGGACCACAGCTCCGGCGGCGTCAGCTCCGGCAGGACGCTGCCCGCGGCCTGCTGCACCACTTCCGCGTAGGCGTACAGCGCCTGGGTGAAGACGGTCATGGCGCCGTGATGCAGTTCCGCCGAGAGGACCACGCCCGGCCGCTTCGCCAGTTCTTGTAGGGCCTCCGCCTGCATCGTCTCCAGCGCGTGCGGCGAGGCGCCGGAGCGGGCCAGCGTCCGGCCGAGTTCCGTGGCCTGACGGCGCACTTCCTCCTCGCTCTGTTCCTGGGTGGCCAGGACGCAGTCGAGAAATGCACCGGCGGAAGCAACGGCCATGACGGGACGACCCACCTTCCCATCGGAGTTCACCGGTGCTGGACTGAAGCACGCCGGCAGCGGCCAGGGAGGAAAGTCATGGAAGCCAGGCGCACAATTCCACCGGCTTGTTTCCGTGCCAGAGAGCGCGCCCGTCCCGCGAGGGCTGCGCCGTCCGCCGCAGGATCTTGCATGCGCGGCGAGCAGGCGCCGCGCACACAAGGCTTGCGCTCCTCTGCCGGCGGGTCTCCCTCGTCTGCGTACCCCCCTGCCGGGTTGCGGCCCCCAAGGGAAGCCGCGCTCCGCATCCCGCCGGCGCAAAGATCGCATCTGCCCCTAGGATGGAGGCGAACGGCTTCAAGTCATGCTGCTCGCCTCCCTTCTCGCCCTCCTTTCCGCCCCGCAACTGCCCGAAGATCCCGGCCCGCACCTCGTGGGCTGGCGCGACGTCCAGTTGCAGGACCAGCGCTTCGGCCAGGGCCTGGTGCCGGTGCGCATCTACTACCCGGCCGCCGCCGCCGGCCAGGATCAGCCCGCCGACCCCGCCGCCGGCCCCTTTCCCTTGGTCGGCTTCCAGCACGGCTGGCTCGGCAGCGCGGACGGCTACGACCTGCTCTGCACGCACCTGGCATCGTGGGGCTTCGTCGTCTCGAGCACCGATTCGGAGCGCGGATTGTTTCCCAATACGCGCGAGTTCGCCGAGGACACGCGCGCGGCCCTGTGGTGGATCGAGGATCAGAGCGTCGTGCCCGGCGCGTGGCTGGAAGGCATGGCGGACGCCGCCGCCGTCTGGTCGGCGATCGGCCACTCGATGGGCGGCGCCACGCTGTCGCAGTTGATCGGCATCGAGCCGCGCGTGCGCGTCATCCTCGGACTGCAGGCGGCGGACAATCCGGCCGGCTACGCGGCGATGGCCGCCTACGACGGCGGCGCTTGGTGGATCGCCGGCGGCAGCGATTTCGTGGTGTCCGCCGCCACCGTCCACGACTGGTACGAGCGCGCCATGCCGAGTTCGCGCCGCGACCTCTACTGGGAAGTGGCCGGCATGGGTCACCTCGGCTGCACCGACACCGTCGGCAACGGCGACCCCCTGCCGGGGCCCGAGCAGCAGCGGCTGCACCGCCGGCTCGCCGGCGCCGTGCTCCGCGCGGAGGTGCGCGGCGAGGAAAACGTCCTGTTCGACGCCGTCGGCGCCGGCGCCGCGGCCGAGCCGCTGGCGGTGGAGAGTCAGTGCGCCGAGCCGCCGGTGTGGGCGATCGAAGGCGGCGCCTCGATCCTGGTGGGAGCCGCTGCGCGCTCGAACGGCGGCGCCGCGCTCGCCTGGTCGCTTGCGCTCGGAAATTTCCAGACGCGCTTCGGCCCGCTCGGCTTCGATCCGCGCACGGCCAGCGTCGTCTTCCAGGGCGGCGCCGGCTTCGACGGCGTGGTGGAGGTGGTCGTGCCGCCGCAGTCCGCGTGGCTCGGCCGCACCATCGGCTTCGCCGGCTTGGCGAGCGGCGGCGGCCGACCGCCGCGCCTGGGGCGCACCGCGCTGGTGGACTACCCCTAGGCGGCGCGGGCGAGCCGCGGAGCTGCCTTAGAATCCGCGGCGCATGCACGCTCCCCGCCCCCTTGGCGCCGGGCTCGCGCTCGGCGCGCTGCTCGCCGCTTCTTGCGCGAGCGCGCCCTCGCCCGCGCAGGACTACTACCGGCACGTCAACGCCGCGTGGCTCGCGGATCACCCGATTCCGCCGGAGTACTCCTCCTTCGGCGCCTTCCACGAGATCTTCGAGCGCAACATCGCCATCCTGCACGAGGTGCTGGACGAGGCGGCGCAGCGCCGCAACGACGCGAGCCTCGATCCCGACCTCCGCCTCGTCGGCACCTTCTGGGCGGGCGCCATGGACGCGGAGGCGGTGGAGCGGCTCGGCGCCGCGCCCTTGCAGCCGGAGCTCGACTTGATCGCCGGCATCCGCAACCGCGAGCAGTTGGTGGACGCCATCGCCGCCTTGCAGCGGAGCGGCGTGAACGCGGCCTTCCGCGCCGGTCCGGAAGCCAGTTTCTACAACCCGAAGATGATCGTGCTGTTCCTCATCCAGGGGGGACTTGGCCTGCCGGAGCCCGGTTACTACCTCTCCGACGATGCGGACAAGACGGAGATGCGGGCGGCCTACCAGAGTCACGTCGCGGCCATGTTCCAACTGCTGGGACAGAGCGCCGCCGACGCGGACGCGGACGCGCAGCGCGTGCTCGCTCTCGAGACGCGCCTCGCCCAGACCTCGCTCGCGCCGGAGGAGATGCGCGACATGACGGCCCTCGCGAACGAGGTCACGTTCGACGCGGCGCAGCAGGTCATCCCGAGCTTCGACCTGCGGCGCTGGCTGCATGGCCTGGGAGCGGAGCCGCCGGCGGTGGTGAACCTCGCCACGGTGCGGTATTTCACCGGCTTCGAGACCGTCTTCTCCTCCGCCGCGCTCGAGGATTGGCGCGCCTACCTGCGCTTCCAGACCGTCAGCACCTACGCCGAATATCTGCCGGAGGCCTTCGGCCGCGAGAACTTCAACTTCTTCAATGCCCGCCTGCGCGGCGAGGAGGAGATGAAACCGCGCTGGAAGCGGATGCTGGCCGCCGCGGAGCAGGCTGCCGGCGAAGCCGTCGGCAAGGCCTACGTGGCGCGCGCCTTCAGTCCGAGCGCCAAGCGGCTGGCCGAGCAGATGGTGAAGGATCTGCTCGCCGCCTACCGCGAAAGCCTCGAGAGCCTGCCGTGGATGGGGCCGGAGACGAAAGC
>CAZDMB010000106.1:0-9223 GCA_964506175.1 uncultured Planctomycetales bacterium | reverse complement strand
CGGGATGCTGGACCTTGATTTTGGACATGGCGCGGACTCGTTCTCGAGGAAAGGGGCCCTAGGATACCCGCGCGTGCACGAGACCATCCGCCTCGGAATCAGCAGCTGCCTTCTCGGCGAGAAGGTGCGCTGGGACGCGGGCCACAAACGCGACGACTTCCTGGTGGCGACCGTCGGCCCCTTCGTCGAATGGGTTCCGGTCTGCCCGGAGCAGGAATCCGGCATGGGCGTGCCGCGGCCGCCGGTGCGCCTGGTGGCCGGCGCGGACGGGCCGCGCATGGTGGATCCGAAGTCCGGCCAGGATCACACGCCGGTCATGCGCCGCTACGCCGCGGCGCGCGCGCGCGCCTTGTCCGCCGAAGACCTCGACGGCTTCGTGCTCAAACGCGAGTCTCCCTCCTGCGGCATGGAGCGGGTGCGCGTCTACAACGCGCACGGCATGCCGGAGCGCCAGGGCGTCGGCCTCTTCGCCGCCGCGCTCATGGCGCGGATGCCGCTCCTGCCGCTGGAAGAGGAAGGCCGCCTGAACGACCCGCTGCTGCGGGAGAATTTCTTCACGCGCGTGTTCGCCTACCGCCGCCTCAAGGCGGCCTTGCGTCCGCGCTGGAGCGTCGGCGACCTCGTCCGCTTCCACACCGCCGAGAAGTCGCTGCTGCTGGCGCACGACCCGCAGGCTTACCGCGCCCTGGGCCGCTTGGTGGCCGGCGCGAGCGCCATGCCGCGCGCGGAGTTGGCCGAGCGCTACCCGGCGGCCTTCCTCGGCGCCTTGCGCACCCTGGCGACGCGGCGCAAGCACGTCAACGTGCTGCAGCACATGCAGGGGTACTTCAGCGAGCGTCTGGACGCGCGCGAACGCGCCGAGATGACGGCCCTGATCGCGGATTTCGGCCGCGGCCTCGTGCCGCTCATCGTTCCCGTCACCCTCATCCGCCACTTCGTGCGGCGCTTCGAAGTGTCCTATCTCGCCGGCCAGAGTTACCTCGAGCCGAGCCCGAAGGAACTGATGCTGCGCAATCACGCCTGAGGCGGGCCTTCGCGCATCCGGCGGCCGCCGAACAGCAGAAAGGCCACCATCACCAGCAGGCCGAAGGCCATGGCGGAAGCCGACACGCCGAGGTGGACGACGAAGAACCAGTTGGTGCGCACGAACTCCCAGTCGCCTTCCGCGAGGCCGCGAAAGATCACCCCGAGGAGCGTGGCAATGCCGGCGGCGACGCGCGGCCCGCAGAAAAGGCGCGCAGGAAAGAGGTCGAGGCAGCGGGGCAGCAGGAAGAAGGCGGCGCCCGCGGCCCACAACCCGGAGGCCGCGGCGAAATAGAGAAAAAAGGCGCGCGTGGTCTCCGGCTGGTCGGCCTCGGCGCGCTCGGCGAAACTCGCCAGCGCGAGCAGCGCCGCCACGCCGATGGAGAGGATCAGCAGCACGCGGCGCACGCGGAGGTCCTCGCGAAACACGAGGAGCGCGTCGAGCGTGATGAGCGCCAGCGCCGCCGCCGCAAAAGGGATCACCCCCCCATCCTAACTGCCGGACGGAGCGCGCGGCGGGTCAGAGCAGGTCGCGCCGGTTTTCGGGGCGCAGCGGCACCTCGCTGGCGAGGATTCCCGCGTAGCAATCGCGCACCCGGCGCAGGTACTCCACCAGGCGCGGCAGGTATTCCATCGTCAGCGCCTGCGGTCCGTCGCACAGCGCCTTGTGCGGGTCCGGATGGAAGTCCACAAGCACCATGGAGGCGCCGGCGAGGACTCCCTGGCCCGCGGCGTGAAAGATTTCCGGCAGCCCGTCGGGCACCACGCGCATCCGGCCCACGGAGTGGCTGGGATCGACGCACACCGGCAGACGCGTCTGGGCGCGCAACACCGGCACGTGGGCGAAATCGACCAGGTTGCGGTGCGGATCTCCCAGATGGGATTTGACGCCGCGCAGGCAGAAGACGATGTTCGGCTGGCCCTCGGCGGCGACGTACTCCACCGCATTCAGGGATTCCTCCAGCGTGATGCCCATGCCGCGCTTGATCAGCACCGGCAACTCCCCCTGCTGGCCGACGGCTTTCAGCAGTTCGAAGTTCTGCGCGTTGCGCGTGCCGATCTGCAGCATGACGCCGGTGGGATTGCCGGTCATTTCCAGGGCGGCGAAGATCTCGTCCATCTGGCGGGCGTCGCAGACCTCCATCGCGATCACGCGCACGCCGTGCCGCCCGGCGGATTCGAACACCCACGGCAGGCACTCGCGGCCGAGTCCCTGGAAGTCGTAGGGCGAGGTGCGCGGCTTGTAGGCTCCCATGCGCGTGCACGTCAGCCCGAGGCTGGACAGCGCGCTCATCACCTGCTCGACGTGCTCCGGCGTGTCCACCGCGCACAAGCCCGCGCACAGCACCACGCCGGATTCGTCGAAGCGCAGGCCGTTGTAGGTGAAGCCGACCTCGGCGTCGCCGCGGCCGTGGCGTCCGATCACGCGATATTTGTGCGAAACACGCACCACCCGGCGCACCGCCGGCAGCCCGGCGAACAGCGCGTCGGGCACCTTCTGCGTGTCGCCGATCAGGTGGACCTCGACCACGCAGCCGCCCTGGCCGTCGAAGCGGTGCACGCGCGGCGTCACGCCGGGAAAGCGCTTGGCTTGCTCGACGACGAAATCCACCGCCTCGAGCGGCGCGTTGGCTTTGAGAGTGACGATCATGTCGCGTGGCTGGTCTGGTGACGGCGCGAGAAGTTGAGAATGGCGCGGAACACTTCCTCCACCGCGGCGGCATCGAGTCCGAGAGCGCCGGCGTGGGCGCCGCGATCGGCCAACAACTCCTCCTCGCGGCGCGGGTCGCGCACGCCGCGGCCGGCGCCGGCCTTGGCGCGGCCGGCGCGCAGCGCCAACTCCGCGCGCCGCGCCAGCAGCTTCAGCAACTCCGCGTCGAGTTCGTCGATCAACTCGCGCGCCTCCTTGAGCTGCGGCGGCGTCCCGGGCGAGTCGGCCAGGCGCAGGGCGGCTCCCTCGGCGTGGGCCACCTCGTCCGGCGGCGGCGCGGCGCGCAGCGCGGCGTCGGTGGCGGTCAACGCGTCGAGCAGCAAGGCGCGCGCCTCGGCCGCGTACGGATTTTCCCGGTGCAGGGTGGCGAACAATTGTCCGGCGTCCGCGCGCGCGCTGCGCACGGTGCGCGCAATGCCCCCCACGGAAGGCGGCGCGCACGGCGCTTCGAGATCGATGCCGCAGTCGAGGAAGCCTTTGGCGACGAAGAAAGCCAGCGCGTGCGTGCGCGCCATCGTCCGGTCGTGCTCCTCGGCGTCCATGCGCAGGACTTCGCAGCCGAAGGCGCGCCAGAATTCTTCCGCGCGCGCGGCGGCGGCAGGTTGCCCCGGATTCGGGCAGACCACCACGCGCAGCGGCCGCTCGCCCAGCGCCAGACTGACCGGGCCGAAGAGCGGGTGCGTCGCCGCCCACGGCACGGCGCCTCCCAGCGTCTCGCTCAGGACCGCCGCCGGCCCGGTCTTGACCGATCCGACCTCGATCAGCAGCTGCTCCGGGCGCAGGTGCGCACGCAGCGTCTCGAGCGCCGCGCGCGTGCGCGGCACGGGCACCGCGAGCACGACGGTGTCCGCGCCCGCCACGGCCGTCGCAGGCGTCGCGGCCGCGAGCTCCGGCGGGACGGCGGCGTGCGGGTCCCAAGCGCGGACTTTGCCCCCCGTCTCCAGGAGCCGCTCGCCGATGGCGCGGCCGAAGCGGCCGTAGCCGATGAGGGCGGTGAGAGCAGGCATGAGGGCGTTCTACCCCTCCTCTATCGGCCAGGGAAACGCCCGTCGTTGAGCGGCGCCTGCGTGGCCGCCAAGGCGCCGCGCAGGCGCCCACCCCCCCTCTCTGCGATGATGCGAGCCTGCCCGGGAGGGCCCGCCGCGTGCTGCGCTACGAAGGAACCGTCTGCCGGCCGCCGTCCGAGGCCGACAGCCTGATTCTGCAGGCCACCATCGGCTGCTCGTGGAATCGTTGCACCTTCTGCGCGATGTACCGGGACAAGGCCTTTCGCGTCCGCAAGTTGGAAGACCTCGCCGCGGAGATCGCTTGGGTGGATCGGAATTTCGGCCCGCCGCAGAAGGTCTTCTTGGCGGACGGCGATGCGCTCGTGGCCAAAGCCGCCTTCCTGGAGCAGTTGCTCCAGCATCTGCGCGCCGTCTGGCCGGAGCTGCGCCGCGTCTCCTGTTACGCCTCGCCGCAGGCCTTGCAGCTCCGCAGCGTCGAGGAGATGGCGCGGCTGCGCGCCTTGGGCCTCGGCCTCTACTACCTCGGCATCGAATCCGGGCACGACAGGGTGCTGGAGCGTCTCGACAAGGGCGTGGACGCCGCGGAAATGCTGCGCGTGGCGCAGAAGGCGCACGCAGCCGGGGTCAAGCTCTCGGTCATGATCCTGCTCGGCGCCGGCGGGCGCCTCCTGTCGCGCGAGCACGCCCTGGCCTCCGCGCAGATCGTCAACGCCCTGCAACCGCGATTCGTCAGCACTCTCGTCATGACGCCGGTTGCGGGCACGCCCCTGGCCGAGCAGGATGCGCGCGGCGCCGTGGATCACCTGGATCCGCTCGAACTCGCGGCCGAATTGCGCGCCTTCCTCGGCGCCCTCGACTGCCGCGGCACGATTTTCCGCTCCAATCACGCCAGCAACTGGCTCGCGCTCGCCGGCACCCTGCCAAAGGACCAACCCGCCTTGCTGGCGGCCCTGGACGCCGCCCTGGCGCGGCCGGAGGCTGCGCCCTTCAGGCCGGCCTGGGCCCGCGGGCTCTGAGCCCGGTCAGCGGCGCTTCAGCTCCTTGCGTCCGGCCGTGCCGGAGGACTTCGGGGCACGAAAGGACTCGCGCTTCTTGATGCCTCCCTTGGGCATCTCCTCCGGGTACACCGGCCGGAGCCCGTGCACCTGATACGCCACGCGAAACTCTTCCAGCGTGGTGCCGTGCAGCACACGGTCCACTTCTTCGCGCACGCGCACGAGCTTGTCGTGCAAGGGGCAGGGATTTCCCATGCCGCAGGTGCTGCCGCCGAAGGGGCAGTTGTTGCTGGCGTCCTCGCGCTCGAAGAGGCGGAAGATCTCGTAGAGCCGGATTTCCTTGGGACTGCGCGCCAGGGTGAAGCCGCCGCCCGGCCCGCGCGAGCCCACCACCAGGTTCGCCGCGGAAAGGGTGGTCAGGATCTTGCCGACGAAAGGGCGCGCCAAGCGCCGGTTGTCGGCGATGTCCACCGCCGAGAGGCGGCTCTTGCCCTCGTCGTAGACCTCGGCGAGGCGGGTCATCGCCGCAATGGCTGTTTCAGTGGCCTTTCCGTACATGGGGCGGTCCTTCCGCGGCTGCCGCCAAAATAAGGGCAAATGGGCGGGAAATCAATACCAATAGATCGGATTATCTGGCCGGCCGGCCGCCGCGGCCTCAGGGGCCGAAGATCTGGCGGGAGTGGATGGCAGTGGCCAGCATCAGGAAGCACAGCAGCAGCAGCCAGGACAGCGTCCAACGGACGAGGCGCTTCTGTCGCCCCCACTCGCCGGCATAGGCCCAGAAGGCCAGGAGGGCGAAGAGCGGCACGAGGGAGGCCAGGGCCAGCCCGCCCTTGCCGCGCCGTACGAACTCCGCCATGACCAGGAGCTGATAACCGAGGCAGGCGGCCGCCGTGGCGCCGAGCAAGATCAGGGAGGTGGGGCCGAGCCAGGAGGCGGCTGGATCTTGGATGCGGGTCAGCCAGAGATTGACCAGGATGACCCCCCAGACGAAAGCGAGGAAATGCCAGTAGATCGCGTTCTGGCGCATGGCGGTTGCCGCGCCCGGGGCCCGCGCGCGGGCGCGCGACCAGGCGATCCAATGGAACACCACGCCTCCCACGACGTGCGCCGCGTGCAGCAGGGTCAGCAGGTAGAAGTTGAACTCGTAGAAGGACGGACGCTGGCTGACCGGCCGGCCCTTAGCCAGGGCGATCCAGTTCCAGCCTTGGCCGACGAGGAACAGGAGCGCGCAGGCGCCGGCCGCGGCGAGCAGACCCGCGGCGCGTTTGGGACGGTCGGCGGCGCGCGCGGCGGTCTCGACCAGAGCGCTGAGCACGCCGAGCAGGGCGGTGGTGATCAGCAGCCCGGCGGGCAGCGAGGGCACCGCGCTCCCCCATTGGGCCGCCTGATCGCGGAAGTACCAAGTGGCGATCACCGTGCTGGCGAAGAGCACCGCCAGGGCGACCAGGAGGATCTGGAGACCGAAAGAGCCGACCCCCGTCTCGCGGGGGCCGGCTCCGTGCGCGGCTGACGCCGGGGGCGCGCTCACTTGAGTTGCTGCAAGCGGTATTCGTGGACGTTTGGCTGGTACTGGTTGAGGTCCAGCACCATGAAGGCCAGGAACAGCCCCACCAGGATGACGGCGAACAGGAACACCATGCCGTTGAAGCGGCGGTCCCACTTCAAGTGCATGAAGATCAGGCATACGAGGGTGGCCTTGATCGTGGCGATGATCATCGCGACGGAAAGATCCAGGCCGTGCAGGTCCATGTTGCCGGTCCAGACCGTGAGTCCCGTGAGCACCAGCAGGATGGCGAGCACCGCCGCCAGCATCCCCAGGGAGACGACGTGCGGGCCCTTGCCATGGCCGGAATCGTTGTGGTCGTGTTGGCTCATGGCGGATCAGGCGATCAGGTAGAGCAGCGGGAAGAGGAAGATCCAGACCAGGTCCACCAAGTGCCAGTACAGCGCGCCCAGGTCGATGGGCGTGTAGTAGACGGGCGTGAAGTGGCCGCGGATCGCGCGCACGAGCAGCCACGTCAGCAGGACCATGCCGACGAGCACGTGGATTCCGTGCAGGCCGGTGAGACAGAAGTAGATCGCGAAGAAGATGCTGACCTCGCGGCGCTGGTCGGAGGTCATGTCCTTGACCGCGAGCGCCCCCGCGCCATGGCCCTCGTTCCAGGCCTCGCTGTGCTCCTTGACCTCGTCCAGGATCAGGAACTCGTTCGCCTTGAAGATGGAGTGCTGCGCCCCGCCCCACAGCAGGCCTTCGTGGTACTTGTGCGAGTACTCCTTGTACTTGATGCCCATGAAGGTGCCGGCGCACAGCAGCGTGATGAACAGGTTGGCGATCAGCAGCTTGCGCTGGCCGAGTTGCGCGTTGCGCACCGCCCACGCCACCGTGAACGAGGACAGCAGCAGCACCGTCGTGTTGGCGGCGCCGAGGTTGGTGTCCAGGTAGTTCGAGGCGTAGGCGAAGACCTCCGCGTGCAGCGAGCGGTAGGTCGCGTAGGCGACGAACAGCGCGCTGAAGAACATCACCTCCGTCAGGAGGAAGAGCCACAGGCCCAGCTTGCTGGAGTCGAACTGCTGCTCCGAGGTGTCGAAGTGGTGCTGCAGATGCGCGGGACCGTGGTGCGCGTGCCCGGTTTCGGGCGCGGGCGCGTGGGCGGCGGTGGAGGTCATCGGCTACGGGTGCAGGCTGGCGTGCGCCACCCCGGCCTTGAGGGAGGCTTGGTAGTCGTAGACGAGCGGGTCGTCCTTCATGGGTTTCGCCGGCAGGAAGCCGTCCTGCTCGTTCTTGAAAGTCACCAAGGAAACGTCGTAGGGGTCGCCGGCGAAGGGCGCGTCGCCCTCGAAGTTGTACTCCGTCGGCGGGCTGGCGGTCATCCACTCGAGCGTGACGCCGCCCCACGGATTCGCCGGCGCCGGGCGTCCGCGGCGAATGGTCCACACGATGTTCAGCAAGGTCAGGACCATGCCGACGAGGATGAACGCGGCGCCGATCGAGGACCAGAAGTTGTAGGTGGCGAACTGCGGGTCGTAGTCGAAGTAGCGGCGCGGCATGCCCTTCGTGCCGGCGACGAACTGCGGCAGGAAGGTCAGGTTGAACCCGAGGAAGTTCAGGAACCAGGTGACGCGGCCGACCTTCTCGCTGGCCATGCGGCCGTACATCTTCGGGATCCAGTAGTAGATGCCGCCGATGAAGGCGAAGATCGCCGAGCCGACCATCACGAAGTGGAAGTGCGCGACGACGAAGTAGGTGTCGTGCAAGTGGATGTCCGTGCCCATCGTGGACAGGAACAGGCCCGTCAAACCGCCGACGCCGAACAGCCAGATGATGCTCATGGCGTAGAGCATCGGCGTGGCGAAGGAAATCGAGCCCTTGTACATCGTCGAGACCCAGTTGAAGACCTTGATGGCCGAAGGAATGGCCACGGCGAAGGTCAAAAACGAGAAGATCGTGCTCATCAGGGGCGACTGGCCCGAGACGAACATGTGGTGGCCCCAGACGATGAAGGAGATCACGGCGATGGCCAGCGAGGACATCGCGATGGACTTGTAGCCGAAGATCGGCTTGCGGCTGAAGGTCGCGAACAGCTCAGACATCACGCCCATCGCGGGAAGGATCATGATGTACACGGCCGGGTGCGAGTAGAACCAGAACAGGTGCTGGAAGAACACCGGGTCGCCGCCCAGCTCCGGCGTGAAGATGCCGATGTGCAGGGTGGCCTCCACCATCAGCAGCAAAAGAGAGATGCCGATGACGGGCGTGGCGAGGATCTGCAGCACCGCCGTGGCGTAGATCGCCCACAAGAAGAGCGGCATCTTGAACCAGGTCATGCCCGGCGGCCGCATCTTGTGGATGGTGACCACGAAGTTGAGGCCGGTCAAGATCGAGGAGAAGCCGAGGATGAAGGCGCCGAGCGTGCCGAAGATCACGGCCTGTTGGTCGGCGCTGCTGGTGCTGTAGGTCGGGTAGAAGGTCCAGCCGGTGTCCAGGCCGCCGACCAGGAAGGTCATGACGAAACACAGGGCGCCGAGCAGCCACAGGTGGTAGCTGAAGCGGTTGAGGCGCGGGAACGCCACGTCCTTGGCGCCGAGCATCATGGGCAGCACGAAGTTGCCGAGCGCGGCCGGAATGCCCGGAATGATCACGAGGAAGACCATCACCGCCCCGTGCACGGTGAACATCCGGTTGTAGGCGTCCATCCGCGCGAGCTGCGCGGTCAGCAGGTTGGCCGGATCCCAGATCTCGGAGTTGGGATGCAACAGCTCCAGGCGAATGAGCATCGCGAAGGTGCCGCCGAGGGCGAACATCGCGAACACCCCCCACATGTACATCAGCCCGAGCCGCTTGTGGTCGATGGTCCAGAACCAGGACCAGAACCCCTTCTTGCAGTTCAGGTAGTTGGTGCGCTGGAGCGCGTTGGAGGAAGGGTACATGGATCGGTGCGCGCTACTGGGCGTCCCCCTTGGATTGGATCAGCGCGATCAGGTAG
>CAZDMB010000105.1:0-9343 GCA_964506175.1 uncultured Planctomycetales bacterium | reverse complement strand
ATCAGCAGCAGCGACAGGCCGCCCAGCAGGCCCACCACGGGCAGCAGCACCTGGTCCATCCGCCGGCCGCCCACCACGAACGCGGCGTGGACCGAGAGCAGTGCCCCGACGTAGACCAGCAGCGGCCAGGGCCGCCCGACCGCCCCTCGCCTGTCCGGGACCCCGCGCGCCCGGAACGGGCCATGTCGGATCGCGTCCAAAGTGCGGTTTCGGTCCGGTCTGTCGGGTCGAAATGGCGGGCGGCGGGTCCGCAGCGCCTGGCGCACCGCGCGAGGCGCGCGCAGCACGCTCCTGGTCGCCGGCGGTGTCCTGCGCCGCGCCCTGCGCCTCCGCTGGCGCCAGGAACCCCGCCGGCGCCGTTTCTTCCTCACCAGCCTCCTCCCCCACGTCAGGAGCCAGAGAGCCCAGAGCGGGTAGGTCAACACCGGCAGGAACGCCTGGAGAGACACCAGCCCAGAGGTCCCCCTGGAAGAGCACCCCCACGCCGCACGAGCACGCGCGAGCAGAGGGGGAGCCCGAGGGGGGGACTCCACCGGGCCGCTCGAGCAGCGCCGCCGGTCCGGGCTCGCGCGCGCGCTCGCGCGAGGAAGACGAAGAGCTGATGTATAGAGGCAAAGCCTCTTCAACATCAGATGGGAAGGGCCAGCCCACCGTCCGGAATTCCGGACGGTCGTCCCGCACAAGGCCAGGGCCTGGATTTACGGCCTTCAGGGGCTCCTGCGCGCCAGGCGGTGCGCCACGACCGTCCGGAATTCCGGACGGTCGACCGTCAGGATTTCCGGACGGTGGGCCCTGACCGTCCGGATTTCCGGACGGTCGTGCCGGCGAGCCACCCCCGCCGTCGGGGTCCGGGAGCCGCAGGATCACGGCGGTCGCGTGGCGGACGCCGGCGCCGGCGTAGACGAGGAACCCGGCGACCTCGAGCTGGCAGAGGCCCTCGTGGACGCTGGCCCGGGTCAGGCCGGTGGCGCTCCGGAGGGCGAAGGTGTTCGCGGTCACCTCCTCACCCACGCCGGCGACCTGGCGCAGGGCGAGCCAGACCTTCAGTGCGGAGCCGGCGATCCTGGCCCGGAACAGGGCCTGGAGCTCGGCCGGGGCGAGGGTGACGCCGTCGTGCACCGGGCCGCGGCCCCGCTACCGCGGGGAGCGCGTCGCGGGAGAAACCGGCGTTTCAGCGCAGCCGGCTGGCGGGAAAGCGGGATTCGGCCTCGGACGCGGTGAGGGGGATCCCGGCGACATGCTCCGCCGGGAGGTTGCCGGTGAATTGGTGCGATGTCAAATCATTCCTGCTTTTTCATCTGCTTCGCCTTCAGGCCCTGCTCGAGCGCCCGGATAGCTGCGGCAAGGTCTGGCCCTGGAAGCCAGTAGTGCCGGCGCTTGTCCCGCGAATGCACGATGAGCCTGGCCAGATCGAGGCCGAGCTCATCTGCCACTTTCCGCCAGACCAGGATGGTCCGAGACAGGCCGCGAGGTCCGGCCAGATCGAGGTACTCGGCGAGATCCTCGCTTGACATGCCAGCCTTCCTGCGTTGCAGGGCACATAATGCCGAATAAAGGCTCTCCGCGTGATCCCGCTTCGGCAGAAACCCGCCCTGACCCCCGCTCTGCGGGATCGGCTCAACCCCTAGCCGCCTAAGGACTTCGGGTATTTGATCCGGTAGGCACTCCACCTGAGTGCGACCAACCTTCAGTCGGACCTTACGGGCGTCCCGCCTTGTCATGTGGCGCCATTATCCCTTCGCATGACATACGAGGCTTGACTTCTAGATCAGATGCAAATATAAGATTTTTGCATCGCATGAAAGAGCGCAAGACCGCCCGCAGATCCGCCCTGATTCGGAGGACCAGTCCAGTGGAATTCTCGCCGGCAAAGTTCCAGGCCTGGCTCCTGCGGCGCCGGACCACCACGGCGAACGTGCAGCACGAGGTGGTGGCTGCTGGCGTTCGCAGCCAGGTCTACCCCCTGCTCAGAGGGCGGCAACCGTCCCTGAAGCTTGCGTGGGCGATTGCGAGGGCGCTCGGCTGCCGCATCGAGGACCTCCTCGAGGAGGCGGCGTGAGCGCCCCGCTCCACGCTCCCCCGCCGGCGGCGACCTCCCGCCGCGTCGTCCGCTGCACCCGGCGCGCCAAGCAGCCCGTCGGGTTCTGCGCGCTTCACGATCCCCTCAGTCCGGTGATCGAGGTGCCCTACGGCGAGGCGCCGGTCGAGCCTGGCGACGAGATCTGCCGCGCCCTCGTGATGCGGAGGTTCCGGCCGTGATCCCGGACGCCGTCCTGCGCCAGGCCCTCGCCGAACTCCACGCCGGCGGCTGCGCCTGCCACGAGTTCTGCTTCGAGGGCGGCGCCGGCGCCGGCCGCGAGGTGTGTGCCTGCTTCTGTCACACCGGCCAGCCGCTCACCCTCGAGCAGCGCGCCGCGGCCGCGCGCAGGCTCGCGCCTCGGTTCGACCGCGCGCGCGGTCGAGCGATCGCCCTGCTCGTGCTCGGTGCGGTACCGGCGTCCGCGCCGGCGGAGGCGTGCGCGTGAGATCCGCCTCCACGGCCGACCCGCGGGAAGCGCCCAGTGTCGCTACGAGGGGTGGCACTGCGTCTGCGCCCCGCGGGAAGGCCACCAGCAAGTCCCAGCGCAACTCCGCGCGCGTCCGCGCCGCTGCGCTCGGCCGTCTCCTGCTGGCGATCGCACCGACCAAGGGCTCCGCGATCACCCTCTCCGTCACCACCAAGCGCGGGATCCGCACCCGCTCGACCTTCAGCCATCCCTCGGTCCTCATCGTCCTGCGCCGCGCCATCGCTGACGCGCAGGCCTCCGCTGCGGCTCAGGCGAATGGCCAGCCGCGAGCCCCGCTCTCTCAATCCACTTCACCGCCGGCGCAAGTCGCGGCATCCGCATGAAGCACTTCGCCTCAGCCTGGCCCGCGGCCGTTCCCGCGGCCGCCTTCGCGATCGTCGCCTTCCCGTCCACGGCGGAAGCCGTCCTCGCGATCGCGCTCGTGATCCTGCTCGTCGCTGGCGCCGTCGGCTTCATCCTCGGCGAGCCGAGCACGAACTCTGCATCGATCGAGCCCGATCTCCTCGCCCTCGGCGAGGAAGGAGCCTGGCTGTGACCACCGCCGCCGAAGCCGCCACCAACGGCCGGCGCCTGCCGCGGCTCCTCACCTACCAGCAGGTCGCCGACGAGTGCGGGATCTGCAAGATGACGGTCCGTCGCGCCGTCGAGCGCGGCGAGCTCGTTGCGATCAACGCGCCTGGCACTCGCGGCGCGAGCGGCAAGCGGATCACCTCGGAATCGCTGCAGCGCTACCTGAACGGCCAGCGCGCGGCGGCGAAGGCGTGATGATCGACCGCGCGCCCGACCCGCTCGACTACCCGGCGGAGGCCGGACGGCTCCTCACCGTGGCGGCGCTGGTGCAGGGGCTCGACCTCCGCGGCCTGATCGAGGTGAGTCAGAGAGCGGACTCCGTCGGCCTGTTCCTCGATCCGACCGCGTGGCAGCGCTCCACCCACGATCACCGAGCGATCGCCGAACTCGCGCACCTGCTGCTGCCGTTCCAGAAGCGCGGCAAGGAAATCTCGGATGAGGTCGCCGCGCGCCGCGCGCAGCAGTCGACCTGAACCCACACCATCGCATGTTCTCACTCCCCACGACTCTCCACCTCGGCGTCCACGCGCCGGATCGACCGGACGGCGGCGCGCTCGCGTACCAGCCGGGCGGCCTCCAGCGATGGCTCGCCCTCTTCCGCCTCGACTCGGCGCGCGGCACCTACCTCGCCACCAAGGTCTACGACGAGGGGTGGTCCTGGAAGAGAGGTGCGATTCCGCCGCTGACCACCGCGCAGTACTCCATGGTCGAGGATGCCAAGCGCCAGAAGGCGCGGATGGTGATCAGCTACTGCTGCTTCACGCACCTGCACCCGGGCTCTGCAGACACTGTCCAGCCTCACAGGATCGCGCTGGGTGGAGCAATGCGGCACTTCCTGCTCGAGGTTGCGAGCTCGAGCCCGGGCGCCGCGGTGATCTTCTGCAACGAGCGTGAGGTTTCCTGGCTCGACCACGAGGACTTTTTCTTCGAGCTCGAGGCCGAGTTCGGACGCCTGGCGAAGGACTTCGGCTTGGGCTGGTTCGTCGGCGGCGACCTCGTCGAGGCCAACACGATCGAGACGATTCGCGAACGGATGTCCGCCTGGCAGCGCCACGGCGTAGAACCGGACGCGATCGCGTGGCACTCCTACGGCCAGGGCGGGACGCTCTTCCGGCACGTGCGCGACATCATCGAGGCCACCCACCGCGTCGCCGGGCGCACCTTCCAGCACGTCTGGACAGAGTGGGGCTGGGGCTTCCCGGGCGCCGAAGCGACGCGCGCGGACCGCCTCGACCTCAACCAGGCCGACACCGGCGCCTGGTGCGGAGGCTTCGCTCTCGCGCTCCAGGAGGCCGGCGCCGGCGGCGTGTTCTTCACGATGCTGACCGCCTTCGACCGCACCGGCGAGCCGACGGCCGCGACGGACGAGATGGTCCAGACCGTGAAGACCGGCACGATCGTCGAGCCGCGCCAGCCGCCGCCTCAGAAGGCGCGCGCGAAGACGTTCCGCTACCTCTCCGCGGGGCGCAGCGCGATCAGCGCCGCGTTCGCGCGCAGCATCGCACGGGTTCAGGCTGCCATGTCCTGATCCGGGGTTCGCGCGCCCGCCACGGCTGCAGGGTGGCGCCCGCGCGAAGGGTTTGACCTCTCACCCGAAGGGTGCCCCGGGCTGCAGCAAGGGCACCAGACCCCGCGCCGCGCCGGGCACCGCGCAGCAATACCTGATGGATTCTTCCACCCTCGCTCCGTCCGACGTGCGCCAGGTGCCGGTCGCGGACCTCGCCGTCTCCCCGCTCAACCCCCGCCGCGAGAAGAAGCTCGACCAGCTCGAGCTCGAGCAACTCGCCGCGAGCATCCGGGTCCACGGGATCCTGCAGCCTCTCGTTGCGGTCCGCCGCGGCGGCAGGCTCGAGGTCCTCGCCGGCCGCCGACGCCTCGAGGCCGCACGCCTGGCGGGCTTGACCGAAGTCCCGGTGATCGAGCGGCGCCTGGAGGACGAGCCGGCGGCGGCTGCCGCGCTGGTCGAGAACGAGCAGCGCGCGGCGCTGCGGCCGCTCGACACGGCCCTCGCGATTGCGCGGCGCCTCGACGCCGGCGAGAGCGTCGAGCAGGTGGCCACGGCGCTGGGCAAGCCGCGCGGCTGGGTGGCGCGCCGCGCCAACCTCCAGAAGCTGCCGGCGGCGATGCGGAAGCGCCTCGAGGCGCCGGACGACGCGCTGCGCGCCTGGCCGCTCGAGTCTCTGGAACTGCTCGCGCTGCTCTCGCCGGCGACGCAGCAGGACGTCCTGCGCCGGGCGCCTTACGTGATCCCGACTGCCGCCGACCTGCGGAAGCATCTCGCGCGGGAATGCACCCGCCTCGACGTCGCGCCCTGGGACCTGGCGGACGCCGAGCTGGTGCCGAAGGCCGGCGCGTGCTCCACGTGCCCGTTCAACTCGGCGAACACCCCGGACCTCTTCGGGGACCTCCAGCTCGACGAGAAGCAGGCGGCGACCGCGGTCTGCCGCAACGAGGACTGCTGGTCGAAGAAGGTCGCCGCGCACGCGGAGCGCGCGGTGGCGACGGCGAAGAAGGAGCACGGAAAGGATCTGCTCCGCGTCCGCGGCAAGAATACCTACGGCGAGGGGGATCTGGAGAACGAGGAGTCGCGCGGCACGGCACTGCACGACTTCCAGTACAAGCGCGTGAAGCCGGGTACGCCTGGCGCCAAGGCGGCGGTGGTGGTCTCCGGGAAGGAGATCGGGAAGGTGATCCACGTGCTGGTGGAGAAGGGCGCCGGCGACGCCGCGGCGCGCGCGAAGCCGAAGAAGGAAGCGCCGGCGCCGGGAAGCGCGGCCGCGAAGAAGGCGTCGGTGGAGCGCCTCGATCGTCGGCGCATGGCGTGGCGGGTGGACGAGGGCCTGAAGCAGCTCTGCGCGATCGAGCCGCCGGCGGCCGCAGTGATGGTGAAGTTGGCGGCGGTGTTTGGAACGGGCGGGCTCTCCCGTGGCACCAGGGCCCTGGGCAGGAATGCCATGCTCCAAAAGGTCCAGAAGGAGTTCGCCGCTGCGGGCTGCACCGAACTCTGGGCGGCGGTCGTGAGCGACAAGCACGGGCTGCGCGATCAGCTGGCGCTGCGCCGGCTGCAGGACCTCGACGGTGCCCACGCGATCGTGCAGTGGCTCACCGAGGAGCTGCGGGGCGCGCCGGCGTGGAAGGCCGTCGTCGAGGCCTCCGAGGTGGAGGTGCCGGCGCCTAAGGCGCTGCAGGGCCTGAAGCAGACGAAGGTGGCGGCTAAAGCCACGCGGGCGAAGCCGAAGAAGCCGGCGCCGGCGAAAAGCAGGAAAGCCGCGGCGACGTCGGCCGCGAGGTGAGGAATGAGCCGGAGCAGCCAGGATCCCTCGCACCAGCTCGCCTACGCGCGGGCCTGCGGCTTCTGCGGCCGCATGCCGACGCTGGTCTGGCTGCCTTCTGGCCGGCACTTCGTGGTCGGGTGCGAGAGCAGCGAGTGCAACGCGCAGCCGCGCACCGAGCCGCGCGAGGACGCTGGCGAGGACGAGCGCGCGTTCGAGAAGGGGCTGTCCCAGGCGGTGGATGAGTGGAACGGGCACGCGCGGCATCAGCTGCGGATGCTGGGTTGACACCGTTCCCGGACGGCGCGACTCGGTCGCGCCGAGGGTCGCTTTGCACAGGTGCCAAACTACCTAGGTTGGCCTGCCGCAGTCAGAAGTCAAGCAAGGAGTCTCATCGGACTCTATCCCATTAATATCAAGCGCTAGTATCGGGCCCTTGTGTCGGCTTGCAATCCCCATCGCGCGTGGATGGAACGATGTCCGGATCACAGGCTATGAACTGTCGCTCCACATCCTCAGACAACTGCTTCATAAGAAGGAGGTACTTTGCGTGCCGAGCGTGATCCCAGGAATAGTTCTCATGCCTCTGGGTTGCTGCAAGGAAGCTGCCAGTAATCAAGACTATGTCATGAGCCGTGTTGCAGGCAGCCTCGGTCAGTCCCATCATCGAAGGCCCAACCAGCAGAACTGCTTTGTTCTGGCAAGCCTCCCCCAGAAGTGTCCCAGGATGGTGAAAGCCCGCGTGGATTTCCTTGCTTGCAAAGGAGTAATTGTACCCCCATTTTTTCAATCCGAGCTTCTCCTGCAGCTTGCCAAACTTTGCAACACCCTCAAACTTCCTCGCCCAACCGTTCGACGACTTCAGTCCTTCACCGTGCTTGGCCAGTAGCGCGGAAGCAAGATCTTGTGATGCTTTTAGCAGCTGTGGATCTAGCGGCTCTACATCATTCTCGACAGCGGAACTATTGAAGGCGAGTCCGGCTTGAGCGTGATCGATCACAGCCTGGGCCAGAAATGCCTCAGCAGCCTCCTTCCCGTGCTTCTGAATCACAAGGGAATTTACTGCGATTTCATGAAGCGTTCGCCATCTCGCAAGGGCCCCATCCGGATACCCGGAGAGCAGAAGCGAAGTGACTTCTGCAGTTATCCTTACCCCACGGGCATGATTGGTCATTAAGGTATGGAGGAGTGGGCAGCGATTGAGCTGATCATATTTCAAAAATTCCCTCTGAAATGACTGGCCTACTGTCAGGCATACCTGTCTCAAAGTTACAAGGCTATCAAGTCCCTTCTTCCAATGCCCATAGAGCCGGCTTCTGTAGTCCCTCTCATGGGAAAGAATTTCCTCTGCCATTTTGGCGATCGCCTCGGCGGAAAAGGTTGGAGGATCGCGGCGAAGCGACTCCCAGGGGTCGCAAGGATCAATCATTCTCTCTCAATGTTATCGGCAGTTGGGGCCATTGAGGCAAGGAAGCTGTTCTCCACGATCAGTACACTCTCTTCCCCTCGCAGAGGTTAATGAGCTCATGCAAGGCGTAGACGGTCGGGCGGCGGCCCCTTCCTTGCCGGATGATTTTCAGAGCTCCTCCGGCTACCATCTGGCGCAGCACACCATGAATGGCCGCAGGAGTGGGCATCCCTTCAAAGTGGATTTGCTTCTGCTGGAAAATGGGCTGCTGGAACGCAGCCTTGAGCACATGCACTGCAAACGGCGAATGGGTGAATGTGAGCATTGTCTGCTCAAGTCGCAGGTAGAGTTCGTGAATCGCCTGTGCCTTCGCGGTGTTAATGCTCGCCTGCTCTTCTATCCCGAGAAAGAAAAATCCGCACCAATCATTCCAGGCGCTGGTTTTGCGTCCGATATTACGCAAACCTGCAATGTACTCATCTCGATGGGATTCTAGCCAAGCCGATAGGTAAAACATGGGGCGCGTTAGCACACGCTTCTCGCAGAGGAACATCGGGATCAGGATGCGGCCCATGCGGCCGTTACCATCGAGATATGGATGCAAGATCTCGAACTGGGCGTGCAGTAATGCGACCTGGAGGAGGGGATCCACATCGTCGCGCAGATAGAACCTCTCCCACGCCTCAAGGTGCTCGGGCAGAACGGTAGGTATCGGCGGCACAAATTCAGCTTCGTGCTGCTTGCAACCTTCCTCACCTATCCAGTTCTGAGTGGTCCTGAACGAGCCAGGCTTCTTCTCCTTCCCTCGAACGTCGTGTAGGAGGCGCGCATGCAGAGAGTTTAGAAAGGGGAGCCTAAAGCGCTGAGACTTCATCCGAGACTCCGCCATGCGCAGTGCTGACCGATAGTTCAGAATTTCTCTGATCTCATGAGTGCGCTCGTCAATGACTGGTCCGTCCTCGGCTTCGAATGCCAGAACCTCCTCCAGAGTTGCCTGCGTGCCCTCGATTTTCGACGAGAGCACCGCTTCCTGGGTCGTAAGCGGAGAAAGCAACACCTCCGGGTTCGGAAGGGTTGCCATAATGCCGTCGAATCTGACCAATGCCCGGTTGGCTCGGCCGAGACCCGGAACTAGCCCTTCGACACGCAATTCGCGCGGCGGAAGTCCTTGCGGAACAACGGGTCGCATTTGGGTGGTACGCTCCTTGATGCTACGGAGATTGTATATAGGCAAAAGCCGTCCGGCTATATAATCCGCCCCGATCGCGTTTTGCCTCCTAGATGTAGTGGAATGGCCTTATTGGGCTAGATCGTGTTCAGGACAGTTCTAAAGGTCTCCTGGTCGAAGTGCGAATAGTGCTCCGTCATCGCCTTCGACTTGTGCCGCGCCAGGTGGCTTGCAGCGGCGTCGCCGGCGGCCGCGCGCACGCGCGTCACGAATCCGTGCCTCAAGCTGTGCAGCGACCACCCTGCCCACTCCGGGTGCCGCACCTTGAAGCGGCGCCAGGCGTTCCGGACGTGCCACT
>CAZDMB010000104.1:1364-9418 GCA_964506175.1 uncultured Planctomycetales bacterium | reverse complement strand
CCATGGCGCGCGCCTCCGACTCGTCGAAGCGGACGATCTGCCCCATCGCGGTCGCCAGCAGCACCTGCTGCCCCTGCGACACGACCACCGTGCCGACCAGTCGATCGCCGTCCTCCAGGCGCGTGGCGATGATGCCGGCGGCGCGCGGGCGGGAATACGCGGCGAACTCGGTCTTCTTGACCTTGCCGGCGGCGGTGGCGAACAGCAGGTACTGGCCCTCGTCGAAACTGCGCGTCGCGAGGATCGAGCGGATGCCCTCGTCGGGCTGCAAGCCGTCCACCAGGTTGCGGATGGAGCGCCCTTTGGCGGTGCGGTCCATGTCCGGAAGGCGCCACACCTTGAGCCAGTAGAGGCGTCCGCGGTCGGTCACGATCAGCAGGTAGTCGTGCGTCGAGCACACGAACAGGTGCGACAGCAGGTCGCCCTCCTTGGACTTGCCGCCGGTGATGCCGCGGCCGCCGCGGCCCTGGGCGCGGAAAGTGCTTGCGGGCGTGCGCTTGACGAAGCCCTCGCGTGTGACCGTGACCACCACCGCTTCCTCGGTGATCAGGTCCTCGGTCATGAGCTCGTCCACGTCGCCGCCGATCTCCGTGCGCCGCGGCTCGCCGTACTTCTCCTCGATGTCGGCGAGGTCGTCGCGGATCAACTTCGTGACCAGCGGATCCTCGGCGAGCAGGCGCCGGTACCAGGCGATGTCCTGCTCCAACTGGTCGATCTCCTGTTGCAGCTTGTGCACCTCGAGGCCGGTCAGGCGCCCCAGGCGCATGTCCACGATCGCCTGCGATTGGATCTGCGAGAGGGCGAAGCGCTCCTCGAGCCGCGCGCGCGCTTGCGCGGTGTCGCTGCTGGTCTTGATGATCTCGACGACCTCGTCGATCGCCTGGATGGCGATCAGCAGGCCCTGCAGCACGTGCAGCCGCGCCTCGGCCTTCTCCAGCAGCCAGCGCGTGCGCCGCCGGATCACCTCGAAGCGGTGATCGCGGTAGGCCTCGAGCAGCTGCTTGACGTTGAGCGTGCGCGGCTGGCCGTCGATCAGCGCGGTGTTGCGGATGGCGTAGGTGCTCTGCAGCGGCGTGTGCTTCCACAGCAGGTTCTCCACCACCGCCGGATCGGCGTCGTTCTTCAGCTCGATCACCAAGCGCATGCCGTCGCGGTCTGATTCGTCGCGCAGGTCGTAGATGCCCTCGATGCGCTCGTCCTTCACCTCCTCGGCGATCTTCTCGATGATCGCCGACTTCTCCTTCTCATAGGGAATCTCGGTGACCACGAGACGATCGCGCTCCTTGCCCGCGCCCTCCTCGTGGTGCATGCGCGCGCGCAGGGTGATCTTGCCGCGCCCGGTGGCGTAGGCTTCGCCGATGCCGGCGCGCCCGCAGATGATGCCGCCGGTGGGAAAATCCGGCCCGTGCAGCACCGTGAGGATGTCGGCGATGGTGCAGTCCGGCCTGTCCAGCACCATGCGCAGCGCCGCCACCACCTCGCGCAGATTGTGCGGCGGCAGCGCGGTGCTCATGCCGACGGCGATGCCCTCGGAGCCGTTCACCAGCAGGTTGGGGAAGCGCCCCGGCAGCACCAGCGGCTCCATGCGCGTCTCGTCGTAATTGGCGCGCAGGTCGACCGTGTCCTTGTCGATGTCGAGGAGCATTTCCTCGGCCGGGCCCGCCATGCGCGCCTCGGTGTAACGCATGGCCGCCGGCGGATCGCCGTCGATCGAGCCGAAGTTGCCTTGACCGTCCACCAGCGGATGCCGCAGGCGGAACGGCTGCGCCATGCGCACCAGAGTCGGGTAAATGACGGACTCGCCGTGCGGGTGATAGTTGCCCGAGGTGTCGCCCGCGATCTTGGCGCACTTGCGATACTTGGCGCCGGGCCGCAGGCTCAAGTCGTTCATCGCGACCAGGATGCGGCGCTGCGAGGGCTTGAGGCCGTCGCGCACGTCCGGCAAGGCGCGATCGTGGATGACGGACAGCGCGTAGGTGAGATACGACTCGCGCATCTCGCGCTCGATCAGCAGATCGTCGAAGCGCGGGGCGGCGGCGGAAGGCGGTTCGGGACTGGTCGGCTCGGCCATGGGGAGGGTCGCAGGTCGGGCTGGGGGCGCGGGCCGCCCAGGCCCCATATTTCACCGTCGCCGGGCGCGTCCGGCCAGCGGAATCCCGCCGATCATGGCGCCCTAAACCGCTTCCTTCAAAGGACTTATGCTCGCCGCTCCGGCCAGTTCGACGCTCCCGTCCGGGGTGCGCCGGAGGCGCAGCGGACCGCCCGGCATGCGCACCTCCACGGGGCCGGCGCGGCCGGTCCGCCATGCCGTCAGCGCGATCGCCACCGCGCCGCTGCCGCAGGCCCGCGTCTCGCCGACGCCGCGCTCCCACACCCGCGCGCGCAGCGCGCCGTCCGCGCAATCGTTCACCATTTCGACGTTGACGCCCTGCGGAAACAGGTCGGCGCGCGCGACGCAGCGCGCGGCGAAATCCCCGAGCGCCTCCGCCGCCGCGTCCGCGCAGCGGAACACCGCGTGCGGATTCCAGAAGTCCACCGCGGTGCCGTCGCGGCCCGCCACCGTGATCGCGCGGAAGCGCGCCTCGTCCAGGGGACCAAGGTCGAGCGCGAACTCGCCGGGCGCCAGGCGACGCCAGCGCACCGCGCGGCCCGCCATGCGAAAGATGCCCGCCGGCGCCCCGGTGGCGCAAGCCGCCACGCGCAAGCCGTTGAGGCAGGCGCCGCCGGCGCTGCCGTCGCGATTGACGATGCGCACCTCGGCCGCGCTGTCCGCGCCGGACGGGCTGAGGATCAGGAGGCCGTCGCGGGTGGCGCCGCAGGCGCGCCGCGCGAGCTCCGCCAGGGCGGCGTCGCCGTCCCAGCCGGCCGCGCGCAGCGCCTCGGCGCGGCCCAGCAGGAAAGTGTTGCCGCAGCCGTCGCCCGCCAAGAGCGGCGGCAGCCTCACGCGGCGGACAGCGCCGCTTCCTCGCGCCGCTTGTGCACTTCGACGCGCAGCAAGGCGATCACCAGGCCGGCGATCAGCAGGCCGAGCACGCCCAGAATCGCCAGCGAGCCGACCCACGGGAAGTGCGCCCGTTCGGTGACGGCGGGCAGCGGATTGCGCACGTGCCAAGGACCGCCGCTGGGCATGGGGCCGGGAGTGCGCGCGGCATAGGCCGCTGCGCCCTGCTGCAGGAAGGCCACGAACACGCTTGGGTCCGGGTCGTAGCTGTCCTTGGTCGCCAGCACGGTGTCGTCGCGCGGGTCAATGACGGCGTAGAAGGGCTGCGCGGCGAACTGGAAGCGCTCCACCTCGAGCGCGGAATTCCACGGACCGAATGGCGGCTTGTCCACCCACAGTTCGGCGCGGCTCATGCCGACGAGCAGCTCGCGCACTTCGGCCTGCGGAAAAATTTCATACTCCATCTTGCGGCAGTTGACGCAAGTGACGCCGGTGAAGTCGAGGAACAGCGGCTTGCCCTCCTCCACCGCCTGGTCCCAGGCGCGGCCGTAGGAGTTCTGCCAAGACAGGCCGCCAGCCTTCAGCACGCCGCCGTCGGCCGCGTACTTCTCGGCGCCGTAATCGAAGGGCGGCAGGTAGGCCTCCGCCCAGCCGCCGGCGTACGCCGTCTCGCTGCGATTCCACAGTCCCGGCGCGAGGAAGGCCGCCAGGGCCAGGGCGCCGAGCCCGACGCCGATGCGCCCGGCGCCCGGCTTGACCTTGTCGTAGTCGTGATGCGTGCGGTAGAGGCCGAACATGTAAGCGGCCCACAGCAGCAGGAATACCATCGTCAGGCCGATGGCCACCGGCCAGGTGAGCACGTACAGGTCGAAGCGCAGGTCGGTGTTGCTGAAGAACTTGATCGCCGCGATCAACTCGATGAAGCCCGCGGACACCTTGACCACGTTCATCCAGCCGCCGGCTTGCGGCAGGCTCTTGAGATAAGACGGGAACATCGCCAGGAAGAAGAACGGCAGGGCGAAGACCGCGCCGTAGACCAGCATGCCGCCGATGAGATAGACCAAGCCGAGCTGCAGGCCGGCGGCGAAGACCGCGCCGACGAAGCCGACGGTGCAGGTGAAGGCCGTGATGCTGAAGGCGATCGCCATCAGCATGACCGGGAGATAGCCGGCCTTCTGGCGGCCTTCGTTCTGCGTCTTGGAGGCGAAACTCTGCAGGAAACGCGGCGCCTCGATCTCGTAGAAGCCGAGCAGGGACAGCGCCATCCACACGAACAGCACGCCGATGCCGAGGTTGATCCACGGGTTCGAGCCGATGGCGTTGGCGCCGGTGGGACCGATGATCAGCGCCGCCGCCACGCCGATGCCGGCAAAGGTGAAGATGATGCCTCCGGCATAGGCCGTGGCGTTCCCCACCGGACTCCCCTTGCCGTCGTCGGCGCGTTTGGTGAAGTAGGAGATGGTCACCGGAATCATCGGGAACACGCAAGGCGTGAGCAGCGTGAACAATCCGGCGCCGACCGCCAGCAGCAGAAAACTCCAGAAGCCGCCAGCGCCGATGGTCGGCCGCGCGGTCGTGGCTGTCGCGGCGGCGCCGGCCGTCGGCTTTCCGACCGTGAACTCCACGCCCTCAGGATCCCGGCAACTGGACTCGTCGCAGGCCATCCAGCGCATGCGCAGGCGCCCGCCCGCGACGGCCGGATCCGCCGTGACCTTCACCGGCACGGTGAAGGCGACCTTGCCGTCGAGCCACAAGTAGACGTCGCCCCAGGACTCGGTGACCTTGCGCGGCTTGGCCTTGGTGGCGGGCTTGCCCACGACCTCGAAGCCGGTGCCGACGAAATCCACCACGGTGGGGAAGCCGCTCGGACTGTCCGGGTGGTAGACGTGCCAGCCGGGTTCCACCGTCAGCGTGAACGCGAGCTCGTAGGTCTCGCCCTGCTTCCAGCGCTGCGGAAAATCCCACGAGGCCTGCACCAGCCCGGAGGGCGGACCAAGGTCGTCCGCCGTCTCCTGCGCCGCGTCCGCGCCCGGCAGCACGGTGAGCGTCAGCGGAAAACTCTTGCTCGCCGGCGGCAGGCACATGCGCACGTCGCACTCGGACCAGGTCACCACCGCCGTGAATGCGAGCGCGCCGGGCGCGGCCGTGACGGTCAGCGGCAACACCAGCACGGGTTCGCCCTCCAGCCACAGTTGCTCCACCATCTGCTTGCCGATCTTGTCCAGGTGCTTCTTGGGGGCGTTGAGCGAGCGCAGCGGCCCGGCGGCGGCGATGCCGGCGCCCTGCAACTCCACAGTGGGCGGCAGCCCGAGGCCGCTCTGATCCGCCGGGTCGTAGACGTGCCAGCCTGGATCGATCGCGAACTGCACGCGCAATTCGACCGTGCCGCCCTGCTCCACTTCGGCAGCGGCGAGGGTGAGATTCGGGGAGGCGTGACGCGCCCCCTGCGGAGCCATCAGGGCGGCGAGCGCCAGCAACGAGAAGATCATGGGTGGGATTCGTCCGGAGGAATGCAGCGTGAAGGAATTTCTGCCCCAGAATGGGCGTTGAGGGACTCGAACCCCCGGCCCCCTCCGTGTAAAGGAGGTGCTCTAGCCGACTGAGCTAAACGCCCGGCGCTCCATCTTACCTACAATCACCTTGCGGCCGATCGCGCGATGTCCTTGACCACCCATCCCGAGGCCCTGGTGATCCGCTACGGCGAGATCGCGCTCAAGGGCGGCATGCGGCCGATCTTCGAGCAGCGGCTGGTCGCCAACCTGCGCAGCGCGCTGGCGAATCTCCCCGGCCTCGCCATCGAGCGCACGCGCGGCCGCATCCTCGTGCGTGGTGAGGGGCCGCTCGCCGCCGCGGCGGCCGCCGCCGCCCGCGTCTTCGGCGTGATCAGCGTGTCCGCGGCGCACGAGACGGCGCCCGCGGAGGAGGACATCCTGCGGCTCACGCTCGCCCGCACCGCAGACGAGTTGGCGGCCGGATTTCCCGGGGAGCAGCCCGTGCATTTCGCGGTGCGCGTCAATCGCGCGGATCGCGCGTTCCCCATCCCCAGCGAAGAGCTCGCGCGCCGCCTGGGCGCGGCCCTGATCGCCCGCCATCCGCGCCTGCGGGTGAACCTGGACGAGCCGGAACTGCGCGTCGAGGTGGACATCCGCGAGACCCGCGCCCTGGTGTTCGCCGCGCGGCAAGCCGGCCCCGGCGGCCTGCCGGTGGGCACCCTCGGACGCGGCTTGTGCCTGCTCTCCGGCGGCATCGACTCGCCGGTAGCCGCATGGCTGGCGATGCGCCGCGGCCTGCGCGTGGAACTGCTTTCGTTCACCTCGCCGCCGCACACCGGCGCGCAGACCATCGCCAAAGTCGAGCGGCTCACCGAGCATCTTTCCGCGTGGCAGCCGATCACCTGGCTCCACTTGGTGCCGATGACCGCGGTGCAGGAGGCCATTCGCCATGGCGCTCCGGAGGGGCTGGGAACGGTGCTCGATCGTCGCGCGATGATGCGCATGGCGGGACGGCTGGCGCGACGGCGGCACGCGCGAGCCCTGATCACCGGCGAGAGTCTGGGGCAGGTCGCCAGTCAGACGCTCGAGAACCTCGCGGCGATCGAGCAGGCGGCGGACATGCCGGTCCTGCGCCCGCTCGTCACCCACGACAAGACCGACACCATCGCCCTGGCGCGGCGCATCGGCACCTACCGGATCTCCACCCTGCCGGCGCCGGACTCGTGTACCGTGTGGCTGCCGCGCGCGCCGGTCCTCCGCGCCCGCGTCGGCGAAGTGCTGGCGGCTGAGGAGAGCCTGCCGCTGGCCGCGCTCGAAGCCGAGGCTCTCCTCCACCTGACCAGCCGACGCATTCCGTCATGATCCTGCGCCCGCTTGCGCTGTTCGCCAGCGCCCTCCTCCTCGCCGCCTGCGGTGGCGGCGGTTCCACGGCCCGCAAGGTCGACCAGGCCACCACCGTGGTCTCCAGCAGCGGCGGCCCGAACGTCGTGGCCAACGCCCAGATGGAGAAGGAGCCGGTGATCGCTCCGCCCGCGGCCAACCAGACCCTGTTCAAGGTCCGCGTGCACGATCGCAAATCCGGCAACCCGATCGCCAACGCGCGCGTGATCCTGCTGCGCAACGCGCCGGAGCCCCTCTACATGCGCGAGCCGCCGCGGCGCGACGTGATCTACGACACCAAGACGCGCGGCACCGGCCTCTTCTACGCTCTGGCCGACGCCGACGGCGCCATGAAATACGCCCTCGTGACCGGCCAAGGCTTCATTCCGACGCTCGTCGAGGCCGGCCCCGCCACCGGCGGCCAGACGCACGAAGTGCGCGTGGACGCGGATCTGGTGCCAACCTTCAAGTGCACCATCCGCTCCCCCAACGGCGACCGCGCCGGCAACGCGCTCTGCACCATGAAGCCGGACGTGGACGTCACCAGCAATCGTCCCGGCCTGAAGGCCAACTACGGCTGGAGCGAGCGCGCCGACGATCTGGGAGTCGTGACCTTCAACCGCGAGCCGGGCGTCTATCGCCTCGAGTTCAGCGACGAGAACGGCAAGCACCGCTGGTACGAGAGATACACCTGGAGCGGGACGCAGGACAAGCCGCGCGAGATCACGCTGCCGGAGCAGTCGCAGGACAAGCCCTGGTAGGCGCAAGTCGCCGCCTGCCGGCCGAAAAAAAATCAAGGGGCGCCGCAGGGCGCCCCTTGTTGCTTTGGCGAGGGTGACGGGGCTCGAACCCGCAACCACCAGATCGACAGTCTGGTACGCTAACCAATTGCGCCACACCCCCGTGGTTGGGGCGGAGAGGTTAGCAGCGCGGCGCGCGGACGGTCAAGGGGCGACGCCCTCCCCCCGCCTCTTGGCCTCCTCCCACAGCGCGTCCATTTCGCCCAGAGTGGCCTCGCGCAGCGGTTTGCCGAGGCGCTGCTCGATCCAGCGAAAGCGCGCCTGGAAGCGCTCGACGGTGGCGCGGAGCGCGAGTTCCGGCTCGACTTCGAGCTTGCGCGCCACGTTCACCACGGCGAACAGCAAGTCGCCGAGTTCGGCGGCGGCGCCGGCGCGATCTCCGGCCGCGGCCGCCGCCTGGAGTTCGCTCCATTCCTCGTCCACCTTGCCCGCCGGTCCGGC
>CAZDMB010000104.1:0-1354 GCA_964506175.1 uncultured Planctomycetales bacterium | reverse complement strand
CGAGATCCGGCCAGTCGAAGCCGGCGGCCGCCGCCTTCTGGCCGACGCGATAGGCGCGCAGCAACGCCGGCAGCGAGCGCGGCACCCCGGAGAGCGCGGATTCGTCCTCGCCCTTGGCGCGCTTCTCCTCCTTCTTGATGTCTTCCCAATTGCGCAGGACTTCTCCGGCGCCGCTGACGGTCCGCTCGCCGTAGACGTGCGGATGGCGGCGAATGAGCTTCGCGGTGACGCCGCGCGCCACCTCCGCCGCGCCGAAGCCGCGGTCCTCGCCGGCCACGCGCGCCACCATCAGAAGGGCCATCAGCAGGTCGCCGAGCTCTTCGGCGGCGCCGGGCATGTCGCCGCGCGCGACGGCGTCGGCGAACTCGTGCGCTTCCTCGATCAGGTGCGGCGCGAGGGTCTCCACCGTCTGCTTCTGATCCCACGGGCAGCCGCCGGGCGAGCGCAGGGTGTCGACCACCTGCATCAGCCGCGCGAGCGCGGCCAGGGACTCTGCGGGAACGGGCTTTTCCGGCGGTTGCACGGTGGCCTAGCGCTTCTCGCGCGAGCGGAACACCACCGCCATGTCGCCGCCCGACTTGCCCTTGAGCTTCACCACGCGCAGATCGTAGCCGTCGAAGCCCCCGTACTCGTGGGGCAGACCGTCGGCCAGGGCGAAGTTGACGCGGTCGCGGCCGGTGATGACCGCGGTCACCTCGGCCGCCTGTCCGCCCTGGAGCGCGCCGACGCGCCCGACGTAGACGTAGCCCTCGTCCTCCATCGCGTGCTGCAGGTCGGGCAAGCGCGCATAGCTCCGGCCGACAGCATCCGCACCGCCGCCGCAGCCGGCGGCGACGGCGCAAGCGAGAGCGGCAGCGAGGAAGGCGCGGTTCATGGCGTCAGCGGACCCGCGGCGCGCGCGCGCAGGCGGCAGGCGTCGCAGCGACCGCAGGGGATGCCGGCGGCGCTTGGATCGTAGCAGGAGAGGGTGAGCTCGACGGGCACCCCGAGTTCGGCGGCCAGCGCCAGGATCTCCGCCTTCGAGCGGTGCTGCAGCGGCGCGTAGATTTGCGGCGGGCGCCCTTCCGTCCCGGCCTTGGTGCCGAGGCGCGCCGCCGCGGCGAAGGCCTCGATGAACTCGGGCCGGCAGTCCGGGTAGCCGGAATAATCGAGCGCATTGACGCCGATGCCCACGCGCGCGGCGCCGCGCGCTTCGGCGAAAGCCACGGCCAGGGCCAGGAAAAGCAGGTTGCGCGCCGGCACGTAGGTGACGGGGATCGCGGCGCCGACCGGCGCCCGAGGATCCTCCTCCTTGGGCACCGGGATGGCGGCGTCGGTCAGCGCGGAACCGCCGATCGCGCGCAGGTCCAGGCTC
>CAZDMB010000103.1:2626-9564 GCA_964506175.1 uncultured Planctomycetales bacterium | reverse complement strand
GTGCAGGCCGGGTGGGCCGAGCGCTGCGAAGTGCAGCTCGCCTACGCCATCGGCGTGGCGCGCCCCGTCAGCGTGCGCGTGGACACTTTCGGCACCGCCGCGACCGGCATGAACGACGCCGAGATCGAGCGCTTGATCCGCCAGTTGCCGCCGCGCAAGGAAGGCAAGCGCAGTTACGAGGCCTTGACGCCGGATTGGATCATCCACCGGCTCGGCCTGCGCCATCCCGCCGGCTACGCCGATCCCTCCGGCTGGACCTACCGTAAGACCGCCGCGTTCGGCCATTTCGGGCGCGATCTCTTCCCCTGGGAGAAACTCGACCTCGTGCCGGAGCTAAAGAGCCTCGCGAGCGTCGAGGCGCCCATGGCCCGCTGACCCACCGTGAAAACCGCCTCCCCCGCATCCGTCGCCACTCCGCCGTACAAAGTCGCCGATCTCGGCCTCGCCGCCGAGGGCCGCCTGCTCATCGAGTGGGCCGAGACCCGCATGCCCGTGCTGATGGCGCTGCGCGAGCGCTACGCCAAGGAGCAGCCGCTCAAGGGGCACCGCATCGCCGGCTGCCTGCACGTCACCAAGGAGACGGCGGTTCTCATTCGCACGCTGCGCGCCGCCGGCGCCGAGATCGCCTGGAGCGGCTGCAACCCGCTGTCCACCAACGACGCCGTCGCGGCCGCCCTCGCGGCCGACGGCTTCCGCGTCTACGCCTGGTACGGCCAGGACACCGAAGGCTTCTACTGGTCGATCGACCGCACGCTCGACTTCAAGCCGACCCTCACCCTGGACGACGGCGCCGACCTCATCTTCCGCGTGCACAGCGCCCGTCCGGATTTGATTCCCGGCATCACCGGCGGGTCCGAGGAAACCACCACCGGCGTGCATCGCCTGCGGGCCATGGCCGCCGACGGCAAGCTCGCCTATCCGGTGATCGCCGTCAACGACGCCGAGACCAAGTGGGACTTCGACAACGTCTACGGCACCGGCCAGTCCAGCATCGACGGCATCCTGCGCGCCACCAGCATCCTGCTCGCCGGCAAGAACTTCGTCGTCGCCGGCTACGGACACTGCGGCCGCGGCTGCGCGCTGCGCGCCAAGGGCATGGGGTCGCGCGTGATCGCCACGGAGGTGAAGCCCACCGCCGCGCTCAAGGCCGCGCTCGAGGGTTGCGAGGTCATGCGCATGGACGACGCCGCCGCCATCGGCGACGTCTTCATCACCGCCACCGGCATGAAGGACATCCTGGTCAAGCGGCACTTCGAGCGCATGCGCGACGGCGCGGTGATCTGCAACACCGGCCACTACGACTGCGAGATCAACCTCAAGGATCTGGAGTCGCTGGCGGCCGGCAAGCGCAAGGTGCGCGAGAACTGCGTCGAATACCGCCTGCACGACGGCCGGCGCATCTACGTGCTGGCCGACGGCCGCCTCGTGAACCTGGCCGCCGCCGAAGGCCACCCGAGCGAGGTCATGGACATGTCCTTCGCCAACCAGTTCCAGGCGATGCTGATGCTGGCGCGCGAAGGCAAGGGCCTGAGCAAGCAGGTGCACGTGCTGCCCGTCGCCCTCGATCAAGAGATCGCCGGGGTGAAGTTGCAGTCCATGGGCCTCGGGCTCGACGTCCTGACGCCCGCGCAGATCGCCTACGCCAACGATTACTCGCAAGGAACCTGAACCATGACGGCCAACGCCTCCCGCCGAGGATTCACCCTGCTCGAGATGATGGTGGTGATCGTCATCATCGGCATCCTGTCCACCTATCTGGTGGTCAACGCCCCGCAGTGGTTCGACAAGGCCAACGCCACCGCCAGCGAGCGCAACATGCAGCGGCTCTATCAGTTCCTGACGGACTACCGCCAGAACAACAACATGTCCTGGCCGACGGACAACGGCCAGCGATTCTTCATCCGGCCGTGGAAGGACGGCTTGGTGGAGAAGACCGAGCAGCAGGCGCTCGCCTTCTTCTCGCCGGCGTACACCTACGAGGACTGCGCCCAGGACATGGGCGTGGATCCCAAGGCGGTCTCGATCGTCGAGTACGTTTCCAATTGGGACGCCATCGGCCCGGGCTACACGTCCTACGCCGGCTTCAACGGCTCCTCGGACAAGGACGCCCGCTTGATGCTGAAACGCAATCCCGGATCCGTGGCGATCGTTTCGGACGCCCTGATGGTGCACCGCTTCGGCGTGATCTACATGACCGGCGACGGCGCGACGCACCGCCTGCTGGGAACGGAGATCGCCGAGCAGACCGGCCTGAACCTGGACGACCAGGAGACGATTTTCCGTCCCGGCTCCGGCTGCGGCGTGAAGGTGCTTGAAACCGTCAGCAACGACTGAGCGTCCGGCCGCGCCGCCGCGCAGTTTCCACCTGCGCGTCTACGGCTGCCAGATGAACGTCTACGACGGCGAGCTCATCCGCGCGGCCTTCGTGCGCCGCGGCTGGACGGAGGCCGCGCATCCGGACGCCGCCCAGGCGGTCTTGTTTCACACCTGCTCGGTGCGCGAGCACGCGGAGGAGCGCGTGCATGGCCTGCTCGGCGACCTGCGACGGCGCAAGCGCAGCGAACCCGGGGTGATCGTGGGCGTGATCGGCTGCATGGCGGATCGCGAAGGCGAGGAACTGTTCGCGCGCGAGCCCCACGTGGACATCGTGTGCGGCTCGCGCCATTTTCCGCGGCTCGCCGACTTCGTCGAGCGCGTGGCGGGCGGCGAGGAACGCGTCCTGGCCCTCGGCGACGCCGCGGAGCCGGTGGATCGAGCGGTGCGCGACCTCGGCGGGCGCGAGCCCGGTCACCAGGCGCACCTCGCGGTGATGCGGGGCTGCGACCTCAACTGCACCTACTGCGTGGTGCCGCGGGTGCGCGGCCGCGCCGAATCCCGTCCGCTGGCGCAGATCGTCGACGAGGCGCGGCGCCTCGCCGCGGACGGCGTCTCCGAGCTGCATCTGCTCGGACAGACGGTGGACGCCTACGGCCGCGATCTGCCGGCGGCGGAACGCTCCGACCTCGCGCGCCTGATCGACGCGGTCACGGAAGTGGACGGCATCGAACGCATTCGCCTCATCACGCTGCATCCGTCCTATGCGACGCCGGCGCTCGCCGCGGCATTGGCGCGCTCGCCCAAATTCCTGCGCCTGCTGCCGATCCCGATGCAGTCGGGCAGCGACCGCATCCTGCGCGCCATGAAGCGCGGCTACAACACCGAACTCTACCGGCGCCGCATCGGCCTGCTGCGCGAGGCCATGCCGGACCTGGAGCTCGTCTCGGACTGGATCGTCGGCGTTCCCGGAGAATCCGACGCGGACTACGCCGCCACCGAGGCCGCCATGCGCGAGCACGGCTTCCTCCAGTCTTTCGTGTTCCAATATTCGCCGCGCCCCGGCACGGCGGCCTTCGACGCGCTGCCCGACGACGTCCCGGCGGACGTGAAGGCCGCCCGCAACCACCGCCTGCTCGCCTTGCAGCAGTCCATCGCCCGCGAGCGCTCGCCCCGGTGCGTCGGCACGCGCAGCAGCCTGCTGCTGGAAACGCGCAGCGAGCGCGCGCCGGAGTTCTGGTTCGGCCGCACCCACAACGGCCATGGCGCGCTGCTGCCGCATCGCGACGGCCTGCGCCCCGGCCTCCTGCGCGCGGTGCAGCTGGAGGGTCACAACGGGCGCGAACTGCTGGCGCGCGAACTGCAGCCGCTGGCCGCCATCCCGCCGGCCCGCCGCGAGCCCCGCCCGCCGCCTCCGGTCCTGCCGCGCCTGCCGCTGGCCGCGACGCCTGCGCCGGCCGTAGCCTTTCCCGTGTGAACGAGCGCGACCGCCACCTGCTCGCCCGTGCCGCGGCGGAGGCGATGCGCGCCGAGTGGCTCTTCACCGCGCCCAATCCGCGGGTCGGCGCCTTGGCCTTGGCAGGCGGCCACGTGATCGGCTACGGCCATCACGCCGCCGTGGGCGGCGCCCATGCGGAGGAGGCCGCGCTGCGCGATGCCGGAGCCTGGGACGAAGAGCGCGGGCTGCCCGTGCATGGCGTGGTGGAGGAGATGGCCGTGACGCTGGAGCCGTGCAGCGCGCGCGCCGGCGGCAAGCGCCGCTCGGCTTGCGTTGAACTCCTGCTCGCCGCCGGCGTGCGCCGCCTCTTGGTGGGCGCCCGCGATCCGGATCCGCAGCAGGACGCCGGCGGGTGGGATCGCCTGCGGGACGCCGGCGTGGAGCTCGTGCACCTCGAGCTGCCGCAGGCGAGCGCCTTGGCCGCTTTCGAGCAGGCGCTCCGCCACCGGGATCGTCCCTTCACGCTCCTCAAGTGGGCGGCGAGTGTGGATGGCAAGATCGCCGCCGCGGCCGGGGCCAGCCGGTGGATCAGCGGGCCTGAGGCGCGCGCCGAAGTGCACCAGCTGCGCGCCGTCTCCGACGCCGTGCTGTGCGGCCGCGGCACCTTGCTGGCGGATGATCCGGAACTGACCGCGCGTCCGGAGGGAGCGGCCGTGCCGCGTCAGCCCTTGCGGGTGCTCCTGGACGCGCCGGTGGATCTCTCGCCCGCCGCTCGCGTGCTTGCCGCTCCCGGACCGCGCCTGTGGGCGTACGGCCCCGGCGGCAGCGCCCCGACAGCCGCGCCCCGCGAGGACCTGCGCCTCCAGCTGCACCGGACGGCGGATGGGCGGTTGGAGCTGCCCGCCCTCGTGCGCGCCCTGCACGCCCAGCATGGCGTGCGACGCATGCTGGTCGAGGGCGGCGCGGCCGTGCATGGCGCATTCTTGGACCAGCGGCTCGCGGATGCCGTCGTACGGTATGAGGCGCCCATCCTGCTCGGCGGTCCGCGCGCCGCCTGCCTCGGGGCGGGGGTCGACAGCCCGGCGAACGCGCCGCGCCTCGTGCACGAGGAGCGGAGGCAGCTCGGCGCCGATCTTCGCCGCGCTTTCCTCCTTGCCCCATGATCCGCCGCCTGCTCCCGCTGGTCTTGCTCGGCGCCTGCGCCGCGCCGCTGGAGCCGCTGCCGCCCGGTCCCCCCGATCCGGACCTGGACCTCACCGAGGTTCGATCCTTGATCTGGGCTGGACGCAGCGACGAAGCGCTCAGCCTGCTGGATCAGTGCGGATGGGCGGCGACCGGCAGCGTGGCAGCGGAGCGCATGCGGCAGGATCTGCTCCTCGCCCGCGGCGAGCGCGCCCAGTTGGCCGCCGAAACGGAGGAAATCCTGGCAGAGCGCGGTCCCGACCCCGACCTGCTGTACCTGCGCGCGCGCCTGATCAGCGACCCCGAGCGCCGCCTGCTGGAATTGGAATCGGCGGCGCGACGGCATCCGGCGCATGCCTGGCTCGCGCTGGGCACGGCCGCCACCTTGCAGGAATTTCGCCGCTGGGATGAAGCCGAGGAATGGCTCAGTGCCAGCGCGGCGGCCGACGATCCGGCGTCCGCGGCCTTCCGCCGCCTGTTGATGGCGCGCCAGCAGGCGGAGTCCGGGCGCATGTACTCGGCGTGGCGCATCCTCGAGCGCGACGCCTTCATCCTCGGCTCGCGCGAGGCCCTGGCGGAGTGCATCCGCTTGGCAAGCATGCTGGGCAGCGATCGCCGGATGGCCCGCGCCTCCGCCGAATACGCGCTTCGCGCCGCGCCCGCCGCGAACGACGCCGCCGCGGCCATGGACCGCGTGATCGAACGCCTCGTCGCCGAGGAGCCCTGGATGCGTGGCGCCAGTCTGGACGAAACCCTGCGGCGCGTCGACGCATGGGCGCTGCTGGCGGGCGCGCCCGTCGGTTGGAGCGAGCAGCGGCGCTACGCCATCGCCGGACTCGCGGAACTGGTCCAGCCAGAGGCGTTCCGCGGCGGCGTGGCCGCCGCATGGATGGAACGAGGCCGCTTTCTGCTGATCGGGCGCGCGCCAGGGCGCGGAGTGGACTGGCTCTACTTGCAGGATGCGCGCCGCATCCTCCTGCCGGTGGCGGATGCGCCCTCGGTGGAATTGATCGTCGCGCGGCGCGGCCTGGAGCCGAGCGATCGCACGATTCCGGGCGGCGCGCCTTTCTACGGCTTCTTCGTGCGCCTCGACCTGGTGGAGGCCGGCGCGCGCAGCCGCACGCGCGAGGTCGAGCGCTTCCGCGGCGGCGATTTTTCGATCTCCGGCATCGCGCGTCCGCGCGCCGCCGACGGGCCCTTGGAGTCCTGGGATCTGGCGCTGCGCCTGCGCGCCCGCCGCCTCGCCGCCGGTGGCGCCACGGTCCACGACCTCGAACTCGCGCAACTGCTGGTGCACGAGACCTCGCACTTGCCGGAGACCCTTCCCTGGGCGCGCGACGGCGTGCCGATTCTGGCGCTGGCGCCCGCGGTGCTGCGCTCGCTCTCCAAGTTCGACGACCCGATTCTTTTTCTCGAAGAGCGCGCCCAGTTGCGCGCCCTCGCCAGCGGCGTCGAGACGGACTGGATCTTCGCCGAAGTGCTCGATCGGGCCAACGCGCCGCGTGATCCGTACTTCAAGCCCTACCGCGCCTTGTTGGAGGACCTGGTGGACCTCGGCCGGAAGGAGGGGTTGCCGCCGCTCCACGCGTGGGACGGACTTCCTCCGGGCACGATCGCGCGGCTGGCGCGCAAGATTCAGAAGGGGCGCGGGCTCGAGGGCACGCCGCGCTCCCTGCTAGCCGCCGCCCTGCGCGGCCTCGACGCCGGCAAGTCCTTCGAGCAGTTTCCAGCTCAGGACGCGGCCGCCCGCCTGTTGCACGACGGCGAGGTCGAGCCGTAGCGCGCGCGCCGGCCCGGAGCGGCCGGCCAGCCACTGCAGCGCCGCCTCGAGGCGTCGGCGTTGGCGCGCCGCGAGATGGTCTTCGTCCTGCAGGAAACTGAGTGGATGCCGCGCTTTCACCTCCACCAGCACGAGCGTGCCGCCGGGGTCTTCCGCCAGCAGGTCCACCTCGGCGCAGGGGGTGCGCAGATTGCGGGCGAGCACGCGCCAGCCCCGCGCGGCCAG
>CAZDMB010000103.1:0-2616 GCA_964506175.1 uncultured Planctomycetales bacterium | reverse complement strand
AATCCGGCCGTGATCGCGGCCTATCTCGGCACGCGCGCGGCCAAGGCGGCCGCCACGAACGCTTCGGCGGCGATTCCGGTGCTGCGGCGCGACATCGGCGGCGATGCCGCCGCTCGCCCTAGGACTTCGTCGGCGCAGCCGCGGCTGCGGGAGTCGACGCGCTGCGCTGGATGGCGTTACGGTCGAATTTCAGGCGCACCTCGCCGTTCACCTTGAGCGTGATGCTGTCGCCGTCGATCGAGGCGATGCTGCCATGCATGCCGCCGATCGTCACCACGTCGTCGCCCTTCTTGAGGCTGGCGTGGAAGGCTTGCTGCTGCTTGCGGCGCTTGCTCTCCGGACGAATGACGAAGAACCACATGAAACCGAACAGCAGGAGCAGCATGACCCAGAAGGTCCAGGGGCTGCTGCTCGCGGGCGCCGACGCCGGCGCCGCGCCGCCGTCCGCGGCGGTGCTCGCGGAGCCGGCGCCCGGCGCCGGCTGGAATTGCACCCCGCTCTCGGCGGATTGTTGCTGCGGGAGGTGCGTGGTCAGGACTTCGGCTCGCGTCATCGTGGGTTTCCGGGGATAATGGGCGCGACAGTGTAGCGAGGCCATGTCCCGTCCGCGCGTGCTTGCCGCCCTCTCCGGGGGCGTGGATTCGAGCGTTGCGGCCCTGTTGCTCCAGCGCCAGGGCTACGACGTGGTGGGGGTGTTCCTGCGCAACGGCGTCGAGAAGCCGCCGAATCGCTGCGACCTCAAGCAGGGCTGCTGCTCGGAGGACGACGCGCTCGACGCCGCCAAGGTCGCGGATCGTCTGGGCATTCCCTTCCATGCCCTCGACATGGCCGCCGAATTCCGCGGCGTGATGGATTATTTCGCCGCTGAATATGAGCGCGGGCGCACCCCCAATCCGTGCGCCGTGTGCAATCGCGACATCAAATTCGGCGCGCTGGCGCGCTTTGCCGGCGCGATCGGCGCGGACCATCTGGCCACCGGGCACTACGCGCAGACGCGGCGCGGCGCGCACGGAGTGGAATTGTGGCGCGGCGCCGATCCCCGCAAGGATCAGTCCTACGTGCTGTTCCCGATCGGTCCGGCGGTGCTCGAGCGCACCTTGCTGCCGATCGGCGGCATGCACAAGAGCGCGACCCGGCGTCTCGCCGAAGAAGCCGGACTGCCGGTGTTCGCCAAACCGGACAGCGTCGAGATCTGCTTCGTGCCCACCGGCGACTACCGCGACCTGCTGCGCGCGCGCGGCAGCCTCGGCCGGCCGGGGCGCATTCTCCACTGCGACGGCCGAACGCTCGGCGAGCACGATGGCCATGCGGGCTTCACTCGCGGCCAGCGGCGCAAGCTGGGGGTCGCCTCCGGAGAGCCGCTGTACGTGCTGGACGTGGACGCTGCCAGCGGCGACGTCACCGTCGGGCCGCGCTCCGCGACCTCCTGCCCGCGCGCCACGGTGGAAGGCTTTCACACCTTCGCCGCCCCGTGGGCGGAAGGGGAGGTCCGGGAAGAAGACCTCACGGTGCAGTACCGATCCAGTCCGGGCGGGGTGCCCGCCGCGGTCCGGCGCCTGGCCGGCGACCGGGCCGAGGTCCGCTTCCGTCAGCCGGCCGTCAGCGTGACGCCCGGCCAGGGGCTGGCGGTGTACCGCGGCGACCAATTGGTGGCGGGCGGCTGGATCGAGCACGCCGATCTGCCGGCCGCGCTCGCCGTCTGAGGCCGGCGCGAATCGCGCAACCGGGGCGCGCCGCCGCCTACACTGCTGGAGGGGAAGCCCGCGCATGACCGAAGTCCACTTTTGCAACCTGTGCGATCAGTCGGTGCCGCAGGACCAGATTGATGAAGGTTCCGCCGTCCGCCACGGCGGTCGCATCGTGTGCGCCACCTGCCGCGACGTCATCGCCATGTCCGCCACCGGCGAAAAGGCGAAGAGCGCGCGCGCCGGCATGCTCGTGCCGCTCTTCGTCGGCCTGGTGGGTTGGGGCGCGACCGCTTTCGTCTGGGCCGAACTCCAGGATCTGCACGGCGACCTGCTGCAGCAGACCTCCGCCCAGGCGACGGTGTCCGCGCAAGCCCTGGCGCATGCGACGGACGCGCTGGGCAAGCGCCTCGACGGGCTCGACGCGCGCGCCGCGGCGCACGACGAAGCCCTGCGTCTGGTGCGCGAGGAAGCGGCGCGCCAAGCCGAGGCCGTGCAGGGTCAGATGCTCGCGCTGGAGAAGGCCGCCGATCGCATCCCCGATCTGGCGGACGGGCTGCTGCGCCTCGACGGCGCCGCGCGCGAATCGGCCGCCGCGCGCACCTTGCAGGAACAGGACATGCGCGATTTGCGCGGGGCGCTCGAGGCCGTGCGCAACAGCCTGACGGGGGTGCAGGAACAGGTCGCCCAGCGCGCGGCCGCGCCGGCCGCGGCCGGTTTCTCCCGCGACCTGGAAGAGCTGCTCGCGCAACTGCGCGATCCGGATCCGCTGCAACGCAGCATCGCGCTGGAGAAGCTCGGCCGCCAGAACGACCCGCGGCTCATTCCCTACGTCGAGCCGCTGCTCAAGGATTCCTACGAGATGAACCGCTTCTACGCGGCGTCCCACCTCGGCGCGTGGAAGGCGGAAACCTCGGTCGCGGCGCTGGTC
>CAZDMB010000102.1:5123-9597 GCA_964506175.1 uncultured Planctomycetales bacterium | reverse complement strand
GGAGGAAGGTGCTGCCCGCACCGCTCGACCTCCGGGTAGGGCGTTTGAGGCCAGCGGCAACGCTGGTCCCAGAGGAATGGTCGCCGCCCCGCAAGGGGCACAGGACCCGGCTTACAGGACGACACTCACTTTTCTGCCCCTCGCGGCGTGCCTCGGCATCCGTCTTGGGGTACCCCAAGGCATTGCGGCGCTAGATTTCGTGGCTCCATGGTGGTTTTCCACATTCTGTTGTAGGTAGGGCTAGATCCGAGCCCCCCTCTTCGGCAGAATCGTCCCCGTGGAATTCGTCTGGGTTGTGCCGCGGGCCTCGCTCTTCCCGAGCTTTGCGCCCCATGGCCTGCTCGCGCTCGAGCCGACGGTCCTCGAGGAGCGCTTCCTGCGGGTGGCGCGCGAGGAGGGCTTCTTCGTCGAGCGCCGCTGGGCCGAGACGCAGCCCGCCTACAAGCAGCCGATCCCGTACGTCGCCGTGCTGCGCGACGGCGAAGCCTTGTGTCTCACGCGCCTCTCCGCCCAGGGCGAGAAGCGCCTCCACGGCAAGCGCTCGATCGGCGTCGGCGGCCACATCAATCCGTGCGACGCCGACGGCGCCGGTGAGCTCTTCATGCGCGCCTGCGAGCGGGAGTTGCGCGAGGAACTGACCCTGCCGCCGGCGGCGCCGCTGCCGCTGCGCCCGATCGGCCTGCTGAATGACGACAGCACTCCCGTCGGCGCGGTGCACGTCGGCCTCGTGTACGCGCTCGACGCGCGCGCGCTGGAGGTCGGCATCCGCGAGACCTCGGCCATGACCGGCCGTTTCGAACCCTTGAGCGCGCTGCGCGCGCTCGCCGCCGGCGAGGACTCCCCGTTCGAGTCCTGGTCCGCTCTGCTGCTGCGCTCCGGCGCCCTCGAATCCGCCTCCCACCCCTCGACTCTTCAACTCTGAGTTCCCTCCATGGTCAGTCCCGTTCCCGCCCACCAACTTCCCGATCCGCTCGAACTCATCCGCCGCCTCAAGGAGGCGCGCACCCGCTACAACGTGCGCGTGCGCTTCAAGGACGGCCGCGAAGAGCAAGGCGCCATCACCTACGTCGAGCGGCTGGGACGCGGCCGCATCATCGACGTGGATCGCGAATTTGCGATGGATTTCGACCTGAGCGATCTCGTCGACGTCGAATACTAGGCTAGGGCGCGGGCGCCGGCGCGTATACCAGGCCGCCCGGCGCGCGCACGAAGCCCAACAGGCCCACGCCGCAGGCGCGCGCCGCCTCCACCGCGAGGCTGGTCGGCATTCCGACCCCCGCCGCGAGCGCGATTCCGGCCCGGGCGCATTTGTGAATGATTTCGTAGGAGACGCGGCCGCTGACGAGCAGCGCGTGCGGCGCCTCGAGCGGCCAGCGCCCGGCGCGCAGCTGCGCCCCGAGCACCTTGTCCGCGGCGTTGTGCCGGCCGACGTCCTCGGCGACGTCGAGCAGTTGCAGAGATCCATCCGGAGCGATCGCGGCGAGCGCCGCGCCGTGCGTGCCGCCGGTGCGGGCGAACTCCGGCTGGCGCGCGCGCAGCGCGGCGAAAGCCGGCGTCCAAGCGGCGGACGGCACCGCCGGCGCGCGTGGCGGGCGCCGCATCGAGCCGCCGCGCGCCAGATCTTCGAGCAGGAGCGCGCCGCACATGCCGCAGGACGAGCCGACCGTCCCGCTGCGCGCCCGTCGCGGGTCGAAGGCCACGCCCTCGGCGAGGGCCGCGTTCCAGACGTGGGGCGCGGCCGCCCCGCTGGCGGGATCGAGGCAGGGCTCGACCGCGAGCAGATCCTCGGCGCCGCGCACCACGTCCTCCGCCGCCAGGAAGCCGGCGACGAGATCTCGCTCGCGGCCGGGGGTGCGCAGCAGGACGGCGAAGGGCGCGCCGCGCACGCGCAACTCCAGCGGCTCCTCGCGGGCGACGGCCTCGACGCGCACCGGGCCGCCGTCGAGCGGCTGCGCGAGGAACGGCTGCCAGGGGGCACTCTCCCCGCGCGGGGAGCCGCTCACGGGACTAGCGCAGGAAGGTGGCGTAATCGGCTTCGTCGAAGCCGAGAATCGCCTTCTCGCCCTTCGCCAGCAGCGGGCGCCGGATCATGTCCGGATTCTCGCGCAGCAGGTCCACGACCTCTTTCTTGGTCTTGAAGGTGCGGTTCTCCACGTCCAGATCCTTGTAGGCCACGGCCTTCTTGTTGAAGGCGTCCTTCGGATTGAGAGCGTCCACGGCCTTTTCCAGCAGCTTTTTGGCCGGCGGGGAGGTCAGGATGTCGACCTCCTCGAAAGGGACGTCCTTCTTCTTCAGGTAGGTGACCGCTTTCTCGCAGGTCTTACAGTTCGGTTTGATGTAGAGTTTGACCACGCTCGATCCAGGGCTGGGTGTCTTGGAAGGGCTGCGGCGCGCAGCGTCAGGGCAGGGGGAGACGAACCTCCAGAGGCTGCGCAACCCTGGATCACCGACCGAGGCCCGTGCTCCAGAGGTGGAAGATTCTAGCCGCCGGTGAGGGTTCTGGCAAGTCCCGCCGCCCGGCGCGGGCCCGAGCTTCCCGCGTAAAAGGCCAAGAAATAAGGACTTAGGACTCTTTGGCGTCCGGCGGGCCGAACACCTGCAGAACCTTGACCAAGTTGCCGGCGAAGGTGGAGCGCGGCACGACCACCTGCCCGAGGGCGGTGGCCGCCGCCTGCAGCTCCTTGGCTTCGTGCGAACAGTAGACCACCAGGACCCAGTCCCGGGTGCGCTTGTCCTGCAGGATGCGCCGGAGGACCTCGAGCGCCGGAAAAGCGGCATCCTCCAGGTCGATGACGGCGCCCAGGGCGGGCTGGCCGGCGATCTGCTCGAAGACCCCCCCCTGCGCCCAGACGGGGGTGCGCGGCTCTTTCCGCAGCGCACGAAGAATCGCCACGACCCGCTCCCAGAAGAAATCTTCGGAAACGAGGACATGGACGGTCGGAAGACCCGACGGGTCCTCCGGCTGCTGTTCGACCGGCATCCGCAGAAGGCCTCTTCCCCTACAATCGGACAGAAAATGAGTTCCTCCACTTCAATTTCCCCGGCCCAGGCGGCCCTGCCGGTCCCGGAATACCCCCCGGCCTGCCATTTCATCGGCGGCGAGTGGGTGGCGCCGGCTTCCGGCCGCACCGTGGGGTCGGTGGATCCGGCGACCGAGCGCGTGCACGCCCAGATCGCCGCCGGCGACGCCGCCGACGTGGAGCGGGCGGTGACGGCGGCCGCCGCCGCCTTCGCGAACCCGGCCTGGCGCCGCATGGCGCCGGCCCAGCGCGCCAAGATCCTGTGGCGCATCGGCGAACTGGTGGACCAGCATCGGGCGAACCTCGCGCTGTGCGAGACCTACGACACCGGCAAGACCGCGTTCGACTCGGGCAAGATCGAGATCCCGCTGGTGGGCGAGATCTTCCGCTACTACGCCGGCTGGGTCACGAAGATCGAGGGCGGCGTCCTGCCGCTGGCCGGCAACGCCATGGGCCTGCGCCTGCGCGAACCGATCGGCGTCTGCGGCCTGATCACGCCGTGGAACTTCCCGCTGCTGATGGCGGCGTGGAAGATCGCGCCGGCGCTGGCCTGCGGCAACGTGATCGTGCACAAGCCGAGCGAGCAGACCTCCTTGACGGCGCTGTGGCTGGCGAAGCTGGCCGCCGAAGCCGGGCTGCCGCCGGGCGTGTTCAACGTCGTCACCGGCAGCGGCTCGCAGGTCGGCACCGCGCTCGTGCGCCATCCGCGCGTGGACAAGATTTCCTTCACCGGCAGCACCGAGGTCGGCAGGTCCATCCAGCGCGAAGCCGCCGCCACTCTCAAGCGCGTCACCCTGGAATTGGGAGGCAAATCCCCCAACATCGTGTTCGCCGACGCCGACCAGAAGGCCGCGGTGCGCGGCGCCATGACCGGCGTGTTCTACAACAAGGGCGAAGTGTGCGCGGCTGGCTCGCGCGTGCTGGTGCAGCGCGAAGCCTACCCGGCCTTCCTCGAGCAGCTGGCGGCGGCGGCGGCCAAGACCACCGTCGGCCATCCGCTGAAGGAGGGCGTGCGCATGGGCCCGGTGTGCAACGCGGCGCAGTACGAGAGCGTGCTGGGCTGGTTCGAGAAAGGCCGCCAGGGCGCGCGCCTCGTGGCCGGGGGCAAGGACCTGCGCCAGGAGGCCGGCGGCGGCAAGGGCTACTACGTGGCGCCGACCATCTTCGCCGACGTGGATCCGGCCGCGCCGCTGGCGCAGGAGGAGATCTTCGGCCCGGTGATGGCGGTGATTCCCTTCGACAAGCCCGAGGACGCGCTGCGCATCGCGCATCAGTCGCGCTACGGCCTGGCGGCGGCGGTGTGGACGCGCGACGTCGGCCGCGCGCTGTCGCTGGCGCGCGACCTCCGCGCCGGCACGGTGTGGGTGAACGCCTACAACCTCTACGATCCGGCGCTGTCGTTCGGCGGCTTCAAGGAATCCGGCTTCGGCCGCGACCTGGGCGCGGACGCCATC
>CAZDMB010000102.1:0-5113 GCA_964506175.1 uncultured Planctomycetales bacterium | reverse complement strand
AGTCCGTGTGGCTGAACCTCGACTGATGCGCGCGATCGCCGACATCCTCAAGCAGACGAAAAGCGTCGCGGTGGTCGGCTGGTCGGAAAAGAAGGACCGGCCGAGCCACTGGATCGCGGACTACCTCGAGCGCGTCGGCTACGCCGTGACGCGGGTCAATCCCGCGCTGGCGGAGCGCGGCGTCGCCGGCGTCACCGCGATGATCCCGCGCGGCGTGGACGTGGTGGACGTGTTTCGCGCCCCCGAGCACGTGCCCGCGATCGTCGGCGAGGCGCTCGCCGCCGGCGCCAAGGTGCTGTGGCTCCAGCCCGGCGCCGAGAACGAGGACGCCGCCCGGGTGGCGCGCGCCGCCGGGATGGAAACCCTGGTCGGCGAATGCATCTACATGGAGCATCGGCGCCTGTTCGGCGGCGAGGAAGGCGGCTACTAGGGCATCGCTGAACATTCATTCCGCCCCGGGCGCGATGCCTCGCGCCGAAGCGAAAGCACCTGTTCAGCGTCGCCCTAGCGCACGAAGTCGGGCGCGGGACCGTCGGGGATGAGGCCGGCCGCGCGCGCGCGCCGCAGGAACAAGCGCACGCTCTCGCGGCCGTCCTCGCCATAGTCGAGAGTGCGCGCATTGACGTACATGCCGATGAACTCGTCGGCTTGGGCGAGGGTCAGGCCGCGGCCGAAGTTCAGCGCGTAGGCCACCGCTTCCGCGCGATGCGCCAGCCCCTCGCGGATCGAGGCCTGCAGCAGGCGCGACACCTCGGGCACGAGCGCGCCGAGATCGCGGCGCACGCAGTTGCCGCCGAGCGGCAGGGGCAGGCCGCCGGTTTCCTGACCCCACCAGGCGCCGAGATCCTCGAGCAGCACGAGACCGAGCTGCTGGAAGGTCAGCTGCCCTTCGTGGATCAGCAAGCCCGCGTCGTAGTCGCCGCGCGCGACCGCTTCCGGAATCTTGTCGAAGTCGACCAAGCCGTACTCGTAGGCGCCGATGCGCAACTGCGCCGCCAGGTGCGCGCTCGTCCATTCGCCCGGCACCGCCATGCGTTTGCCGCCGCCGTGGCGCAGGCGCTCGAGCGCGAACGCCTCCCGCGCGACGATGCGCGGGCCGTAGCCCTCGCCCATGCTGGCGCCGTGATTGAGCAGGGCGTACTTGCCGCCGACGTGCGCCCAGGCGTGGATGCTGACGGCGGTGATCTCGTATTCGCCGCGCAGCGCGCGCCGGTTCAGCGTTTCGATGTCCTCCAGGCGGTGCTCGAAGCGCAGTCCGCCGGTGTCGAGGCGCTCGGTGGCGAGCGCCCAGTGCATGAAGGCGTCGTCCGGGTCGGGACTGTGGCCGAGAATCAGCGTGCGCCTCGCGACGGCGGTCATGCGCCGCCATTCTAGGCCCGGCGCTCAGTCCCGCAGCAGGAAGGCTTCGATGTCCCGGCGGAGATCCGCCAGGCCGGCGCGCGGATCGCAGAAGGCGCGATGGATGGCTTCGGCCAGCGAAACCGGGCTCAACGCATTGACCTCGCGCAGCGGCGGATAGGACAAGAACAGCGAGAGCGAGAGACGGCGCTCTTCTTCCGAATGCGCGGCGCTGGAAGTGCCGGCCAGGGGCCAGGGCGTGGCGGCGAAGGGCAACCCGCCCGCCAGCAGTTCATAGAGCATGATCGCCACCGCCTGCGCGTCGCCCTTGGCGTCCCATCGCAGGAAGGGGTTGTAGGCCGGCGTGGTGACGATGCGGTCCGCACGGCACGACTCGGGCACCGGATCGATGAGGAGCAGGCGGCCGTCGTCCGCGGCGAGCACGTTCTCCGGCTTGACGTCGCCGTGGCAGGGCCAGCCGCGCGCGCCGAGTTCCTCGAGCGTGCGGCACAGGTCCGCCAGCCACGAGAGGCGCACGCCCTCGAGCGTGCGGATGCGGTCGCGCAGCGTGGCGCCGCGCACCGCCTCCATCACGATCACGGGCCGGCCGTGCGGGCGAATCACGCCGTGAAAGGCCGGCGTGCCGCGGCCTTGGGCGCGCTCGAGCAGCACGGCTTCGCGCTCGATGAGATCGTCCACTTCGGCGGCATCGAGCACCTCCGGCCGCGCGCCCGATTCGGGATCGAGGAACAGGGCCTCGGCCAGCGCCTCGTCCGGGCTGACGGCGCGCGCGTCGCGCGTCACCGTGACCTCCGGCAGGCGCGGCAGGAACTTGCCGCCGCCGCTCGTGTCGCCCACCTTGAGGGCGACGGCGCGCCCTTGGAGATCTTCCGCGAGGTGGATCTGCGCGAAGGCGCCGCGGCCGAGAAAGCCGGTGATCCGGTAGGGGCCGATGCGCTGGCCGGTCTGGAGTTGGATCATGGCGGGCCGACGGGTCCGTCGGTCTATCGGCTGGCCGGAGGGCGGACTGGAGCCGGATCCGGGAAATCCGCGCCCCTAGACTTTCCCTCCCTTGATGCGCGTCACCGAACTGCCCGCGCTCGCGCCGGAGGCACGCGAGAAGTTCCGCGCCGCCGGGCGCATCGCGCGCGCGGCCCGCGAGTTGGCGGTGGCGCGCATCCAGCCGGGCGCGCGCCTGGAGGAGGTCCTGCTGGCGGTCGAGGATTACATCCGCTCGCAGGGAGCTGGAATGGCGTTTCCGGCGCAATCGAGCCGCAATCACATCGCCGCGCACTATTGCCCGCGGCCCGGGGACCCGTTGCGCTACGAAGCGGAGGACGTGGTCAAGGTGGACATCGGCGTGGAGGTGGACGGCTACGTCGCCGACACCGCCCAGACCGTGTACCTCGGCGAGAACCCGCGCTACCGCACCTTGGTCGAGGCCAGCGCGGCCGGCCTGCGCGCCGCGATCGGCGCCGCCCGTCCGGGCGGCACGGTGCACGCGATGAGCGTCGCCATCGAGCAGGCGATTCTCGCGCACGGCTTTCGCCCGGTGTGGAATCTCACCGGCCACGGCGTCGGCCGCTGGTGCGTGCATTGCGCCCCCGCCGTGCCGGCCCATCCGGAGCGCGGGCAAAAGGACGTGCTGCGCCCGGGCATGGTCGTGGCCGTCGAGCCCTTCGCCACGGACGGCGCCGGCCAGGTGCACGAGACCGGACGCAGCGAGATCTTTCTGCTCGAGCGCGCGCCGCGCAAGATGAAGGACGTGGATCCGGAGGTGTGGGCCGCGATCGAGCGCATGAACACGCTGCCGTTCGCCCGGCGCTCGCTCGGCCCGCTCCCGCCGGCCGCGGTGGACGCCACCTTGGCGCGCCTCCTGCGCATCGGCTGCCTCGCCGAGTATCCCCCGCTGGCCGACCCGGACCCGAAAGTGCGCATCGCCCAGACCGAGCACACGCTGATGGTGACCGAGACGGAAATCGAGGTGATTACCGCCTAGCGGCGCGCTCCGGCCTGCTTGCTGCGCGCGGCTTCGATGCGCCGCTCGGCGAAACGGTCGGCCGCGCGCGCGGTGCTGAGGCCCTCTTCGCGGCTGATGCGGAAGATCTCGCGCAGGTTGTCCTTGATCTTCTCGGCGTTGGCCAGCGAGCGCTTCTCGTCGTAGCCGCCCGGCATCAATTCGTCGTAGACGTTGATGAGGCCGCCGGCGTTCACCACGTAATCCGGCGCGTACAGGATGCCGCGGTCGCGCAGGGCTTCGCCGTGGCGCGCGTCCAGCAACTGGTTGTTGGCGGCGCCCACCACCGCCTTGCAGCGCAGGTGCGGGATGGTCTCGTCGTTCAAGGAACCGCCGAGCGCGCACGGCGCGAACACGTCGCAGGCGGCCTTGTAGATCTCCGTCGGCCGCAGCACCGCGCCGCCGGTGGCCTTCGCCACGCGCTCCGCCGACTCCTGCTTGATGTCGGCCACGAGCACACGGCCGCCCGCCTTGGCGATGAGCTCGGCGTAGACGCTGCCCACCGAGCCGGCGCCCTCGATGGCGACCACCCGGCCCTTCACTTCGGGATTGCCGAAGACTTCCTGCAAGGTCGCCTGCAGGCCGAGGAAACAACCCCAGGCGGTCTTGGGCGAGGGATTGCCGGACTTGCCGGCGAGACCCGCGACGAACTGCGTCTTGCGCGCGACGTGCCCCATGTCCTCGACCTTGGTGTTCACGTCCTCGGCGGTGATGTACCTGCCGCCGAAGCTCTGGACGAACTCGCCCATCGCCTCGAACAGCGCCGGCGTCTTGTCTTCGGGCTTCGCCAGGATGACGGACTTGCCGCCCCCGAGGTTCAGGCCGGCGCAGGCGGCCTTGTAGGTCATGCCGCGGGCCAGACGCATGACGTCGGTCTTGGCCTCCTCCACCGAGTGGTACGGCCACAAGCGCATGCCGCCGAGGGCGGGGCCCAGCACCGTGCTGTGGACGGCGATGATGGCGTGCAGACCGCGCGTGGAGTCCACGGCGCGGCGGACGCGCTCGTAGCCCTCGACGGGGATGTCCGTGATTTCGAGCATGGCGGAAGGTGCGGCGAGAGGCGGGGAAGGAGCCGGCGGCCGGCTCGCGGGCTATTATCGCGACGCGCCGCCGCCTTGGCGAATCCCGGATGCCCGCGTTCACCGATCCCGTCTTCTGCGCGGCCTGGTCCGCGGGTCCCGACCCGGCGCGCGACGGCGTGTTTTTCACCGAGGCCGCGACCTTCGTCGCCGGCGAAGGCCGGGCGGACGTCATCGCGCCGCTCTGGTGCTCGCCCTTCAGCGCGTCGCAGGCGCCGAAGCACGCGCCGCGGCGGCTGGCGGAACTCGGATTGAGCGGCGAGCGCCTGCGCGCCTTGCCCGCGTGGCGCGACACCTTGCCCTCGGCATGGGCGGAGTTGGCGGGCCGCACGGTGGTGATCGCGCGCGGCCGCGCGGAGTTCCTCGCGCGCTTCGCGCTGCTCTGTCCGCAGGCGCGGCCGCCCACCGTCCTGGACGTGGAGGGCCTGGCGGCGTTCCTGCATCCGCAGCGTGGCGGCGGCTCCTTCGACGAGTTGTTCCAGCGCTGGTGCGGACGGGCGCCGGAGGGCGAGGCGCGCGCGGCAGACCTGCGGCGGCTGAGCGAGGCCCTGGTACGCGCGCACTTCGAGAGGCCGCAAGCGCTGCGCCGCCTGTTCGCGCGCGTGTTCGAAGATCTCGTCGCGGACGCGGGACCGGAGGAAGAGGGCGCCTGGGAGTGGCTGGAAGCGCTGCGGCGACT
>CAZDMB010000101.1:0-9689 GCA_964506175.1 uncultured Planctomycetales bacterium | reverse complement strand
GGCCCCGGCCCGCGCCGCCGCCGCCGCGGCCCCGGCACCGGCCGCCGTCTCGGCCGCCGCGCCGCCGGCCGCCGCCGCCACGCCCGCTCCCGCCAAGGCCCTCCCCGCCTTCGCCGCGATCGCCGGCGCGCGCGAGGTGGACCGCATTCCCTTCCGCGGCATCCGCCGCAAGACCGCGGAGGCGATGGCGCGCAGCAAGCGCACGGCCGCCCACTTCTCGCTGATCGAGGAAGTGGATTGCACGGAACTGGTCGCTGCGCGCGAACTCGCGAAGAAGGCCGCCGAGCGCTACGGCCTCAAGCTCACCTACATGCCTTTCATCATGAAGGCCACCGCGCTGGCGCTGCAGGAGTTCCCGCAGCTCAACGCCGAGCTCGACGAAGAGAAACAGGAGATCGTCGTCAAGAAGTACGTCAACCTCGGCATCGCGGTGGACACGCCGAACGGGCTGGTGGTGCCGGTGGTCAAGGACGCGCATCTCAAGGGCCTGCTGCAGCTCGCCGCCGACCTGAGCGACGTCGGCAACCGCGCGCGCGCCGGCAAGCTGAAGCCCGACGACTTCAAGGACGGCAGCTTCAGCATCACCAACGCCGGCAACATCGGCGGGATGTTCGCGACGCCGATCATCAACTTCCCGGAAGTGGCGATCCTCGGCGTCCACGCCATGCGCAAGCGCCCGGTGGTGGTCGGCGACGCGATCGTCGCGCGCGAGGTGATGCTGCTCTCGATCAGCATCGACCACCGCCTCGTGGACGGCGCCGACGGCGCCCGCTTCATGATGCGCGTGAAGGAGATGCTCGAGCAGCCGAGCCTGATGCTGCTCTGATCCGGCCAACTCGGCCGTGAAACTTGTTCCACGGCCGGGGCGGGCTCGCTCCGAAAACCGTAGGCGTTTGGTGGCTGCTTGTGATCCAACGCCGGCGGTTCAGCCGAGCGTGGCGCTCATCACAGATTGGCACCAAACGCCGAGCACTTTGGAATGTATGCGGGCGCTAGCGGCGCGTCGCGGTGGCGCTCATGAAGCGCACCCAGGTGCCGTTGGTGTACGCCCACGAGGTGAGGCTCCGCCGGCCGGGCCCGAGGATCTCGAGCACGTCGCGGAACATCGTCATGTGCCCCGGATTCGTCATGTCCGGCCCCTCGGCCTCCAGCGTCAGCGTGCGCCGCGAGGCGTCGAGCGAGCCGCGGTAGTTCCACATGAAGTCGCCGAAGTTGTCGAACCAGGTGCCGACGAAGGCATTCTTCGAACTGTCCCAACCGATGGTCATCCGGCCCCGCCAGGGCACGCCGTCGAAGTCGGACGCGACGTCGGACACCAACCAGTAGTCGCCGAACATGCTCGCGGACTCGGACCATTCCATCGGCTCCGGCGGCGCCGAGGGATCCGAGATCGCCTCTCCCTCCACCGTCCAGTCGCCGGCCAGCTGGCGGAGCCATTCGTGCTCGGCGGTGACCGGCGCCTGCGGCGGCGCGCCGGCGTCCGCGGCATCTGCGGCATCTGCGGTGGTCGGGGCGGGGTTCGCGCAAGCGCAGGCGAGCGCGGTCAGGGCGAGCAGGGGAGCGACTTGCATGGCGCCCATCCTATACCCGCCCGGCGGCTGCCTCAGGTCGCCCCCTCAGACCGGCTGCAAGGGCCAGAACACCGGGATGAGCAGCGTCGCCAGGATCCACCACATGAGGTTGAGCGGACCGCCCACCTTGACGAAGTCGGTGAAGCGGTAGCCGCCGGGCCCGTAGATGATGGTGTTCACCTGGTAGCCGATCGGCGTCGAGTAGTCGATCGAGGCCGCGAACATGATGGCCAGCACGAAGGGCGTCGGGCTCAAGCCGGCGCCGTTCGCCGCCGCCAGCGCGATCGGCAGCATCAGCAGTGCGGCGCCGTTGTTCGAGATCAACGCCGTCAGGACGTTCGTGATCAGGTAGAGGATGGAGAGCAGCCCGACGTCGCCGAAGGGCGCCGCCGCCTTCGCCAGGCCGTGGGCCAGGAACGCCGCCGCGCCGCTCTTGTCCATCGCCAGTCCCAGGCAGATCGCGCCGGCGATCAGCAGCAGCACCGGCAGGTCGAGAGCGCGGTAGGCGTCGCGCGCGCCGAGGCAGCCGGTCGCCACCATCGAGACGGCCGCCGCCACCGCCAGGATGGAGATCGGCAGCAGCGCCACGTTGAGGGAAGCCACCGCCACCACGGCCAGCGTGATGCCGATCGCCAGGCTCGCCTTGTGTGGCAGCTTCACCTTCTCCTGCGCGCCCTGGATCAGCATGAAGTTGCGCGATTCTTGCAGGCCCTTGAGCGCCGCTTCCTCGGCCAGCACCAACAGCACGTCGCCGATGCGCAGGCGCAGGTCCGCCACCTTCTCGCGAATGTGGTGCCCGTGCCGCTGCACCGCCAGCACCGCCACGCCGTGGCGCGCGTACAGGTTGAGATCGCGCACGCGCTCGCCGATCGCGGTGGACGGCGGCCGCACCAGCAGCTCCGCCAGCGTCACGTTCTTGCCGGACGCCGTCAGCGCGCTGCCGGCGAACTCCGGCGCGATCGCCAGGCCCTCGATGCGCAGCAGGCCGTGCAGCGCCGCGGCGTCGCCTTGCGCCACCAGCACGTCGCCGGCCTCCAGCACCATGCCCGCGGCGTTGGGGTCGTAGATGTACTCGCCGCGAATCACCTGCACGAGGCTCAGGCCGCGCTCCTTGCCGACGCGCGCGAGCTCCGCGATCGGCGTGCCGAGCAGCGGGCTGCCGGGAGTGGGCTCCAACTCCGTCACGTAGTCCGCGATCGCGCCGCCGGCGGTGGCGGTCACGACGCCGGTGCGGGAGGGCAGGAGCCGCCGGCCGATCGTCGCCAGATACAGCACCGTCATCGCCAGCCCGATCACCGCCAGCGGCAGCGGCGTGAACATCGGCAGCGGCTCGAGGCCGAACTTGGGCAGCGTCGAGGACACGAGCACGTTGGTGCTGGTGCCGATCACCGTGCACATGCCGCCCGCGATGGTGGCGAAGGACAGCGGCATCAGCAGCTTGGAGGCCGGCGTGCGCGTGGCGGCGGCCAGCGACAACGCGATCGGCAAAAACACGACGACGATGGGCGTGTTGTTGATGAAGGCCGAGGCCGCCGCCGCGGTCAGCATCAGCGCGATCATCGTGCGCGCCTCGCTGCCCTTGCCGAAGGCGAGGATCTTGCGCCCGAGGAAATCCACCGCGCCGGTGCGGATGAGCCCGGCCGCCACCACGAAGAGCGCGGCCACCGTGATCAGCGCCTCGTTGCCGAAGGCGCCGAAGGCTTCCTTGGGTGTGAGGATGCCGCCGACCACCAGCACCACGACGCAGCCGAGCGCGACGCCATCCGGCGGAAAACGCTCCAGCACGAAAAGGACCAAGGCCACCGCGAGCAAGGCCAGCACGAAGCCGACGGCGAAGGTCACGGCCGGAATGCTAGCGCCACCGCAAGGCGCAGGGGCGAGGGCGGCCGGAGTATCCTCGCGCCATGCTCGTCGCGCTGCTGCTGCTGGCGCAGGAGGCCGCGCCGGCGGTGCGCGATCTGGGGCCGTGGCTGGCCGCGCGCGTGGCGCGGGACGGCATGCCGGCGCTGGCGGCGCTGGTGACGGACGGCGAGCGCACGCTGGCCGCGGGCGCCTCCGGGGTGTGCGCGCGCGGCGGCGAGGACGCAGCGGCCGGCGATGACCGCTGGCACATTGGCTCCTGCACCAAATCCATGACGGCCAGCGTCGCCGCCATGCTCGTCGCCGACGGACTGCTGTCCTGGGATTCGACTCCCGCGAGCGTTTTTCCGGAAGCCGCGGCGCGGATGGATCCGGCGTGGCAGGGGGCCACGCTCGCGCGGCTGCTGTCACACACCGCCGGCGCCGACGGCGACGTCATGCGGAAGCGGCCGCAGCTGTGGGCCCGCCTGCGCCGGGACGGACTGACCCCGGCCGCGCAGCGCCGCCTGCTGCTCGACACGCTGACGGCGGAGCCGCCGGAGCAGCCGCCGGGCGCCGGCTACCTGTACTCGAACTCCGGCTACGTCATCGCCGGCGCGATGATGGAGCGCGCCAGTGGACAGAGCTATGAGGAATTGATGCGCGCGCGGCTGTTCGCGCCGCTCGGCATGGACTCCGCCGGTTTCGGCGCGCCGGCGGCGGGGCCGCGCGGCCACGGCGCCGACGGCCGGCCGGTGCCGCCCGGCCCGGGTGCGGACAACCCGGAGGCGCTTGCTCCCGCCGGACGGGTCAGCCTGACGCTCGAGGACTGGGCCAAATACGCGCGCTGGCACATGCGCCCGGAGAAGGAGCAGCCGCTGCTGCAGCGGTTGCACGCGCCGGTCGCGGAGAGCGGGGCGGCGCGCTATGCGCTGGGCTGGATCAGCGCCGAATTCGGCCCGGACAAGACGCGCCTGCTCGGGCACTCCGGCAGCAACACGCTGTGGTACGCAGTGATCTGGATCCTGCCGGAGCGCGGGCTGGCGGTGCTGACCGCCTGCAACGACGGCGCGCGCGGTCCGGCGATGGAGAGGATCACCGCCGAGTTGCTGCAGGAGTTTCCTTAGCGCGCCGGAAAACGCTTCACCAATTCCGGGAGCCAGTCCGGCTCGAGCGCGCCGCGGAACTGCCACACGGCCGGCTGCTTGCTGCGCGCGCGCATCACTTCCAGGCGTTCGTTGTTGATCGCCAGCGGCAGGACGGCCAGCGGCGTGATTTCGCGCGCGAAGGGCTCGCCCCAGGTGCGCATCGCGTCCAGCCCGACCGTCCAGGCGGGCGGCTCGGCGCCGTCGAGGGCGTCGATCATCGCGCTCGTGACGTAGGGACCGTCGGCAAGGATCACGAAGGGCGCCCCGGCGGCAGGCGCGGCGGCGCCGCGAAGCGCGGCCGCGAGCGCGCGCAGGTGCCAGGCCGCGATCGTCGTCGGCCCGCAGCCAAGGTAGTGCGCCAGCCGGACGTCCAGTTTCTGCAACTCGCCGGTTCCGGGCAGCTCCGCCGCGAGGCAGGCGAAGCCCGCCTGCGCCAGGCCGGCGGCCTGGAAGCGCCGCGCGGCTTCGTCCTTGCCGGCGTCGTCCAGCATCAGGACGAGCGCGCGCGGCGCGGCGGCCGGCAGCCACAGCGCCGCGGGCAGATCGATCATGCCTTCGGCGTGGATGCGCAGCAGGCGCGCGCCGCCTTCCTCCCGCACGACGTCGAATGCGAGGCTGCCGAGTTGCGGCCAAGCCTGTCGCCAACGCAGATCCGGCACCTCGGGCTGCCCCATCCGCTGCAGGCGCTTCTCGGCGAGCTTCTCCATCGTGCGCGTTCCCTCCGGCCACTCCGGCAGCACGACCAGCTCCGCGGCGTCCGGCGGCTCGGTGCGGATTTCCGGCTCGGGCACCGGCGCGCCGTCGCCGACGCCGCGCAGATGCTGGTCGAAGAAGCCGAGCATCGCCTCGCGCATCGGGCGGTTGTAGTCGTGCGGGCCGTCGAAGAGCAGCCAGCGCGCGTCGGCGCCCTTGCCGTAGAGGTCCCAGATGGCGCGCAGCTTCTCGCCGGTGCGCTGCGTCCCGGCCGGCGGAAACTCGCCGTCCTCACGCGCGCCGATCACCAGCACCGGCGCCGGCGCGCGCAGCGCCAGCACGTCCGAGCGGTCGCCGATGCGCAGTGTGCCGGGCACGTGGTTGCACTCGCAGCCGTTGTGCGGATTGACTTCCAGGCTGGTGGCGTAGACCACCGGCACCGCCGCCGTGATGCGCGGATCCGCGGCAAAGGTGTAGAGCGTGGCCGTGCCGCCGCCGCTCGCGCCCGTGATGCCGATCCGGCTCATGTCGGCCTCCGGCCGGTTCTCCAGGTAGTCGAGCGCGCGCATCAGGTCCCACACGTAAAAGCCGGTGGTGTTGCCGCTGGACAGGGCGAGTCGGAAATCATGGTGCGTGCCTTCCTGCCGCCGCTCGACCGGCCGGCCGCCCTCGAAGGAATTGCCCGGCGAGTCCACCACCATCGCCAGGTAGCCGTGCTTGGCCTCGGCGATCAGCCGGGCCTGCACCACCGGCTCGAACTTCTTCCAGCCCCAGTGGCCGTGCGGATTGAGGATCACCGGGAAGGGGCCCGGACCCGCCGGCACGTAGAGGTGCGCCGTGACCCAGAAATCCGGCCGGCTCTGAAACGCAATCTTCTCGATGCGGTAGCCGTCGCGCTGCAAAACGCCCGTCACTTGCGCTTCGAGCGGGGTGCGCGTCAGCGCCGGATCCAGGCCGAGGCCGCGCAGCAAGTCCGCCCGCCCCTCCAGCTTGCGCGCCTCGGCCTCTTCCATGCTGGCTGGCAGCGGCCGGGCGGCGGCGGCGTGCACCATCGATTCCAGCCAAGCCTGCTGGATTTCCGCGCCGTGGCCGCCCAGGACTTCCTGCGGTGCAAGGGCGAGAAGGAGGCTTAGAATCATTTCAGGCAAGCCTACCGCAGTCCCGGAGGGGGCGGCCACGGCCTCTTCCCTTAGATAGGATGGAGTTTCGACGTTCCGTCCCGCCGATGAAGTTGTCCCCGCACTTCCCGCGCCTCCTCGCCAGCCTGAGCCTGGCCGCCGCCGCCGTGGCGCCGCTCCTGCTGCCGGCTCATGCCGACGCCGTCGCCGCCGGACGCGCGCCGGTGCGCTTCGGCCGCGACATCCGGCCGATCCTCGCGGACCGCTGCTTCAAATGCCACGGTCCGGACCCGGCCGCGCGCCAGGAAGAACTCCGCCTCGACGTGCGGGAGGAAGCGATCGCCGATCGCGGCGGCTACGCGGCACTGGTGCCAGGAGATCCGGAAGCCAGCGAGATGTGGCGCCGCGTCAACGCGCACGACGACGACGCGATGCCGCCGGCGGACAGCAACAAGAAGCCGCTGTCGGACGAGGAGAAGGAGTTGGTGCGCCGCTGGATCGAGGATGGCGCGCCGTACGAACCGCACTGGGCCTTCACGCCGCCGGCGCGTCCGCCGGTGCCGGCGGTGCACGCGGCCGCGTGGCCGCGCAACGAGGTGGATCGCTTCGTGCTCGCGCGCCTGGAGGAAGAGGGCCTCGCGCCCAATCCCGAGGCCGACCGCGCGCTGCTGCTGCGCCGCGTCTTCCTCGACCTCACCGGCCTTCCGCCGACGCCCGAGGAAACCGCCGCCTTCCTCGCCGACGAGCGCCCCGACGCCTACGAGCGGTGGGTGGATCGCCTCCTGCAGGAGGAGCCTTACGCCTCGCGCTACGCCGAGCGCATGGCCACGCCGTGGCTCGACGCCGCGCGCTACGCGGACACGAGCGGCATCCACATGGACGCCGGCCGCCAGATCTGGCCATACCGCGACTGGGTGCTGCGCGCCTTCCGCGACGACATGCCCTTCGATCGTTTCGTCACCGAGCAGTTGGCCGGCGACCTGCTGCCCGGCGCGACGCTCGACCAGATCGTCGCCAGCGGCTTCAACCGCAACCACGTCACCAGCGACGAGGGCGGCGCGATCGACGAGGAATACCGCGTCGAATACGCGGTGGATCGCACCAACACCACCGGCAGCGTCTTCCTGGGCCTGACTTTCGGCTGCGCGCGCTGCCACGAGCACAAGTTCGACCCGGTGTCGCAGGAGGACTACTACCGCCTCTTCGCCTTCTTCAATTCGGTGGAGGAGCCGGGCATCTACTCGCAGGTGCCGGACTCCAATCGCGCGCTCGAACCCTTCCTCGCCGTGCCCATGCCGGAGCAGCAGCGCCGCCTCGAGGAGGTGCGCGCGCGGCTCGCCGACGCGCAGGCGCGCCTGGCGCAGCCGATGCCGGAGGACGACCAGCGCTACGCCGCGTTCTTGCGCGACGCCGCCGCCGAGGCGGGCGTCGTCTGGGCCGCCGCGCAGGTGACCGAGGCCGCCTCCACCGCCGGCGCGACGCTCACCCCGCAGCCGGACGGCTCGGTGCTGGCCTCCGGCCCCAATCCCGCGCGCGACGATCATCAGTTCGTGCTGCGCACGCAGGAGACGGGCCTGCGCCTCTTGCTGCTCGAGGCGCTGACCGATCCGAGCCTGCCGCAGGGCCGCGTCGGCCGCGGGCCGAACGGCAACGCCGTGCTCTCCGCGGTCACTCTCGAAGCGGTGTCCGTCAAGGATCCGGCGCAGCGCCGCCGCGTGCCGCTGGTGTGGGCGTGGGCGGACCACGAGCAGCAGAACGGCGACTTCGACGTCACCAACGTCCTCGATCCCTCGCCGGCGCGCGGCTGGGCGGTGCAGTCGCACGAAGTGAGCGGCGGACGCACCGCCATGTTCCTCGCGGACGAAGCCTTCGGCTACGCCGGCGGCACCGACCTCCACGTCACGCTCTCCTACCAGTCGGTGTACGACAACCACGTGCTCGGGCGCGTGCGCCTGACGCCCGGGCGCATCGCGGAGGCGGGCTTGGCGGCGCTGCCGGCGGCGGACACGCGCTGGTACGGCACCTGGCCGTACAAACCGGAGGACCGCTACGGCGCCTACGACCAGATCTTCGGCCCCGAAGCGGACGCCGCCATCGACTTCGGCAAGAAGTATCCGCCGGACGCCTACTCCTGGGTGTTCGTCGGCGCGCTGATGGACGGCCGCGTCAACTTGGAGTTGCCGGCCGGACCCTCGGTGTCCTTCGCCGGCAAGCGCCTCTTCGTTCCCAGCGCGCGCCAAGTGGAAGTTGCGCTCGGCAGCGACGACGGCGTGCAGGTGTTCCTCGACGGCGCGCGCGTCTTCGAGAACCGCGTGGATCGCGCGGCTGCCGCCGACCAGGACCGGCTCACCCTGGATCTGACGGCGGGGGAGCACACCCTCGTGCTGAAGGTCGTCAACACCGGCGGCATCGGCGGCTTCTACTGGAAGGCGCAGCCGCGCGCGAGCGAACTCAGCGCGGACCTCGTCTGGGCGCTGGCGCCGTCGGCCGCCCGCGAGCATGGCGCCGACGGCCTTGCCGCGCGCATGGAGCGCGCATGGCGCATCGAGCGCTCGCCCGGCTTCCGCGCGCTGACGGAGGAAGTGGCCGGGCTGCAGAAGGAGGTCCAGGGCATCGAGGCGGCCGTGCCGCGCACGATGGTGATGAAGGAAATGGCCACCGCGCGGCCGACCTTCTTGCTGACGCGCGGCCAGTACGACCACCCGGACAAGAATCGGCCCGTCGAACGCGGCGTGCCGGCCGCGCTCGGCAAGCTGCCCGAGGGCGCGCCGCAGAACCGCCTCGGCTTGGCGGAGTGGCTGACGAGCGCGGAGAACCCGCTCTTGGCGCGCGTCTACGTCAACCGCCTGTGGGAGATGCTGTTCGGCATCGGCATCGTCCGCACGAGCGAGGACTTCGGGCTGCAGGGCGAGTGGCCCAGCCATCCGGAACTGCTCGATTGGCTGGCTGTCGAGTTCCGCGAAGGCGGCTGGAACGTCAAGGCCATGATGCGCCGCCTCGTCACCAGCGCCACTTACCGCCAGTCGAGCCGCCTGCGCCCGGACGCGCGTGAGCGCGACCCGGAGAACCGCCTGTTGTCGGCCTATCCGCGCCGCCGCCTCGGCGCGGAAGAGGTGCGCGACCAGGCGCTCTACGTCTCCGGCCTGCTGGTCGAGCGCTTCGGCGGTCCGTCGGTGAAGCCCTATCAGCCGGAGGGCCTGTGGCAGGAGGTGGCCATGCTGCAGTCGAACACGCGCATCTACGAGCGCGGGCAGGGCGACGACTTGTGGCGCCGCAGCCTCTACACCTACTGGAAGCGCGCCTGTCCGCCGCCTTCGCTC
>CAZDMB010000100.1:0-9720 GCA_964506175.1 uncultured Planctomycetales bacterium | reverse complement strand
TAAGATCTGGGCGCCCCCGGTGGTCCCTGCCATGCTCCTCCCGTTCACCCTGAGTCTGCTGGCCGCCAGCGTCCAGCCTGAATCCTCCGCCGCCCCGCTCGGCGTCCCCGTTCTCACCGTCAACAATCTGCGTCACGGAATCGTTGGCGTGTGGGAAGTCACCAACGCCACCCCGAATCGCAACGTGGCCTTCTTCGTCTCCCTGACGGGAGGCGGCCCGGGCTCCATGACCGTCGGCCCCTGCACCAACGTGGCCTTCTCGCTCTCGCCGCCGCTGCGCCTCATCGGCACGGATCAATCCGACCGCTTCGGCGCCGCGCTGGTCACTTTCGCGATCCCGAACAGCGCGCGCGGCCGCAGCGTCTGGAGCCAGGCGGTGGACCTCGGCGCCTGCCAGGTCTCCAACATGGTCTTCGGCATCGTCGGCTAGTCCGCACGCGGCTTCAGGCGGGGCGCGTCAGGCGCACCATGGATTGCTCGGGCGCGCGCAGACTCACGGCATACCCGCGCGCCGCGAGCAGCCGGAGCATGCCGGCGTGATCCTCGGCAGTGTCGTACGCGAGGATCTTCGCGCCGCGCGCACGCAGCCAGTTTTCGCCGGCGTCGAACAGGGCGCCGGCGATCCCGCGCCGCCGCGCCGCGGGCGCGACGAAGACGGTGGCGACGAGGCCGATGCGCGGCGCCGTGCCGGGCTCGAGGCGCGCGAGCAGGTGCCCCTGAATCTCGCCAGATGCGTCGACGGCGAGGAGCACGACGCCGTCGAGTCGCCCGGGGTCGAGGTGGGCGCGCACGCGGTCGCGCAGCCATTCGAGCGAATGCCAGGCGCGGCCGCGTTCCGGACCAAGGACTTCCACCAGCGTGTCGCGCATGCGCTGCGCCACGAGCTCCAACTCGGCCGCGTCGGCGCGATCGAGCGGCCGGACGATCAGAGGGCGTCCGGCCGCGCTTCGGCGCGCGACCACGGGGCGGGACCGACGCCCGCGTCCCAGTCGGCAGGCAAGTCGTCCGCGGCGGCGTACTCGTGCGCGGCGGCGGGGAATTCGCCGGCGCGCACCTCGCGCACCAGCGCGGCGAGCGCCGCGCGCATCACCTCGGCGACCTGCGCGTAGCGCTTCACGAACTTCGGCGCCGGTCCGAAACTCAAGCCGACGACGTCGTGGAACACGAGGATCTGGCCGTCGCAGCCGGCGCCCGCGCCGATGCCGATGGTGGGAATGCGCAGGCGCTCGGTGATGCGGCGCGCCACCGCTGCCGGCACGCCCTCGAGCACGAGCGCGAAGGCGCCGGCATCCTGCAGCGCCAAGGCGTCCGCCAGCAGCGCGCGCGCCGCCTCGCCGGTCTTGCCTTGCACCTTGTAGCCGCCGCGCATGTTGACCGCCTGCGGCAGCAGGCCGATGTGGCCCATCACGGGAATGTCGGCCTCGGCCAGAGCCCGCACCAAGTGCGCGCGCGCGGCGCCGCCCTCGAGTTTGACGCCGTGGGCGCCGCCTTCGCGCACGAGGCGTAGCGCGTGTTTGATCGTGTCGTGCGCGCCGGTGTGGAAGGTGCCGAAGGGCATGTCGGCAAGGATCAGCGGGCGGTCGGCGGCGCGCCGCACGGCGCGCGTGGCGCTGATGATCTGGTCCAGCGTGATCTTGAGTGTGCTCGCATGTCCGAGCACCACGTTGGCCATCGAGTCGCCCACCAGGATGAGGTCGAAGCCGGCCTCATCCACCAAGCGAGCGGTCGGGTAGTCGTAGGCCGTGAGGCAGAGAATCGGCTGGCCCGTGCCCTTGCGCGCCTGCAGACGCGGCACGGTCATCTTGGCCGGCACGGGGCGCTCGGCCGCCGGAGGCGGCTCGCCGTAGGGGGTGGAATCAGGTGCTTGCGTCATCCGCGGCGCGCTCAGTCTAACGGGCGGGGAATGCTGGCGGGGCGGGCGCTAGAGCGCGAGCGGGGTGCCGGCGAAGGCCGCTTCCACCTGTGCGCGCAGTTCGGGCGTCCACGGAACGCTGAGCGCCGCCAGGTTCTCGCTGAACTGCTCGAGGCGCGTGACGCCGATGAGCACGGTCGAGCCGGGAACGCGGTCGAGACACCAGGAAATCGCGAGCGCGGCGGGGGAGCAGCCGACGGCGCGCGCGACCGCCAAAAACCTGGCGACGCGCGCGTGCACTTCGGGTTCGGCCAAGGCCTGCTCGAGGAAGCTGCCGACGCGCCGCGCGCTGGCCGCGCGGCTGCCCGCCGGCGGCGTCTTGCCCGCGGCATACTTGCCGCTGAGCACCCCCTGCGCCAGCGGAGACCACCACAGGAAGCCGACGCCGAGATCGCGCGCGGTCGGCACCACTTCGGCCTCGACCTCGCGACACAGCAGGTTGAAGCGCGCCTGCTCGGAAATGGGGCGCGCGACGCCGAGCGCGTCGCACAGGCGGCAGGCGTCGCGCAGGTTTTGCGCGCTCCATTGGCTCGTGCCCCAATACAGCAGCTTGCCCTGGCGCATGAGGTCGCCGAAGGCGCGCACGGTTTCCTCGAGCGGGACTTCCGGATCGAAGCGGTGGCACTGAAACAAGTCCACGTAGTCGGTGCGCAGCCGACGGAGGCTGGCGTGCACGCTCTCGAAGAGATGCTTGCGCGAGAGGCCGCGGTCGTTCGGATCGGCGGACATCGGCCAGAAGGCCTTCGTCGCCAGCACCGCGTGGTGGCGCGGCAGGCCCGCCAGCGCGGCTCCGAGGAGCTCCTCGGCGCGGCCGGAGTCGTAGACGTCGGCCGTGTCGAAAAAGTTGATGCCGGCGTCGAGGGCGGCGCGCACGACGGCCTCCGGCGCCACGGCGGAAGGATCCGCCAGCGTGATCCAGGAGCCGAGGCCGAGCGCCGGCACGCGCAGGCCGCTGCGGCCGAGGGAGTGGGTTCGCATGGAATTCGCCATCTTAGGGCCATAGACTGAGTCTTCGCGGCCATGATCACGCTCTCGCTGCTGTTCGCGCTCTCCTCCCTGGCCCCGCAGGGCCCGACCCAGGATCCGGGCCAGCGGCCGTGGTGGGAGGACGGCGACGAGCAGTTGAGCCGGCTCGAGTTCGGCCTGCTGTTCGATTTCTTCACCGCCTTCACCGAGAAGCTCGACTCGGAGAATTCCTTCAACGAGGTGCGCGTGCGCAGCGCGCAGCTCCACCTGCGCGCGCCGGTGGACTCGACCGCCAACCTATACGCCACGATGGATTTCACCGACCCGGGTTCGGGCTCGAGCTTCGTGCTGCGCGAAGCCGCGGCCAACATCGAGGACCTGCCGCTGCCCTTCTGGCCGGACAATTTCCACCTGCTGATCGGCCAGTACTACGCCGACCTCGGCGCCTGGAACACCACCTTGGCCAACGAGTTCCCCGGGCCGCAGCTCGACGGCCCGCGGCGCAGTTTCTTCGGCGGCAACCTGGCCGTGCGCGGACTGGAGGCGCACCATCTCATCCCGCTGCGCGACTGGAATTTCCGCTGGAGCCTGGGCCTGGCCAGCGAAGTGGAGGGGCAGAACGTGGACGGCAACGAGTTCGGCGCCGCCCCCGGTTCCACCGCGGACGGCTTCGGCCGCTTCGGCATCCAGAACTGGGCCGCCAACGGACGCGCCGAAGCGCAGTGGGACGTCGGCGACGACGTCGGACTTCGCGCCGGCGTCAGCGCGCTCGCGATTCCGAACGAGGTCCGCTTCACCACGGTGCCCGGCCTCGGCGTGGCGCGCGACGAGGTCCATCACCTGTTGACCGGCTTCGACGCCGGCTGGCGCTGGCAGCCGAGTCCTGATCAAGCGCACGAAGTCAGCCTGGAGGTGTGGGTGGACAAGGACGAGTTCCGTTCCGGCGCGCCGGCGACGCTCGTGTCCGACTCCTCGCGCGGCGAGTGGTTGATGTACGACTGGACCATGGATGAGCATTGGTCCGCCGGCGGCTTGCTGTCGCACTTCGGTCAGCCCGGCCTCGACGCCGACAACGGCGCGCACTACCACGCGGTGTGGGGCTCGTACCGCTTCTCCTCGGTCAATGAAGTGACGCTGTTCGTGTCGCACACCAATCCGGAAGCCGGCGAACAGAAGTGGTACGCCATCGGCGCCGAGTGGGTGTTGAGCATCGGCGCGACCCGCGACACGGGTCATCGCCGCTGGCTCTAGGCCTTCAGCGAATCCCCGCCAACGCGCGCGCCGCGGCCACCACCGGCTCCGGACCGGGAGCGAGACGTTCCGGTCCGATCCACACCGGCCCTTCCTCGGACCGCGCCGGCGGCCGGCCGTGCGTGCCGCGCACCAAGCCGGCGTCGAGCGGCACCGGATCGAAGCGCGTGCGGAAGCCGAGCCGCTTCGCCAGCAGCTTCGCGCCCAGCCGCGCCCGCAGCCACGGTCGCGTCGGGTCGAGCAGCAGTTCGCACGGGTCGTATCCCGGCTTGCGATGAATGTCCACCGTGCGCGCGAAGTCCGGCTCCTGATCGCGCTCCGGATCCCAGTAGGGATAGGCGAACCAGCGCCCAGGCGCGGCCAGCAGGAACAATTCGCCGCTGCGCGGGTGATCGAGGCCGAGCGCGGCGAGTTCGTCGCCGCCGAACACGCGCTCGACGCCGTCGAGGGCGGCCAGCAGCGCGCGCGTGCGCGGCAGGTCGGCCGGGTCGCGCACGTAGACGTGCGCGCACTGATGATCGCAGACGGCGAAGGCGCGCGAATTGCCCGGGTCGAGCAGGGCGCCGTTGCGCGCCGGGTGGATCTGCAGCAGGCCGGCGGCCCGCAGCGCGCGATTCGGGAAAGCGGCTCCGGTCGCGGCCTCGATCCCGTACTCGCTGACGATCAGCGCGTCCGCGTCTTCGCTCTCGGCCCAAGCAAGCAATTTGCCGGCCTCGGCGTCGAGCTCCGCGGCGGCGCGGCGCGCCTCCGGACCATGCGGACCGTACCGCTGCAGGTCGTAATCGAGATGAGGCAGGTACACGAGCGTCAGGCCCGGACGTTCGGTGCGCAAGACGTTCAAGGCGGCCGCGGCGATCCACCGCGTGCTGGCGATCCCGGCGCGCGGTCCCCAGAACTCGAAGAGCGGGAAATCGCCCAGCTCCTGCCGCAGCCGCTCGCGCAGCTGGAGAGGCTGCGCGTGCACGTCCGGCCCCTTGCGGCCGTCCGCCCAGTAGGTCGGCCGCGGCGTGAGGCTCAGGTCCGCATGGCTGGGAAGGTTCCACCACCAGAAGAGCTGCGCCGACGGGCTCTCCGGGTGCGCCGCGCGCCAGCGCGTGAAGACGCTCGGCAGGCGTCCCGCCTGGTCGATCAGGCCCACGGACTGCCGCCACAACCAGACTTCCGCCAAGTCGCGGAAATACCAGCCGTTGGCCACGGCTCCGTGGACGCGCGGGCTTGCGCCCATCAGCATGGAGGCCTGGACGGTGCAGGTGACGGCCGGCAGGTCGGGCTGGAGCGGGCGGAGGCCGTGGCGCCGGGCGTGGGCCGCGACCGCCGGCATGGCGCCGCTGTGGACCAGGGAGGGCGTCAGGCCGACCAGATTCAGGACGAGGACGCGCCGCACCTGCGTCGCATGATACGGGCTTAGACTGATTCCATCATGGATCGCCTCATCCTCGGAACCGCCGCCGGCCTCGCGCTCGGCTTGGCGCTGACTTTCGGCGTGCGCGCCGGCGCCTCGCCCGCGCCCCAGGAACCCGTCGCGGCGGAAGGCCCGCTCCTGCGCCTCGCCTTCGCCGATCGTACGCCGGTCTGGCGCACCTTCAACGTGGAGGACAAGCTGCCCGCCATGTTGCTGCGCGCGCCGGAGGGCCAGCGCTTCGTGCTGACGGATCTGTGGCTGCTGTCCAACGAGCGGCTGCCCGCGGCCGTGCGGCCGCCCGATCGCCTCTGGCTGGAGAGCGTTCGCGCCGGCGAGCGCACCGTGGTCTTCGATCAACCGGTCAGCGAGTTGCCGAGTCCGCTGCGCTGGGAAACGGGCGTCGCCTTCGAGCCCGGCGAGGAAGCTTGGATCTCCTACAGCTTCTTCGACGAGACGAAGAAGCCGCGCCGCGTGCACTTCAGCGGCTACTACGAGCCGGCCGAGCCGCAGAGCGTGACCGCCCGCCTGCAGCGTTAGGGCCGCCGCTCAGGCTGCGCCGAGTTCGGCCAGCGGATCGCCTTCGGCGAGTTCCGCGCCGTCCGCCACCAGCCAGCGCTGCAGGCGCGCCCGCGCGGGCAAGCCGGCCTCCGCGCGGTACTTGACGGGTTGAAAGGTTTTCATGACCTCCAACAGGCCGTAGGTGCGGCCCGGCTCGAGCACCTCCCCTTCGGCGGCGTAGGGCGGGGCGCCGGGTTCGGGCCCGCGCCAGAAGCGGCCGGCCTGCGGCGCGCGCAACAGCCACGCGCCGCCGCTCGCTGCGACCTCCGCCGGGGCGACCGCGCCGCCGGCTGCGTCCGCCGCGGGCGCGAGCACGCACAGCACCTCGCCGGCGCCGACGGGCGCGCGCAAACGCTGCGGCGGGTCGCTGCACACCACCCCGCTCACGCCGGCGGGGACGATGAGCGGTCGCGCGTGCCCGAGGGCGATGAGCCAACCGAGGGCGGCGCCGGGGGAGAGCATCGCGCCGCGCGGCGGCGCCTGCGTCCATAGGCCGACGCCAGGCGCCAGCAACTCGTGGCCGCCGTCGGGCAGGGCGCGTGCGCGCGCCGTCCACGCGTTCGCGGCGCTCACGCTCCGTCCGCGGCGAGCACCGCGAGATCGTGCAAGGACCAGATGCGCGGATTCTTGATGCGCCGCGCGCCCTGCGCCTGATAGGCGGCCTCGATCAGGCAGGCCAGCCAGGGCCGCAGCTCCGCCGGCGCCACGATTTCATCCACGTCGCGGCGGCTGGCGGCGAGATAGGGATCCATGTCCGCCTCGATGCGCGCCTCCACGGCCGCCATGCCCTGCGCGACGGCGGCGCGCTCGGCGGGGTCGCTTGCGGCAATGTTGAAGTCGTCGTCGAGCTTGGTGTTGTAGGTGGCGATGGCGAGGGTACGCCCTTCCATCACGGACAGGCGCGCCAGCGGCGTGGCGAGTTGCAGCAGCGGGGCGTAGGGCAGGCCGGCCATGGCGTAGTAGCCCGCGCCGGAGGCCTTACGCAGCAGCACCGTGAACACCGGATTCTGGCAGGTGCTGTTGGCGTAGATCAGGCTCGATCCGTAGCCGAGCAGGCCGTGCGCCTCGGCCTAGGCGCCGCTGTCGAAGCCCGCGATGTCCGGCAGCCCCACCAGCGGAATGCCGTGCTCGGGGCAGGCGCGCGCGTAGGGGGCGATCTTGGCGATGCCCTCTCGGTAGAGAATGCCGCCCGGCTTGGATTTGCCGCGCTGCTCCGGATCCGGCACTGCCTCCTGCACGTTGGCGATGAAGCCGGCGTAGAGGCCGCCGACACGGCCGATGCCGGTGAGCATTTCGCGCCCGCGGTGCGGCAGCACTTCCCAGAAGAGCGAGCGGTCCACCAGGCGGGCGATGACCTGGCGCACGTCGTAGACCGTGCGATGGTCGGGCGGAAACAGCAAGTCGAGTTCGGCGGCGGGAAAGGCGGGTTCGGCGGCGGCCACCCCGCCGCGGCGGAAGTCGGCGCCGCTCGTCGGCATGCGCGCGATCTCGGCGCGCAGCGCGCGGAGGCAGGCGGCGTCGTCCGGCACGCGCTCATCGGCGCAGCCGGACTGGTGCACGTGCACCTCCGGTCCGCCGATGTCCAGGCTGGTGATCTTCTGCGATTTCGCGCCTTTCACCAAAGCGGCGCCGGCGATGACCATGTAGGCCTGCTCGGTCATGTAGACGCGGTCGCTGATGATGGGCATGTAGCCGCCGCCGGCGATGCAGTCGCCGAACACGCCCGCCACCTGCGGCACGCCCGCCGCCGACAGCGCGGAGTTCATGCGGAAGATCGCGCCGGCGCCGGTGCGACCCGGAAAGGAGCGCGCCTGTTCCGGCAGGAACAGGCCGCTGCAGTCCACGAGGTACGCGACCGGCAGCCGCAGCCGCAGCGCCAGTTCCTGCGCGCGCTGGATCTTCTCCGGCGATTGCGGCCACCACGAGCCGCTGGCCACGGTGTTGTCGTTCGCGATCACCACCACCCAGCGTCCCTCGACGCGCGCCAGCGCCGTGACCACGCCGGCGCCCGGCGCCTGGAGCTTCTTGCCGGCCTGGTCGAATTCCACGCCCCAGTTCACGAAGGTGCCGAAGGCGTGGAGCGGGGCGCCGGCGTCGGCGAATGCCGCCACCCGCTCCCAGGCGGTCATCTTGCCCTTCTGGTGCACGCGCGCGGCGTAGTCCGCGCCCCAGCCGGCGCGCACTTCCGCGCGGCGGTCGGCGAGCGTGCGCAGTCGCGGGGCGAGCGCGTCGGCGTTGCGGCGGGCGTCGCTCGCCTCGAGCGCGCGTTCGCGCGGTTCGCCGATCGGTCGCAGCGGGACGTGAGCCATGCTCCGGGTTACGGCTGCGCCCGCGCGTAGCTCAACTCCATCACCTTGACTTCGCCGAGCGGCGGAATGGTGTCGAAGGCCTCGGTCACGAAATGATCGGCATCCACGATGCGGCGCGTGAAGCGCACCGGCCGGCCGGCCGGGGTGATGGCGTCGCTCATCATGCCCTTCAGGTCGAGGACGCCGTTCTCCTCGACGCCCTGGGTGAAGGTGCACCAAGTGGACATGTTGTCGAACCAATAGGACTCGTACTTCTGGGTGAGGTTGTTGAAGCCGGTGAGTTCCAGCCCGTCGAGCTGCATGTCCATGCCCGGGCCCATGCTGAGTTTGCCGTTGAACTTCTGCACCAGCATGCGGCCGCCCAAGGCCTTCTGCAGCTTGGCAGTGGCCGCGGCCTCGGTCCAGGGACCGGTCGGATCCATGCGGTAGCGCGCCTGCACCGTCCAGTCGCCGGCCAGCGACATCAGGCGCTCGTGGTTGGGACCGGGCGCGGCCGCGGTCATCATCGCCATCATCATGGCCTGCTGCTCCTCGGGCGAGGGCATGGCCATGGCTGCCGGCGCGGCCGCGGTTTCGGTCGAGCCGCAGGCTCCGAGTGTTGCCGCAGCCAGGAAGAGCGAAGCGGGTGCGAGGCGGTTGAGCTTCATGGGAGTTGAGTTTCGAGCCAGCCGGTGTCGTAGCGTCCGGCGCGGAATGCTGCGGCGGCCAGGATACGGCGGTGCAACGCGATCGTGGTGGGGGGGCCTTCCACCTGCGCGGCGGCGAGCGCCGCGTCCAGCCGCGCGATCGCTTGCGCGCGGTCGTCGCCGTGCGCGATGACCTTCGCCATCAGGGAGTCGTAGAGCGGCGGGATGCGCGCGCCGTCCGCCAGGTGGGTGTCCACCCGCACACCCTCGCCGCGGACGGCGAAACGCTTCACCACTCCCGGCGCGGGGCGAAAGTCCTGCTCCGGATCCTCGGCGTTGATGCGCGCCTCGATCGCGTGGCCGCGCCAGCGCACCTCCTCCTGCCGGCATGGCAGGCCTTGGCCGGCTGCGATGCGGATCTGCGCCTGCGCCAGATCGATTCCGGTGACGGCCTCGGTGACCGGGTGTTCGACCTGCAGGCGGGTGTTCATCTCCAAGAAGTGCAGCGCGCCCGCCGCGTCGAGCAGGAATTCCATGGTGCCCGCGCCCGCGTAGCGCCAACCGGCGGCGGCCGCGGCGCAGGCCGCGCCCATGCGCGCGCGCGTCTCTTCGCTCAGGGCCGGCGAGGGCGCCTCCTCGATCAGTTTCTGGTGGCGGCGCTGGATCGAGCATTCGCGCTCGCCGAGGTGGATGGCG
>CAZDMB010000099.1:0-9762 GCA_964506175.1 uncultured Planctomycetales bacterium | reverse complement strand
AAGTGCTGCGCAACGAATACCTGGAGGACAACCAGAAGGGGGTGGACTACTGGAACAAGATCGTCGAGAAGGCCGGCATTCCCTTCCGCTTCCGCCTGCCGCATCGCCGCTTCCATCGCAAGATCGGCCTCTACAGCGGCCGCTGCTACGACGTGGACGGCAACCCGCTGACGCCCGGCGTCTTCGAGCAGCGCCAGCACGAGTGGCTGCCCAGCGCCGCCGACCGCGATTTCGTGCGCTCGCTGATGGTGCCGTGCACGCAGCCCGGTCAGGTGGCCGGCTGGATCGCGCCGCCGCGCAAGGGCATCAACGGCATGCCGCAAGACTACGAATACGTGCGGCTGTAGCCTGAGGGCGCGCGCAGCCGATATCTTGAGCGGCATGCGTCTGCCGCTCGCCGTCTGCGCCGTGGCTGGCTTGCTTGCCAGTTGCGGCGGCGATTCCGCTTCTCCGGCGCCTTCCGGGACCGCTGCGCGCCAGAATCCGCCCGCGGCGAACCCGGGCGCGGGCGCGCGGACGGCCGCCGGGGCGCAAGACCCGCAGGCGCCGCCGACGAAAACGCGCGTCGGCTTCTACGAATCGGCCGAGGCGAAGGAGGCGCCCTTCTTCGAGGTGCGCACCTGGACCAACCGCGAGGTCAAGCCGCTGCCGAACGTGGACTACGACCTCTACTGGCAGACCGACGAAGGTCCGAACGTGTCCCACGGCCACACCAACGCGGCCGGCCTGGACAAGGTCGGGCTGCCGTCCACGGCCAAGATCCACCGGCTGCAGATTCGCTCGGCGCCCTTCATCGCGCCCGTGTCCGTGCCGGTCGGCCAGTTCCTGCAACCGGGCCGCGTGCTGCGCGCGGACGTGCTCGTGGCGCCGGCGGCTTCGATCGCCGGGGTGGTGCTCGACGAGAACGGCGCGCCCGTTCCCAAGGCGCAGCTCGCGGCCTTCCATCAGCCCTTCATGCGGGTGGACGATCAGGAGCGGCCGGGACCCGACGCCAAGGGCGAGGCGGATGAGGAAGGGCGCTTCATCCTCGGCGGCTTTCCCGCAGGTCCCTTCGTGCTCGAAGCCGGCTCCGGCGACCAAGTCACTCTCTGGCGCCTGACCGGCACGCTCACCGAAGGCCAGCGGGTGGAAGGCGCGGAGATCCTGCTGGGCATGGCCCACGTGGTGTACGGCCAGGTACTCGGCGCGGACGGCCAGCCTGCCGCCGGCGCGCGCATCATCGCCGGCAAGAAGGGCCGACGCACGCAATCGCGGCCCGGCCCGACGCCGGAGTTGAGCTACATCCCCGGACGCCAGGCGGTCACGACGAGCGACGCGAAGGGGAGCTTCGTGCTGCCGGCGGTGCCGAACGTGCAGGAGTGGAACCTCAACGTGGAGCACTCCTTGCACAAGCATTGGCTGGGCGTTCTCGAGGCCGGCAAGACGGACGTGCTGGTGCAACTCGAAGCGGGCCTGCGCGTCGAGGGCACGCTGCTCGACCCCGACGGCCAGCCGCTTGCGCGCGCCGCCGTGCTGATCCTCGGCAAAGACCTCATTCCCGCCACCGGAACCACCAATCGCGACGGCCTCTTCGGCTTCGGCGGCATGGAGGCCAATGAAGCCCTGTGGCTGGTGTGCGCGCAGCCCGGCTTCGCGCCCTTGTTGCATGGACCCTTCGCTCTCGACGCGCAGCCGATCACCGGCGTCGAGCTGCGCCTGCAGGCCGCGGCGCGCATCGCCGGCAAAGCCGTGAGCGCCGACGGCAAGCCCGTCTCCGGCGCCCGCATCGCCCTGCGGCGCACGGACCTGCCGGCAGACCTGCCAGAGAAGGGCCTCTCGCCGCTCGTCCTCGGCCGGGCGAGCGTGCTGACCGGCGACGGCGGCGATTTCGCCTTCGAAGAACTCGCCCAAGGCGACTACGAGTTGATCGCCACGGCGCCGAACGGCGCGCAGAGCAAGCTCGAGTCCGTGAGCGCCGGCGGCGCGCCGCTCGAGATCAAATTCCCGTAGTCGCCGCGGCGCGCCTGGGCGCGCGATGCAGCAGCCAGGCGGCCAGCCACGCGGCCGAGGCCGACGCGTGCAACACCGACCAGAATGCGCGGGTGTCGGGTTCGCTCGACACTTGCAGCAGGTAGCCGCTGACGGCGGCAGGGAGAAGCAGCCAGGCCAGCATCAAGCCGCTGCGCCGCCGCGGGCGGAACCCGGCGCGAATCCGGCTCCAGGCATGCTGCGGCCAGATGAGGCCGATGGCCAGCAGGAACGCGGGCGCCGCGAGCAGGTGGGCGGCTTGGGCGTAGGCCTCGCCGGGATGGGGCAGGCGCGAATACGGATCCTCGGCCGGCGACAACCACAGCATCCACGCCCACGCCAGGCCCGAGGTGGCCAGCAGCAGATGCGCGAGGCGCAGGAGCAAAAACGCGCCGCGGCTCATGGCTTCGGCTCCGGCTCCGGAGCTGGCGCGTTCAGTACCTGCTGCAGGGCCAGGCTCTCGCGCGCGGCCGCGATGGTGGCGCGCGCCGTGAGGGTGGCGCCGGTCACGGCATGCACTCCCCGGCCCAACTGCAGTTCCGCGTCGAGTTTGCGGCCCTCGAGACTCTCGTACCACTTCGCCTTCGGCAGGTAATCCGCCGGCTCGTCGAAGCTGAGCACCACCACGCGCGCCAAGGCGCCGTCGGGAGTGAGCGCGAACATCAGACTCTGCGCATGCGTACGCACCTTGCGCGCGTCGAAGTAGGCGGTGCCCAGAACCTTCCCCGCCGCATCGCGGGCGGTATGAATCTGCACCACCGCGGGGACGGCGGCGCCGGCCAGGGCTTGCGCGCGCGCGCGCTGATCTTCGGTCAGCCACCGCGTCTCGGCGGTCACGACGGCCTCCTTGCCGAAGGCGCGCGCCAAGGCCTCCTCCTTGGAAAGGAAGACCTGCCCGGCGAGCAGGCCGGCGCCGGCGACGACCAGGAGCAACCGCAGCATCAGAGGCTGAAGCCCGCGGTGACGGCCAGTTGATCGGCGAGCAGGCCGCGCGGGTCGTCGAGCGCGCTCCAATCGAGCTTGAGGGCGATGGCGGAAACCGGTTGCCAGGAGATGCCGATCGTGAAGACGTGGACGGCGGAGTCGCCGGGGGCATCCGCCGCAAAGTCCAGGCGCTCCCAGCGCACGAAGGGCGTCAAGGCGCGTTGGCCGGGATCTCCCGCCAGCAAATTCCAGCCGGCTTCCAGGTAGGCGCCGTCGAGCTCCTCGCCGGGCGCCGGCGTGGGCAGGAGCGCGGCGTCCGCGACCTCGGCCTGCGCCCACACTCCGCGGAGGCGCAAGGCGCGCCACTGCCACTGCGCGTGCAGATCCACGACGCGGGTGGCGAAGTCCGGCCCGGCGGCCTGGCCACTATCGCCGCCGTAGGCCGACAGCCCGGCCAAGAGACCCGGTGTTCCCGTCCAATCCACGCGCGCGACCAGGGCGAGTTCCTCGGCGGCGGCCTCGCTGCCGCCTTGCCGTCCGCCGCGAAGGCCGCTCGCGGCGAGATCGAATCCGTCGGCGTCGAAACCATTCATCACGTAGGCTCGGCCGGTCCAGCCGCCACGATCCAGGGTCAGGCCGGCGCCGTTCTCGTGCCAGGTGGTCGGCAGGATGAAGCGTTCGACGAAGGGGCGCTCCGCCGAGGGGAAGGTCGTCGGCTCGTGCATCTCGTTGACGAGCCCCATGGGCACGAGGAGATGGCCCAGGCGGAGGCTCGCGCCCGCCCCGAGGTCGCCCTCGAGGTAGGCGAATTCCACTCCCAATTCGTCGCCATGCTCGAACTCGATCTCCGAGTGGAAGCGCCAGTCTTCGCTGAATCGCGCCGTGGCGAGCAGCACGAGGCGATGCAGGTCCCAGGAAGCGGAAGCGCCGGCGGTCCGAAGGTAAGTGGTTTCGCCGTAGCCGCCGAAGCTGAAGGTCTCTGGATGCTGTGCAAGCCGGAGGTCGGCCACTTCCTGGGCCAGGAGGTCCAGCCGGCGGGAGAGTTCCTCCGGGCTGGGCTCCTGCGCCGCCAAGGGCGCGGCCAGCAGGCAGCAAATGAGACAGAGTCGCAACATTGGCGAAGAATAATGGTCTCCGGAGCGGCTGTCCAGCCCTTGGTTCGTTCCGGGATCGCGCCTGCGAGGGGGCCGTTACCATGCGGAGCGCGGGCATGACGAGGCGACGCGCGCGCGTCGCCCATCCCTCCGTCCGGAATGAACCGCACGCGACTCTGGCGCCTGGTGCTGCTTTCAGGCGGCGACGCTCCGCCGCCGCTGCCGGCGCTGCTGGCCCAGGCGGAGGACGCGGAGTGGAATCCGCGCACCTTGGACGCCTTCCTGGCGGAACTCGACGCCGGAGGCGCCTTGCCGGATGCGGTCCTGGCCTTTGGCGGGACGGCGCTGATCCGGGCCCTGCGCCGCCACGACCGCACCTGCGCCCTGCCCGTGTTTCTCTTCGGAGCTCCCGGCACCCTCGTGCCGCCGGGCTGGGACGGCGCCTGGACCGGCGAGGATTGCATGCGCATTGCGGAGCGGGTCCGCCAAGGCGCCTGGACCGCAGGCCTGCCCTTGCCCACCTCAGCGCTGGATTCGATGCGCAATGAGCAGCGTTTCGCGCGCTGGTTCGCGGCGCGCGGCGAGGCCGCGCCCAGCGACGCGGAAGCCTTCGGCGTGGATGCCCCGCGCTCCTTGCTGCAGGCTTGGCGCGAGCGCGGCTTCATTGCGCCCGAGGACGCCGGCGGCGCGCGCTGGCGCGCTCTGCCCGCGTTGCGCCAAGCCGCCGGCGACGCGAGTGTCGCCGCCGCAGCACCGCTCCACCCTGCGAGCGCGGAAGTGCCTGCGCCGGCGACCGGACTGCCGACGGCATCCGAGCACGCGGGCGGCCGCGCGCGCTCCTTCACGCTGATCGCGGCCGTGGCGCTGTTGATCGCGCTCGGCGCGCTCGCATGGCGCACGGGCGGCATCTTTCCGCGCGCGCGCTTCGCGCCGGAACAGGCGGCCGCCAGCAGCCTGCGCATCGGCGTGCCGCGCGCGCACGCGGATCCGCCCCCGTCGCCGGCCGCTCCCGCGGTCCCGGCCGCGCAGGATCGCCAGATTCTTGCCGCGCCCACACCTGCCGATCCGGAGAAGCCCGCCCTCGACCTGCCTGCCGTCGCCGTACCGGCGGCTCTCGCCAAGGCGCCGCCGGCGCCAGCACCGCCGCCGGAGCGGGTGGTGGCGCGCGGACTGCTGCGCCGCGAAGAGTCGAATTGGCGCGCCACCGCGGCCGGGCGCATCGCGGGTTGGATCGCCGCGCCCGGCGATCACCTCGTGACCGGCGCGCCGATCCTGCGGCTCGAGGATCCGGAAGCGGCTGCGGAGATCCGCCGGCTCGAACAGGAGATCGCTCGCCTCGACGAGGCGGTGCGCGCGCAAGAGACCGACGCCGCCGACGCGGAGCAGCGCTCCGTCCAGGAGGCGGACGCCGAGCGCGCGCGCCTCGAGCAGGCGGCCAGCCGCGCTTCCGGGCGTGCGCGCGACGCCCGCGCCCGCTACCAGCGCAGCCTCAGCCTGGCGCAGCAGGGCGTGCTGGCCTATCGCGACGTGCGTCCGGACTGGGAGGCCCTGCAACGGGCCCAGGAAGACGAGGAGGAGGCCCTGCGCCGCCTCGAAGACTTTGCGCCGCCGCGCGGCGCTGCGCGCGGGGAGTTGCCGGCCTGGCTCGCGGCGCGCCGCCTGCAGCTGCAGGAAGATCTGCAGACGCAGCGCGACCGCTCCGCGGTGCGCGTGCTGCGCGCCCCGCAGGAAGCCGACCTGCTCGCCTGCCTGGTCAGTCCCGGCGACCGCGTCGAGGAGGGCGACGCGCTGGCGCGCTTCGGCCTCGGCGAGGCCTGGTTCGAGGTGCGCCTCGACGCCGGCGACCGTCACGAGCAGGCGGCAGTGCGGGAGCCGGAGCTGCGCCTGCGGCCGGACGCGCCGTGGACGCCGGTGGCCGAGTTCGAGCAGGCGCTGCTGCCCGGCGGCGCCGCGCTGCTGCGCGTGAAGGTTCCCGCCGGCCTGCGCGACGCCGCGCGCAGCGGCGCCGAGGCCGAGGTGCGCTTCCTCATGCTGCCGGGGCAGACCGGATGACCGCGTTGGCTCGCCTGCTCTTGTGCGCGTGCGCCGGGATCGCGCTGCCTTCCTGCGTCTTCGTGGCCGGCGCCGCGGTCGGCGCGGGCGCCTTCTACGCGCTCGGCGAAGATTCCGTGGAGCAGTATTTCGAGGTTCCGATCGCCGCGGCGCACGCCGCCGCCGCCGCCGAGTTGCGCGCGCGCGGCGAACTCACCTTGGAGGACCCGGGCGCGCGGGAAGGGCGCATCGAGGCGCGCGTGGAGGGCAGCGAGATCGCGGTCTTCCTCACCGCGGTCACTCCGGGCACCACCCGATTGATCGTGCGCGCCCGCAAGTGGGGCACGGTCTCGCCGGACCTCGGGCGCGCGCGCTTCTTGCTGGACCGCATCGCGCTGCGCTTGAACGATTGAAGGCCCCGCTGCTGCCGGAGGGCTGGAGTTTCGTCCCGGCCGAGGACGGCCTGCGCCTGGCGGCGCCTGACGGCGCGCAGCTCCGCGCGGACTTCATGCGCGGCGCGCTCGGCTGGCGTCTCGCGCATGGCGGCGGACGCGGACAGGCGGTGGCGCGCGCCGTGGGCCTGCGGAAGGGCAAGCCGCCGCCGCGCGTGCTCGACGCCACTGCCGGCCTCGGGCGCGACGCCGCCGTGCTCGCGGCCCTCGGCAGCGAGGTGCTGGCGCTCGAGCGTCATCCGGCGGTGCACGCGCTCCTCGCGGACGCGCTCGCGCGCGCCAGCAAGGATGAGACGGCCGCCGCGCTGCTGGGCGGGCGTCTGTCCTTCCGCTGCGCCGACGCCGTGGAGTTCATGCGCGCCGGCGGCGCGCGCGGCTTCGACTGCATCTATCTCGATCCGATGCATCCGGCGCGCGCCAAGAGCGCCCTGGTGAAGCAGGAGATGCGCCTCTTCCGCGCGCTCGTCGGCGCCGACGCGGACGCCGCGGAACTGTTGGCGGCGGCGTTGGCGAGCGGCGCGGCGCGCGTCGCGGTCAAGCGGCCGGCGCAGGCCCCGCCGCTCGCGTCGGCGCCGGCGCCGGCGGGGCGGATCGTCGGCCGCACGACGCGCTTCGACCTTTATTCGCCTACAATGCCGGGAATCGCGCGATGAGTTCGACGATCCAAATTCCGACGCTGCCGGTGTCCGCTTTGGTGCCCGAACCGGCGGAGGTGCGGCGCTTCGCCACCGAGCAGGGCATCCTCATCCTGGCGCACTCCTACCAGGACGGCTGGCTCCAGGATTGCGCGCACTTCGTCGGCGACAGCCTGGAGTTGGCGCGCGCCGCGGCGCAGGCCCGGGCGGAAGCGATCTGCTTCTGCGGCGTCCACTTCATGGCGGAGACCGCCAAGATCCTCTGCCCGGAGGCCGACGTCTTCGTGCCGGATCTCGAGGCCGGCTGCTCGCTGGCGGATTCCTGCAAGGCCGAGGACCTCGCGCGCTACCAGGAACACCTGACCGTCAAACTCGGGCGCCGGCCCGTCACGATCGCCTACATCAACTGTTCGGCCGGCGTCAAGGCCTTGTCGGACCTCATCTGCACCAGCGGCAACGCGCGTCAAGTGGTGGAGAGCGTGCCCGCCGGCGAGCGCATCCTGTTCGTGCCGGATCGCCACCTCGGCGGTTGGCTCAATGAAGTCACCGGCCGCGACATGATCCTGTGGAACGGCTCCTGCATGGTGCACGAGCTGTTCTCAGTGGACACGCTGCTGGCCCTCAAGCGCGCGCATCCGCGCGCGCGGGTGATTTCCCATCCGGAGTGCCCGAAGCCGGTGCGCGACGCCAGCGACCACATCGTCGGCACCGCCGGCATGCTGCGCCTGGTCCGCTCCGTCTCCGGCCAGGAATTCATCGTCGGCACCGAGGCCAACATGATCTACCGCCTGCGGAAGGAGGCCCCGCAGAACGAGTACGTCCCGGCGCCCGGCGCTTCCTGCGCCTGCAACCTCTGCCCGCACATGCAGCGGAACACGCCGGAGAAGCTGTGGGCGGCGCTGCATGCGCGCGCGCCGCGCGTGGACGTGCCGGCGGCGATGATGGCGCCGGCGCGCCGCGCCCTCGAGCGCATGTTGGCGATCCGTTGATGCGCGCCGCCGCGCTCGCGCTCGCCGCGCTGCTGGCCGCCGGCTGCGTGGTGCCGCTGGGCGCTCCGCGCGCGCCCGCCACCTTGCTCTACGACGGCCGCATCCATCTGATGGACGCGGATGGCACCGTGGTCGAAGCCATGGCGCTGCGCGACGGGCGCGTGCTCGCGGCCGGCAGCCGCGCTGCGGCGGAGCGCGCCGCCGGGGCCGGCGCGACGCTGGTGGATCTGCGCGGGCGCGCGGTCTATCCCGGTTTCGCCGACGCCCACCTGCACCTGACCGGCATCGGACTGGCGCGGATGCAGGCGCAACTCATGGGCACCGCTTCCTACGAGGAGGTCGTGGCGCGCGCCGCCGAGCGCGCACGCGGACTGCCGGACGGCGCATGGCTGCAAGGCCGCGGCTGGGATCAGAACGACTGGCCGGTGCAGGATTTCCCGCGACACGCGGCGCTGACGGCGGCCTTGCCCGCGCGCCCGGCAGTGCTGACGCGCGTGGACGGTCATGCGCTGCTGGCGAACGCGGCCGCCATGCAGGCCGCAGGGGTCACGGCGCGCACGCCGGATCCGCCGGGCGGCCGCATCCTGCGCGCCGAGGACGGCTCCCCGACCGGCGTCTTCATCGACGCGGCGCAGGATCTCATCCTGCGCGCCGTGCCGCCCGTTTCCGCCGGGGAGTTGGAGCAGGCGCTCGAACTCGCGCAGGAGGAGCTGCACGCGCAGGGGATCACCGCGGTGCACGATGCGGGCGCCGGGGCGCGCGAGATCGCCCTCTACGAGCGCTGGGCGCGCGCCGGCCGGCTGCAGTTGCGCGTGCATGCCATGTTGCGCGGCAGCGACGCGGCGCTCCTCGGCGAGTGGTACGCGCGCGGGCCCGAGCCGGACTACGCGGGTTTGGGCGTGCTGGCGGTGCGCGCGGTCAAGTTCTACGCCGACGGCGCGCTCGGCTCGCGCGGCGCGCTGTTGCTGGAGGATTACGCCGACGAACCCGGCAATCGCGGCCTCGCGCTGATCGGCGCGGACGACTTGCGCGCCGCCTGCGCGCGCGCCCGCGCCGCCGGCTTCCAGGTGTGCACGCATGCGATCGGCGACGGCGGCAATCGGCTCGTGCTCGACGCCTACGCCGCGGCGGGGGACCGCCAGGGCCGTTGGCGCATCGAGCACGCGCAGGTGCTGCAGCGCGACGACGTCGTGCGCTTCTCCGCGCTCGGCGTGCTGCCCTCGATGCAGACGCAGCATCAGACGAGCGACATGCCCTGGGCCGAGGCGCGGCTGGGGACGCTGCGCGCGCAAGGCGCCTACGCCTGGCGCTGGCTGCTCGACGCCGGCTGCATGATTGCCAACGGCAGCGACGCCCCGGTCGAGGCGCTCGACACCCGCGCCGTCTATTGCGCGGCGGTGCACCGCCGCACGCTGGCCGGCGAGCCGCTCGGCGGATGGCATCCGGAGCAGCGCATGCGCCCGGACGAGGCGCTGCGCTCCATGACGGTGTGGCCGGCCTACGCGGCCTTTCGCGAGCGCGACCTGGGGCGGCTGACGCCCGGCTGCCGCGCGGATTTCGTCATCCTGGATCAGCCGCTGCAAGGTCTGGAGCCGCGGCAGATCGCCGCGGTGCGCATCGAGGAGACCTG
>CAZDMB010000098.1:0-9839 GCA_964506175.1 uncultured Planctomycetales bacterium | reverse complement strand
CGAGCTACGCCGATTTCGATGCGCGCTTCGCGAGCGAGATCTTCACCACGCGCAACGGCGACCGCTTCCAGATCGACCGCGAGCTCACCCCGCAGGAGATTGCCGAAAACCTGGCCAAGCAGCAGCTCAACAACGGCTGGCAATTCTTCCAGGGCTCGGGCAACAACGTGCGCGCCTCGGTGTCCACGAATAATCCGTGCGACGAGGAGTTCCGCGCCAATTTTGCCACGACCAACGACCTCAAGAACTTCATCCTGTCCACGGTCTCCAGCTCCGAAAGCAAAATGCTCTCGACCTGGGCCATCGATCTCGTGCCGACCAAAGGCGCGGCCTGGGACTCCAACGACACGGCCGACATCGTCGGGTTGCTGGACGAAGCTTTCCGCGAGCACGGCTACGCCGGCATGGACATGATGAACGCCTGGTCCGACGACCCGACGCCGGGCGGCGCGATCGGCGTGGCCTACCTCGGCTCGCCGCGCGCTCTTGTGAAGGAATACCTGACCTTCGAGGCGAACATCCACGAGCATGAGGTGGGGCACACTTACACCCTCAACCACTGCTGCGACGCCAACTGCACGATGCAGGCGGTGCTCGACGTGGGCGCCTTCCACATGTTTCACAATTACACCGAGAACTGCTCCGGGCAGAACCACACCTCGGTGATGAACAGCCAGAAGAACCGCTACTAGGCTTGCGGCGCTTCGGGGTTTCCGCCGTGACGGGGGGTCCTACGGGACTCCCCGTTCTCCTTGCGGCCGCGCTGGCGCTCGGCGCCTGCGGCAAGGAGCACGCCGCCGGCTTCGCTTCGCACGGCGCGTCGCTGTGGGAGGTGCCGTCGCTGCCGGCGCCGACGCTGCTCGAAGTCAACGGCCGCGCGGTGGATCCGGTGGTGGTGGAGGGTTACCTGCTGTCGCTCTGGACCGAGCACTGGATGGAGCAGGCGCAGGGCAAGCGCGAGGCGACCGCGGCCTCCTTCTACGCGGAGCCGCGCGCGCTCCTGACGCCATTGGTGCGCGGCATGCTCCTGATCCAGGAGGCCGAGGCGCGTTGGCCTGATCTGGACCCTGCCGAGACGGGGCAGTTGCGCGAGGACATGGCCGCCGGCGCCGGCGGCGCCTATTCCGCCCTGCTCCGGCGCATCGGCGAGGACGGCATGCAGGCGCACGTCGCCCGCGAGGTGCGCAAGCGCAAGTTGCTCGCCGCCTTTGCCGCAGACGCCGAGCCCGTGACCGACGAGGAGCTCTACCGGCGTTACGACGAGATGATGGCCGGCGTGGATGATCCTGCGCCGCTGCTCGAGCGCGGCATCAATTTCGCGGCGCTGGCGCCGCGCCTGCGCGCGGAGCTCGAGCGCGAACACGCTGTCATCGCCGAGGAGGCCTGGATCGACGAAGTTCTCCCGGCGGCGCGCGTGCGCGTGGTCCTCCCCGACGGGCGCGAAGTCTCCTGGTAGGCGGGCCGTAGGATGAGGTCCATGAGGACCCGCGCACGCCGCCCCCGGCCCTTTTCCTCCCTCCTTCTCTACGGCGCCGTCCTTGCGGCCGGCGCCCTGGCGCTTCGCGCCGACGAGGGGCAATGGCTCCCGGAGCAGATCCGCCAACTCGACTTCACCGCGCTCAAGGCGCGCGGCCTCGTCCTCGGGCCGGACGAGATCTGGAACGGCGAGAGCGGACTGCTGTCGGCGGCGGTGCAGATCAGCGGCTGTTCGGCCTCCTTCGTCAGCCGCGAGGGCTTGATCGTGACGAATCATCACTGCGGCTTCGCCGCCATCAGCGCCGCCAGCACGCTGGAGCGCAACTACCTGGAGGACGGCTTCGTGGCGGAAGGGCGCGCCGCCGAGATTCCGTCGGCCGGCTACACCGTGTCCTTCGTGCGCGGCTACGAGGACGTGACGCCGCAGATCCGCGCCGCCGCCGCTGCCGCCGGCACGGACGATGCCGCGCGCTGGCGCGCGGTGCAAGCGGAGCGTCGCCGGCTCGAGGAGGAAATCGCCGGGCCCTTCGAGAGCGCGATCGTGGTTTCGTTCTTCGAGGGCCGCGAATGGCGGCGCATCCGGCGCACCGTGCTGCGCGACGTGCGCCTGGTCTACGCGCCGCCGCGCGACGTCGGCGAGTTCGGCGGCGAGACGGACAACTGGATGTGGCCGCGCCACACCGGCGACTTCTCCTTTTTCCGCGCTTACGTCGGGCCGGACGGCCGCCCGGCGGAGTATTCGGAGAAGAACGTTCCCTACGCCCCTCCGCGCTGGCTGACGGTCAGCACCGACGGCGTGGACGAGGAGGACCTGGTGATGGTGCTCGGCTATCCCGGCCGCACCAACCGCTACGCCTCGTCCGTGGCGGTGGCGGCCGCCGAATCCTACGCCTATCCGATGCGCCTCAAGGTGTTCAGCGAGATGATCGCGGCGCACGAGCGCGACGCGGCGGGAGATCCGGCCAAGGAGTTGCGCTACGCCAGCGCGATCAAGTCGCTGGCCAACGTGAAGAAGAACGCCGAGGGCCAGATCTGGGGCCTGGCGCGCAATGCGGTGGTCGAGCGCAAGACGCGCGAGGAAGCCGAGTTCCGCGCCTGGGTGGCGGCGGACGCGGCGCGCCAAGCCAAGTACGGCAAAGTGCTGGACGATCTGCTCGCCCTCGACATGCGCGAGGCCGGCCGGATGGAGCACGATTTCGTGCTCGGGCAGCTCGTCGGCAGCGCCGCCGTGCGCTCCGGCGCCGCGGAAGGTCCGGATCTCGCCATCGCGGAATTCTTGCTCGGCTTGGCGCGCGCCCTGCCCGACCTCCAGCGGGTGGAGGGCGCCGACGCGTGGGAGAGCGCCGGCCGTCCGGACGGCTGGCGGGGCCTGGCCGCCGCGCTCAAGCGGGAGAACGACGAGTTGCGCGATTTCCGCGACGCGCAATCCGGCCGGCGCCTCGAAGTCGGGGCGCTGTGGATGGAGGCGCAGGAGTCGTGGCGCGGCGCGCGCTTCTATCCGGACGCCAACAGCACGCTGCGCGTCAGCCTGGCCAGCGTGCGCGGCTATGAGCCGCGCGACGGCGTGCGCAACCTGCCGTTCACCACCGTCGCGGGCATGCTGCGCAAGAACACCGGCGAGGGGGAGTTCGAAGTGCCGCCGGCGGTGCTGCAGGCCGTCGCCCGGGATCCCGGCGCCGCCGATCAGCGGGTCTGCTTCCTCACCAATGCCGACACGACCGGCGGCAACAGCGGCTCTCCGGTGGTCGACGGCAAAGGCCGGCTGGTCGGCCTCAATTTCGACCGCGTGTTCGAGAACGTGGCGGGCGACTTCGGCTGGAATGCGGAGCGCAGCCGCAACATCTGCGTGGACATTCGCTACGTCCTGTGGCTGATGCGCGAGGTCTGGCCGGCGCCGGCCTTGCTGGCGGAGATGGGTGTAGGATAGGCGCCGGAACACCACGAACATGCACATCTCAACCCACAACTGGATGCGCGCGGAGCCGCTGGAGATCACCCTCGCGCGCATCGCGCGCCTCGGCATCGAGAGCATCGAAATCAGCGGCGAACCCAAGCAATTCCCCGCGAAGGAATCCCTGGCCGCCCTGAAGAAGCACAAGGTGCGCTGCTGGGGCGCGGTCACGCTCACCCTCGGCGAGCGCAACATGGCGGCGAAGGATCCGCGCCAGCGCGCCGCGTCGGTCGCCTACGTCAAGAGCGTCGTGGACATGGTCGAGCAGCTGCAGGGCACCGAGATCACGATCGTGCCGGCCACGGTCGGCAAGATCGTCGCCGACGGCACGCCCGAGGAAGAATGGCAGTGGGTGGTGGCCGGACTCAAGGAGGTCTACGACCACGCCAAGAAGGCCGGCGTGCGCATGGCGCTCGAGCCCCTCAACCGCTTCGAGACCTACTTCCTCAACCGCGGGGACCAGGCGCTGCGCCTCGCCGAGGAAGTCGGGCCGGACTGCGGCGTGTGCCTCGACATGTTCCACATGAACATCGAGGAGGTGGATCTGTTCGCCACCATCCGCAAGGTGGGCAAGCGCTTGGCGGATTTCCACGTCGCCGAGAACAATCGCCTCGCGCCCGGGCAGGGCAACCACGACTGGCCGCGCGTGGTCAAGACTCTGCGCGAGATCGGCTATGACGGCGCGCTGACGCTGGAGATCGTGTCGCCGGTCGATCGCACGCCCGTCTCGCCCTACAAGAATCAGGTCGAGAAGAATCCGGTGGACATCAGCCCGGAGCAGCTCAAGTTCATCCAGGATCACGGATCGTCCCTGCTCTCCGAGGAGTACTACACCTCCTTGTACGTCCAGTCGGCCAAGACGCTCCTGCCGCTGATCCGGTAGGAGGCCGCAATGCGCATCGCGGAGGTCGAAGCCGCCTGGCTGCGGTGCCCGCTGGAGGGCGCCGCGCAGCACGTCTCCGACTTCGGGCGCATCCGCACTTTCGACGCCGTGCTCGTCACCGTGACGACGGAGGACGGGCTCGTCGGCTACGGCGAGGCCAAGGCCGGCGTCGGCAGCGCCGCCCACTGCGCGGCGCTGGCGGCGCTGCTGCGCGCGGAGTTTCGGCCGCTCCTGCTCGGTCAGGATCCGCGGCAAGTGCAGCGCCTGTGGGGCTCGCTCTACAACGGCGTGCGCGCCGGCCACGCCGCCGCGGCCGGGCGTTTCATGCCGGCGCTGGGGCGTCGCGGCCTGCATCTGAGCGCCATCAGCGGCATCGACCTGGCGCTCTGGGACTTGCTCGGCAAGTCCCTCGGCCAGCCAGTCAGCGCGTTGCTCGGCGGTCCGGTGCGCGAGCGCGTGCGCGCTTACGCCAGCGGCGGCTGGGCGGACGAGGCCGGCATCGGCGACGAGTTGCGCCGCTACGTCGACCAGGGCTTTCGCGCCGTCAAGATGCGCGTCGGCGTGATGGACGACGGCATCCGGCGCAGCGTGGCGCGCGCGCGCGCCGCCCGCGCCGCCCTCGGGCCGGAGATCGAGCTGATGGCGGACGCCCACGGCACGATGAGCGTGGCGCAGGCGAAGCAGTTCTGCGGCGAAACGGCGCCGCTCGGCCTGCGCTGGCTCGAGGAGCCGGTGGCCGTGGACGATCGCGCCGGCCTCGCCGAGGTGCGCGCCGCCAGCAGCGCGCCGATTGCGGCGGGGGAGAGCGAATCCACCTCTCATGAATTTTTGGATCTGCTGCGACGCGGCGCGATCGACGTGCTGCAGCCGGATCTCGCGATCTGCGGCGGCCTCACCGAGGGCCTGCGCATCAGCGCGCTGGCCGTGGCACACCAGCGCGAGCTCGCGCCGCACTGCTGGGGCTCGGCCATTTCCTACGCCGCCGCCTTGACGCTCGCGGCCTGCAGCCCGGCCGGCGTCTTCGTCGAATGGCCGATGGGCGGAAATCCGCTGCTGCGCGAACTGCCGCAGCAGGACCTCGCGCCGCGCGACGGTTGGACGGCGCCGCCGCCCGGACCGGGCTGGGGCCTCACTCTCGATCCTGCCGTGATCGCACGTTACGCCCAGCGCCCATGAGCGAGCCCGTCCGCATCCACCACGTCAATCTCCTGGTCGACGACATCGGCGCGGCCACCGCCTTCTACCGCGACGTCCTCGGCCTCGAACCGGACGCGACTCCTGACCAAGGATTTCCTTCCCAATTCTTTCGATTCGCCGACGGTCAGCAGTTGCACATGAACGAGATCAAGGACGTGCGCCCGTATCGCGCGCATTTCTGCGTCGTCGTGCCGGACTTCATGGCCGTGTTTCGGCGCGCGCGCGCGGCCGGGGCTCTCGACCTGGAGGCGTGGGGGCGCATTCGCCGCCTCCCCAACGGCAAGCTGCAGATGTTCGTGCGCGACCCCTCCGGCAACCTCGTCGAGGTCGCGAGCACTCCGGGCGCTCCGACGGATCCGGCGGAGATGACCGCGCGCTACTTCGACGACGCCGTCGGCAACTACACCGTGGCCCCGGGCGAGAGCCTCAAGCCGAAGTGACGGTCCTGCTCCTCGAGAGCCTGCACCCCGCGGCGGAGGAGCTGCTGGCGGCGCACGGAACCGTGGTGCGCGCCGCGGCGCCGTCCGCCCCCGGACCGCTGCTGCCTTACGGCGAGGTGAGCGCCATCATCACGCGCGGTCGCGGACCGGTGACGGCCGAATTGATCGCGCGCTGTCCGCAGCTGCGCGTGATCGCGCGCGCCGGCGTCGGCGTGGACAACGTGGATCTGGCCGCGGCGCGCGCGCGCGGCCTCGCCGTGCTGTACGCCCCCGGCGCGAACACCGCGACCACCGCGGAGCATGCGATCGCGCTGCTGCTGGCGCTGGCGCGCCGCATCCCGGAAGCCGCGCGCGCCGTGGCCGAGGGACGCTGGGAGGAGCGCGGCGGCTATGCCGGCGACGAGGCCTGCGGCAAGACGCTGGGAATCGTCGGCTACGGCGAGATCGGGCGCCGCGTCGCCCGCATCGCCACGGCGCTCGGCATGCAGGTGACGGTGGCGTCACGGCCGGGCCTGACCTGCGAACATCCGCTTCTGCCGCTGCCGGAGCTTCTGCGGCGCTCGGATTTCGTCAGTCTGCACCTGCCGTTGACGCCGGACACCCGCAACCTCATCGGCGCGGCGCAGCTGGCGCTGATGAAGCCCGGCGCCTGCCTCGTCAACACGGCGCGCGGCGCGCTCGTGGACCAGAGAGCCGTCGCCGCGGCGCTCGCGCTCGGCGCGCTCGGCGGCTACGCGGCCGACGTCCTCGATCCGGAGCCGCCGCCGGCGGACGAGCCGCTCCTCCGCGAGCCGCGCGCGCTGATCACGCCGCACGTGGCCTCGCTGACGGCCGCCACCTATCGTGAACTCTGCCTGCTCACCGCGCGGAACGTCTTGGCGCAATTGCGCGGCGCGGCCATCGACCCACGCTGGGTGCACCCTTGAGGTCCGGAGCGGCGGCGGCTCCGCCTCACTGCGGCCGTGTCAGCCACTCCACTTCCTCGGCGGTGAGGGTGATGGTGGCGTTGCCGGATGCGGGGTTGACGAGGTGCTCGCCGCCCCAACGCTGATAGCCCCGCTGGATGCTGCAGGCCCAATTGCCCTCCGGCAGGTCGATGAACAGGAATTCGCCGGCTGCCAGCGGCACGCCCGGCGCGGTCTGCGGCGTGACGTTCTCCCCGAAAACGCGCAGCGTCGGCGACCAATCGTTCGCCGTCGGCAGCGGAAGGCCGTCAGGCCCCAAGACCTGCAGGCGCAGCGAGCGTCCGGCGACCAAGGTGAGGTCGCCCATGGACTTGTCGTCCCCGCTGGCGGCGACGTGACTGAACTTCCGTGGCGCGAAGCCCGCGGCGCGGACCAGCACCTCCACGCTGCCGCCGACGGGCACGCCCCCCAGTTCAAACGCGCCGTCCGCGCCGCTCGCGGCGCTGAGTTCGCGCACCATGCCGCTGGTCAGCAGACGGAGACTGGCGCCCGCCACGGGCGCGCCCCGTTCGTCCAGCACGCGACCGCGTAAGGCCACGCACTCAGGCATCGCCGGCAAAGACAGGCGGTGCTCGCCGTCGCCGGGGGCGAAGGGAACGCGCTCATCCAGCACCACGAAACCTCGGAAGCGCACGAGCACGCGCGCCGGGACGTCGGCGTGGATGCCGTCCACCACGACGCGGCCCGCGGGCGAGAAGCCGGTGCTCATCTCGAACTTCAGATCGGTCGTGTTCTGCGAAATCATGGTGCCGCCGTCGTTCTCGACGAAGCGGCCGGCCCGAAAGCTTTCCGGCGTCAGAATGGAGGAGTCGGCCTTGCCGTCGAAGCTGATTTCGGCTTCGAGCCCTTGCCAGCCGGCCGGAGGCGCCGCCACGCCTTCGATCACCAGGCGCGACGCGGGCCAGAGCATGAGGTCCTGCTGGCTGGCGGCCGAAGCCTCGATCGGCAGTTCGCTGCTCAGGAAGCCGGCGGCCTCGGCGCGCACCGTCGCCGACGTCGGTGACGACTGCAGCACGGCGATGCGGCCCTCGGCGTCCGTGCGCGCGTCATCGCCGCCGTGGCCGATGATGACGCTCGCGCCCGCGATCGGCCGGCGGCCCGGATCGATCACGCGGAAGTGCAGCAGTTCCGTGGGAGCAAAACGCAGCACCACCGGACGGGGGAGGCGCAGGAACTCATCCACTGGAAACGCCGGCGCGTCGCTCGCGCCGATGTCGGGCGGCCGGCGCGCCGAAAAAGTGATGGTCTCCGCGCCCTCGACGTCGCCGAGGCGTTCGAAGTCGAAGAGCAGCAGGCCGTCGGGGCCCAGCTCCGCGCCGTACGAGGTGCTGGAGCCCTCTGCTTCCACTCTGTGGTGCACCTGGGCGCCGGCGAGCGGCTCGCCCGTGACCGCGTGCAGGAAAAGCACCGCGGCATGCGGCTTGACCTCGACGTCGATCACGAGCGGCGTGTCCATGCCGGCGAAGCGCACCCTGCCGCTCTCCTCCAGTTCGCCGCCAAGGGCGCCGACCGCCTTGAGCAAGGGCGGTAGCTTCATCCGGCAGACGGAGGCCGCATCCGTGGCGGCCACCTCGAATTCGAGCGTGCGCGGGTCCACGCGCACGTCGTCCCAGGCCAGCGAGAGTTCCGGCGAGCCCGACACCACCTGGCGCGCGGTCAGCAGCGGCGGCAAGGTCAGTTCGCCGCTGACGACGCGCAAGCGTCCGCGGAACCAGCCGGCCGGCGCGCGTTCGGCCGGCGCCTGCGCGGTCGCGCCCGCCGCGGCGGTCGCTGGCTGCGCCGCGCTGCGCTCGATCGCGGTGCCGGCCGGGGCGGAGGCGAGATCGCCTTCCAGGCGTCCGGCTTCCGGGCGGGCGGCGCGGGCTGCAAGGCCGGCGGCCGCGTCGGGCGCGACGCCCGCATCCCCGCTGAACAACAGCCAAGCCGCCGCGGCGCCGACGGCAATCATCAGCAGCACGAGGACGCCCCGCATCCTCGAGATCCTATCGCCCCGCGCTCAGGCCGGCGCTAAGCCAGCGGCCTCGAGACCACGGCGGTATTTCGAGGCGCTCGCCGGCGGCCATCCCGAAGCGGTGGACAGCGCGCGCACGCAGCCTGCCAACTGCTCCACCGTTCCGGCCTTCAGTTCGAACTCGGCTTCGAACGCCTCGGCGGGCGCGCCGTCGCGGGCGGTCCAGCGCACGAGATCCATCGCGGCTTCGCACCAGAAACCTTCCCAGTCCGAGCCCGCGGCTCCTGCCAGCGGAAAAATCGTGCGATCCTGGCGCAAGGAGAAGAGGCGCTCGAAAGGCGCGCCCTCGGCCAGCCGCACCGGCTCGCCGCCGAGCGCCGCCGCGGGAATCACCCAACCGGCGCGCGGCGTCCAAGTGACCGGTTCCTCCCGCTCCTCGCGCGTCGCGATGCCTTCCTGCGCCGGCGCCAGCGCCTTCATCGTCAAGAGCTGGCGCGTGCCGAGGTCGCGCAGGCGCAGCGCCCAACCGGCCCGGTAGAGATGCAGGTCGAGCGTGTCGAGGTAGTGGTCGTGGACGATGAAACGCTCCGTCTCGCCGACGGCGAAGCCCGCCTGGAGCGCGATGCCGGGCAGGCCGGCGAGCGCGGCGGCGCTCGGCGCCGCGAGCTTCGCCTCGATCTCCAGCGGCATCAGACGTCGAAGACGGAGGCCTTGAGGAAGTCCCGGTTCATCTCGCCGATCACGCTCGCCGGAATCTGCTTGGGGCAGGCGGCCTCGCACTCGTAGTGGTTGGAGCAGGCGCCGAAGCCCTCGGCGTCCATCTGCTCGACCATCCTGCGCACGCGGTCCCAGCGCTCCGGCTGACCCTGCGGCAGGTGCGCCAAGTGGCTGACCTTGGCGGCCACGAACAGCATCGCCGAGCCGTTCGGGCAGGCGGCGACGCAGGCGCCGCAGCCGATGCACTGCGCGGCGTCCA
>CAZDMB010000097.1:0-9861 GCA_964506175.1 uncultured Planctomycetales bacterium | reverse complement strand
GGTGTGGCGACGAGCGCGGCAGCGAGGACGTTGAAGCGGATGTTCGCGGGCGCGAAGAGGCGGTGCAGCGACTCCGCCGCCATCAGCAGGGCGATGCCGCCGAGCAGCACGGCGCTGGTGTAGGCGCCCAGCACCACGAACTTGCCCGTGCCGAAGGAGAAGCTCGGATCACCGGCGAAGCGTCGCTGCAGACGGTAGGCCAGCATCGCGATCAGAAAGGCGAGCACGTGCGTGCCCATGTGCCAGCCGTCGGCCAGCAGCGCCATCGAGCCGAAGATCGAACCGGCGGCGATCTCGGCGATCATCATCGCGCCGGTGACGCCGACGATGAGGCGCGTGCGCCGCTCCGCCGTGCTCGTGTCCGCGATGAAGGAGTGCGAGTGGCTCCAGCGCTCCGGATCGGAGGAAGCCGTCACGCGAGCGCCACGCAGACGTTGCGGTCCTGCGAGAAGAACTCGAGGCTGTAGCGGCCGCCCTCGCGTCCGGTGCCGCTTGCCTTCATGCCGCCGAAGGGCACGCGGATGTCGCGCCGGTTCCAGGTGTTCACCCACACCGTGCCCGCCTGCAGCGCCGCGGCGAAGCGGTGGGCGCGCGCCAAGTCGCGCGTCCAGACGCTGGCGGCCAGGCCGTAGGCGACGCCGTTGGCGAGCGCCAGGGCTTCCGCCTCGTCGTCGAAGGCGTGCACGCTGACCACCGGGCCGAAGATTTCCTCCTGCGCGGCGCGCGCGTCGTGCGGCAGGCCGGTGATCACGGTGGGCGCGTAGAAGCAACCCTCGGCCGGCGGCAGGCGCCGGCCGCCGACCGCGATCGTGCCGCCCTCCTGTTGCGCCAGGCGCACGTAGGACTCGACCTTGTCGCGGTGCGCGGCGCTGACCAGGGCGCCGAGCCCGTCCGGCGGCATCCAGGCGGCGGCTTCCCGCACCAGGGCGGCGGTGAAGCGCTCCACCAGGCCGCGCTCCACCAGCAGGCGCGAGCCGCACAGGCACACCTGCCCGGTGTTGAAGAAGGCGGCGCGCGCCGCGCCCGCCACCGCCGCGTCGAAATCGGCGTCGGCGAAGACGACGGTGGGATTCTTGCCTCCCAGTTCGAGGCTGACCTTCTTCAACGCCGGCGCGGCGACGCCGGCGATGTGCCGGCCCGCGGCGGTGGATCCGGTGAACGAAATCGCCTTGACCTCGGGGTGGCGAATGAGGGCTTCTCCGGCTTCGCCGCCGAGGCCGTGCACCACGTTCAGCAGGCCGGGAGGCGCGCCGCAGCGGCTGAAGACCTCGGCGGTCATGGTCGCGGTGAGCGGCGTCATTTCGCTGGGCTTTGCCACCACCGCGTTGCCCATGGCGATCGCCGGCGCGACTTTCCAGGTGAACAGGTGGAAGGGGAAATTCCACGGAGTGATGGTGGCGACCACGCCAAGCGGCTGGCGCAAGGTGTAGTTGAAGCCGCCCTCCATCGCGTGGAAGGCGGTCTCGCTGCTGCGGATGGCCGCCGCGAAGTAACGCAGGTTGTCGAGGCCGCGCGGCACGTCCGCGCTCCGCGCCAGGGCCAGCGGCTTGCCGCTGTCGCGCGCCTCGGCGGCCGCGAACTCGTCGAGGCGCGCCGCGATCTCCGCCGCGACGCGCTCGAGCAGGGCCGCGCGCTCCGCGACCGGCAGCACCTGCGCCGCCTGCGCCGCCGCCACGGCCGCCGCCACGTCCGCGGCGTCGCCGCGGGCCACGCGGGCGTGCGTCTGGCCGGTCTTCGGATCCACGTCGTCGAGCCAGTTGCCGGCGGCGGGCGCGGCCGGCCCGCCGGCGATCCAGTGCGCAATTTCCTTCATGGTTTCGCGTACGCGGTCCAGTCGTAGTCGAACTTGTCGCGGTCGGGATCCCACTCGTCCCAGGTCGGCACCTGCGCGAGCGCGTCGAGCCGCTCCGGCGGGACGATGCCGGGCACCAGAAAGGCCTTCTGCCGGTGCAGCGCGTAGGGATTGCGCAAGGTGAATCCGAGGGTGCCGAGGATGCCGCGCGCCACGTACCAGGTGGCCTGCGCGTTCCAGCCGTGCGCGATCTTGATGGTGACGCCGAGGCCCTGCGGGAAGTCGGAATGGGCGATCGCCAAACCGAGCAGGCCGTCGGCGCCCTCCTTGGCGAGCACCATGCCGTCGCACGACTTCAGGATCGTCGAATCAAGGCGGTTGAAGCCGCCGATCAGGTCCGGATGGGCCTGCATCGCGGCCCAGATCCAGTCTTCGTCGCGCACCCGCGCCAGTTCGCCGCAGAGAATCGCCAGTTCGGAGACGGTGTTCGAGACCGTCGGCAACCCGCAGCCATCGCGCGCCACGCGCAGCGGAGTCCAAGCCGCCCCGAGAAAACGCCTCAATTGGGAAAGATAAGCCTGGAAGAACGGGTGCTGCGGCAGCATGTAGCCGACGGTCTCCCAGCCCTTCAACTGGCAGCCGCGCACGATCGCGGCGTGCTCCCCGGAACAGGTGTGGAACCAGCGGCGCGGGCGGCGCACCTGGCGGCCAAACTGCACCAGCGGCAGGTCCAGCGGAGTCTGCATCAGGCCGCGGTCGGGCTCGGCCAGGATGGACGTGGCGGCGGCCACGTGCTGGGCGTCGCCATTGTGGCTGGAGACCGCGATCGCCTTCTGCGGCCCGTCGAGCACGCCGTCGAGCTCCGGCGCGAAGACCTTCATCATGAACGGCTTCATCATGCTGCGCCCGTAGCACAACACGTTGCCGCCGAAGGAGTGCAGCACCTTGCCGCCGGAGGCCCAGGCCGCCGCTCCGTGGATGGTGGTTTCGCTGACGCCGTTGCGCCGGTAGTCCACCAACGGCTCCCACTCGACGTCGCGCCCGGTGGGGATGCCCGGCGCGCGCTCCCCCAGCGGGCTGCGCGGGTAGAGCGCAGCGCGGGGCGGGGCGGCGCCTGGTGCGGCGGGTTTGCCGTTCCTTGCGGTCATCCGCCGCGAGTTTAACGGGGCCGTACGGAGAAGCCGCCGGCGTCTGGCCCATTGCAGGAGCGAGGCCTCCTGCATATCGTCGTCTTTTGCGGCACGGGCGTCCACGCCCCCCGCACCGAAACGCCCTCCCATGATGCCGATCCAGACCATCCTTCTCGCCGCCGCGCTGACCCTCGCGAGCTGCGCCGCTCCCGGCTCGCGCTCCGCCGACGAAGCCGAGATCCAGGCACTGATCCGGCAGTGGGACGCATCGGCCCAGGCCCGGAACGTGGCGGCATTCACCAACGTCTACGCCGACGAGGCCGTGGTCATGCTGGCGGACGTCCCCGACATCCGCGGTCTTCAGTCCATCCGCGAAGGCATCGGCGGCATGATGCAGGATCCCAATTTTCACCTCACTTTCAAGGCTGACGAGGTGATCGTGTCGCGCTCGGGCGACCTCGCCTATGAAACTGGGACCTATGCCCTGACGATGAGTGCCTCCGACGGCCGGCCGAGCCGGGAGCAGGGTCATTACGTGGTCGTCTGGCGCAAGCAGACCGACGGCCGCTGGAAGGTGGTCATCGACGCGCCGCTCTCCGACGCCCCGGCTGCGCCCGCCTCACGCTGACCCCCCGGCCCGCCGTCCTCCGTCCGACTCGGCGCGATCTCGGGTTGCGCCGCCGCGCCTTCCCGGCGCGGAGGCGCCCCCGCTCAGAAGTTGCGCACCAGGCCGAGCCCGAGCGTGCCGTCGGCCGGATTCACCATCAGTTCGACGTCCATCCCCAGCACCTGCATGGGCGCGCCGGCGATGGTGTGGCCGATCACCCAGCCCAACGCAAAGCCGAAGAGCACCGACTCGCTGTCGTGATGCTGCGTGTCCATGCGCTGCAGACCGATGAGCACCGCAGCCGTGTAGGCGGGAACGCCGGCCTTGGCTCCGTAGAGTTCGTCGAGCGTGGCGGCCGTCGCCATGGAAAGGGAAGCGTGGCCGCTGGGAAAGTCGTTGGCGCCGCCATTCGGCCGCTTGTCGTCCACCGTGGCTTTCAGCGCCAGCGTGGCGACGCTCGTCAGGGCGAGGCTGCGCAGCAGCAGCTTGCTGTCGCCATAGGACGCCTCGTCGTCCTCGGCGAGCGCCGTCAGCGACCACACCGCGTTGGCACCGAAGAGGAAATAGCCGCTGCCGAGCGCGCCCAGGAGGTCGCGCACCGAGCTGGAATAGAGAGTGTGCTCGTCGAAGAAGGTGTCCTCGCGTTCGTCGAGGGTGACTTCCTGGATCAGGCCGAGCCCGAGCGCCCCGGACAGGATCAGCAGATTGGATCCGTCGGCAAAGACCCCGGCCGCGTCGTGCCACAAGGTGGCGGGGCCGTTCAGGAGGTCGCCGCCGACCGTCGCCAGCAGCGGGCGCGCGTTTCGCTGCGGACCGCGGGAGGAGGCGGTGGCGCAACTCAAGGTTCCGACGCACAACAGCAGACCAAACAGGGGCGAGCGCCGGGGCAAGCCAAGATTCTAGAGGACACCGGCGCGTCACGTCAGCGGGCGCCTACGCCCGCTGGACATGACACGCGCCAGCACGAAGGCGGCGCAAAAAGCGAACGCGCCGGACACGAGCGGCCACACCAGCAACACGAGCGCCATGGCACTTGCCGGCCGCGACCGCACGAACACCTGATTGGCGAGGGCGTAAATCGCGAGCAGGAAGCCCCCGAGGGCCGACGCCCCCGCCGCGCGCATCGCCACCTGGCGAGGAGAGCGGCGCAACCGCACGGTCTCGTGCCGCACGTGGCCCACGAAGACCGCGGCGGCGAGGACGAGCGCGGTGATGCGCAGCGCCGCTTGCAGCCCCTGCGCGGTGATCGGATTGGTGATCACGGCCGAGGCGCAGCCGATGGCAAAGTAGGCCGCGGCGCAGAGCAGCAGCGGGCGCGCCGCGTTCATCGGCCTTCAGGCGGCTGCCAAAGTTCGATCTTGTTGCCCTCCGGATCCATGACCCAAGCGAACTTCCCGTCCTCTGAATCGTAGGTTTCCTCGAGCACGGTGCAGCCTTCCTCCCGCAGGGCCTTCACGAGGGCGGCGAGATCCTTCACCCGGTAGTTGATCATGAAACTCGCCGTGCTTGGCGCAAATTGCTGACTCTTGGCCGAAAACACCGACCAGACGGTCGTGCCTGCCACCGGCCGGCCCGCGCCGTCGGTCCAAGTGAAGGCGGCTCCGCCCCAGTCCTGGACGTCGATTCCGAGGTGCTGCCGGTACCACGCGCGGAGCGCCGGAGCGTCCTGCGCCTTGAAGAACACGCCGCCGATGCCCGTGACGCGCGGCAGGGTCTCGGGCTGCGCCGGCGGCGGCGGTGTGGCAGCGGGGCCGGCGCATCCGGTCGCGAGCGCAACCAGCAGCAGGAGCGGAAGGCGGGAAACGCAGTGTCTCATGCAGCCATTCTCCCACGCGCGCGGCGCCGTTTCTGCGTGCGTCGCAGCGCTTGCGGGTTGTCGGTGATGCTCAGATCCGTCCGCAGCAGGCCGCCTTGTTCCCGCGGCGCGGTCAACCGTCCTGGTTGCCGCGCCGGAGGTAAAGGGTCAGCGCGCCGTAGTCCAAGACGGCGGCCCTTGCAGCCAGGATGTCCGTGCCGAGAAGCCCGTCCAACGGGCCGTCGCCCTGCTCCGCCCGGTAAGCGTTCACCTTGCCGAAGTCCGTCACTACCGCCTCGACCTGCGGGAGTGGACAGGGGCCGATCGAGAGGTCGCGCATGTCCGCATAGGAAAGGTTCTCGTCCGCGACCGCAATGCCCAAGGCGCGCCGCGTGCTCGGTCGGGTGGGCAGCGCGAGGCGCTGGACGGCGGCACGGTCGAGACAAGTCTGGCCCGCGCCCGTGTCGAGAGACAGGATCGCCGACGATCCGCCGACCCGTGCAGGGAGGTCCAGCAAGCCGGAGCGCGATCGCTGCAACTTCACCTCCAAGCGTCCCTCGGCGGCGAAGAACCTGGCCAGGTCCGGGCCGCTCCCCGTCCCGGCCGCTTCGCGGAGATGGAGCGTCATGCTGCCGTAATCCAGCACGGCCGCTCGAGCGAGCAGCAGGTCCGAGCCCAGGAGGCCGTCAAATGGCCTGTCCCCGCGCCGGCGTCGAACTTCGTTGATGGGTTCGAGGTCGACCACGCAGGCCTCGACCGTCGGCAAAGCGCAGCGTCCGAGCGATAGCCCCGGCAATGCGACGCAGGGCATCGCTTGCTCCCCGGCGGCGCCGCCGGCCGCGGGCTCATCGGCAGGCCTCGCGCACAGTCCGAGGCGCCGAGCGCTGGCCCCATCGAAGCAAGTCCGGATCGCCCCCGTGTCCAAGCAGAACACCGCCGGGGAACCCGCAACCTTGGCGGGGACTTCCAGCAGGCCGGATCTCGACCGGGCCAGACCTACCGGGGAGTACCCCTCGGCGATAAGCAACTGGGCGAGTTCCATCTCCGGTGCCGATCATCGTGTTCGCCGAGCATGCCCGGTCGACAGTTGCGGGCAGCGCCAGCCACTGCGACCGGCTGCACGTTCTTCGTTCATGCTCGCTGGCCTCGCGCCCGTCGCAGCAAGACGGCGCCCAGAAGACCGGGCATGATCCACGGAATCGCCGGAATGCCGGCGATCACTCCCGGCCGCGTGTACCAGGGCGCGGTATTGTCCGAGATCTCGGGGAATTCCAAACCTCGAACGATGATGAGCACCACGAGGATCGAGGCCATGACCGCGTAGGCGGCAGCGGCGCCGCGGCCGAGCAGCCGCACACGACTCATTCCGATCGCGAGGACCGCCGTCGTCACGTAGGTCATCACGCAGGCGACGAATTCGACGGCGCTGTAGTAGTCGCCGAGGACTGCGGGCGGAGGCGTCCCGTCCCCCTTCAGCTCCAACATGGTATGCGCGAGGCTGAGGTTGAGGCAGAACAGGTAGGCGGTACCGGCGATGAGCGCCGTCGCGAGAGCGAGGGGAGAGCAGAAGCGCTCTCCGGCGTCGCTCAGCACGTCCTTCAGGACCACGAAACCGGCGGTGACGGCGATGGAACTCCAGACGAGCACCACGTAACGCATGTGGTTCTCGGCAAGGGTGGCTTGAAACGGCGGCCCGAGTCCGACCCAGAGGAGCGAGATGATGGCCCACGGCATGATCAGCAGCAGTCCAGCCAGGGCCTGCTTTCTCCGCCCTTCCTCCCGCAGGTCCGCCTTGCGGGGGCCTGCGAACCAAAGCGCCGCCACGATGACGCCGAGAAGGAGAATGCCGAGAACGGGAGACAGGCCGGCGGCGCGAAGCGGGCGCGCGCCGACGACCCCGATGTCGACAAAGGGGAGCACGCAGAGGAAACCGAAACTCACGCGCCGGACGATCTGACTCATCGAGTCCTCCTCACGATCGGGCCATCGGCGGCCCAAGGATGGAATGCAGTCGCGACGCAGGGGTGCGGAGCGACGAATGGGACACCGGCTGGTCAGTCTAGCGCCGGCTCCGCGCCGGTCCGAATGCGCCAAGGATGCGCCGAGTCCCTCCGCGGCATCCGCTCCTCCCCGGCTGGCGGAGAGGAGTGCAAATCCGCGGCGCGACCGCAGGGCTGCGCCGCGGAGGACGCAGCCCTGCGTGGCAGGAAGCCGCGGCCGAGAGCACGATCGTGTTGGTCTTCTCGCAGCTGGCGACGTCGACCGCCTGGATCGTCTGGCCGCAGGACCCGATGGGCGCGGTGAAGTTCAGAACGGCCTCGCCGGCGGCGGTGGCGGGCAGGAGGGCGCCCAAGCTTGGATGAGCAATGTTGAGGGACCTTGTGACCATTTCACACCGGTCGGCCCGCCCGCGGCCGCTGCGCCGCCTCAGCGAGCCGACGCCGCCAGCCGCGGCAGCACTTCGCGGGCGAAAGCCTCCATGTTCCTTATCACGCGCGCGGAATCGTGATTGAAGAAATCGAACCACAGCATCACGCGATCGTCCGGATGGAAACGCTCGCCGATCTGCTCGGCGACCTCGTGCGGGTCGCCGACCAGGGCGTTGTCCGTGGCGTCGGCCACCTTCGCCGGATCGAGGGTGCCCTCGAGCGCCGTCCAGTAGGCGGCCAGCGCCGCCTGCGCCTCCTCGCGCGCGGCGCTGCAGCGCTGCACCGCGCCGAGGCCAGGCTCGGCGTTCAGGAACACCATCACCGTGCGCGGCATGTAGTCGCGCCGCCACGGACCGCCGTCGGGGTGGAAGGCGCGCGCCATGCGCGCGTGCGTGTCCTCGATGATCTGCGGCGCCGTGATCGAAAGGTTGAACACCTTCACCGGCAGCCATTGGTTCAATTCCTCCTGCAGCGCCGGATCGTGCGAGCCGACGAGCAGGTCCACGAGTTCGCGCCGCCAGTCCGCGGGAACGATCTTGATCTCCTCGAAGTTCCAGCGCTTGGCGTAGACCAGGCGCCCGTCCCGCTCCGGGCCGTGCAGCGCGCGCCAGGCGGCGCGGGCGCGCTCCCAATCCGCGTCGCTGCGGAAGTGCGCGCGCGTCAGGAAGACCTCGCCGGTCTGCCCGGAGTGCAGCGCCTCGCCGCGCAGCAGCCGCAGGAACACTTCGCAACTCTCGCGGAACATGCGCCCCTTGTAGGCGGGCCACGCCGCTTCCTCGGCCGCGTCGCGCGCATCCACGCCATAGGCGCGATTCATGAAGTCGAAGCGGCCGGCGCTGAACCCCAAGCGCAGGCGCCGGCGCTCCGCGGGATCCAAGCCGTGCCAGGAGGCGAAGGCGGCGACGCGTTCGGCCGCGGCCAGCGGACCGCCGCCGCAGACGATGTTGGTGACCGCGCTGCCGACGTCGATGCGGCGCGTGCGCCCGAACACGCGCGCGGCGAGCTGAAAAATGTCATTGTTGAGGCCGATTTCGCCCTGCCAGTGCGGCACCACCGGCCGCCGATTGCGCTTCTGCACCTCGGTCGAGAGATGCGATTCCGCCACCCAGGCGCAGCCAAAGCCGAGCGCGTCGGCGGCCTCGGCCTGCTCCAGGAAAGCGCGCAGCATCCGCGCCTCCGACGGCAGGTCGCCGCGCACCGGCGTGCGGCTGATCGAGAAGAAGACGTCGAACTGCATCGAGCCGGGCCGATGGTAGCCTGCCGCCCATGCGCGCGCTCCTCATCCTTTCGTGCTGCCTGCTGTCTCCCGCTTGCCAGGCGACGAGCGGCGGGGCCGCCTCCGCGGTGAATCGCCTGGCGGAGCGCTACTTCGCCGAGCGCCTCGCCTTCGATCCGCTGTTCGCCACGCGCGCCGGGCATCACGCGCACGACGACCTGCTGCCCGACGCCTCGCTGCCGGCGCTCCAGGAGCACGACCGGCGCTTGCGCGCGCTGCAGGCGGAATTGGCGGCGCTGCATCCGGCCGCAGCCGACCGCGCCACTGCCGCGGTGCTGGCGCACGTGCTCGACGCCGAAATCGGCGACTTCGCCTTCGGCGCGTGGCGCATCCCGATCACCAACCGCGGCGGCTTCCACGTGCAGATGGCCGAACTGCCCGACTTCCAGCCGCTGCAGACGGAGCGGGACTACGACCAGTACCTGCGGCGCCTCGAGGCCTTCCCGCGCTGGACCGAGCAGAACATCGAGCGCATGCGCGCCGGAATCCTCGCGGGCTGGACGCCGCCGCGCGCGGCCATGCACGGCTTCGAGCGGACCGTGCTGGCGCAGATTCCCGACGATCCGGAGCAGCAACAACTGTTCGCGCCCTTCATGCGCTTCCCGGACACCGTGCCGGCGACGGCCCGCGAGGCGCTGCGCCGGCGGGGCCGCGACGCCGTCGCCAGCGCCGTGATTCCCGCCTATCGCGAGTTGCTGCGCTTCTGGCGCGCCGAGTACGAACCCGCGCTGCAGGCGGAGGTCGGCTGCGGGCGGCTCCCCGGCGGCGCCGAGTACTACCGCCACCGCGTCCAATCGTTCACCACCCTGGACCTCGATCCCGAGGACGTGCA
>CAZDMB010000096.1:0-9868 GCA_964506175.1 uncultured Planctomycetales bacterium | reverse complement strand
ACCAGGGGCACGGGCTTGCGCCGCAGGAACCCCGCGATCAGCAGTTCGTCCAGATCCGGCGGCGCCGGCACCACGCTGGCGAAGCAGGTCGCCGGATCGGCGCCGATCACCACCGCCACCGGCACCTTCTCGCCGCGCGCCGCCGCCGTGCCCAGGTGGCGGCGCGCGTCCTTGTGCAGGTGGGTGTGGAAGCCGGTCTCGTTGCGCGCGAACACCTGCAGCCGATAGGTGCCGAGATTGCGCCGGCCCGACTCCGGATCCTGGGTCACGCACAAGGGAAACGTGATGAAGGGGCCGGCGTCCTGCGGCCAGGTGGTCAGCACCGGCAAGCGCCCGAGATCGACCGCATCCCCCTCCCACACCACTTCCTGGCAGGGAGCGCTGCCGACCTTCTTCGGCAGCCACGAGCCGATCTCCGCCAACCGCGGCAGCAAGCGGAGTTTCTCCAACAGGCCTTCCGGCGGCGCCTGCTCGAGCAGCGCGCGCAGACGGTCGGCGTGCTCCTCGATGCGCTCCACCCCGAGGGCGAGCGCGCAGCGGCGGCGCGAGCCGAAGGCGTTCACCAGCACCGGCATGGCGGAGCCCTTGACCCGCTCGAACAGGAGCGCGCGGTTCGGCGCGCCGTCCTCCTTGCTCACGCGGTCCACGATCTCCGCGAGCTCCAGGCGCGGATCCACCTCCGCGCGCACGCGCCGCAGTTCCCCGGCCTGCTCGAGCACGCCGATCCAGTCGCGGACGGATTCGATCGCCATCCGCCGCCAGGGTACGCGCGCGGCGGGACTAGTGCTGCTCGGCGCGGAAGGCGATCGGCGGCGAGACGGCTTCGGCGCGGCCGCTCGCGTCGAGCAGCATGGCTTGGGCGAACCAGGCCTCGCCCTGGGGCAGGCGCGCGGGCACGGCCAGCGCGAACGTCGCCATGCCGGTGGCGTCCAGGCAGCCGCGGAACGCGGCAACGCTTTGACACTGCGGCAGGAGTTCGCTGCCGATGTCGAGTTGCGCGTCGAACGGCGCGCCGGTTTGCGATGGCTGGGCGCGGCGCGAAAACACCACCTGGAACTCCTGCAGCGGCCGCGCTGCGTCCGTCAGCAGACAGTGGACAGCGGCTCCGGCCGTCAGCCTCCGGCGGTCGGAGAAGAGCAGCGGTGCGCCCGCCGGCGCCGGCACCAAGCCGGCGCGGACGAAAGGCCCCTGGAGGTAGCGCTCGTGCGCGCCGCCGAAGAGCAGCCGGTCCGCGAGGAAGAAGTTGCGCGCGCACTCCTGCATGCCGGAATTCATGGTGCCGAGGCTGAGCCCCTCGATCGCGTCCTGCAGCACGGCGTCGGCGCCGATCATCAGGTGCGCCTCCCACAAGGCGCCGGACCAGATCTCGCCGTCCGCGTGCACCTCGTTCACCAGGTCCGCCGGGAAGCGTTTCATTTCGTCGCAGCGCCGCACCGCCGGATAGCCGCTCCAGCCGCCCAGACTGGTGGCGACCCACTCGCCGAGCAGCGCATCCTCCGTCTGCTGGCAGGCGAAGAAGTCGCCGAATCCTTCCGACACCGCCCCGTTCTCGCCGCCGCCGATGCCGCCCTGCACGTTGTCATGGAGGGAGTGGGCGTACTCGTGCAGCACGACGTCCGCGTCCTCGGCGAAGTCCACGCCGAGAGTGCCGAAGATCATCGTGTTGGTGAACTGGTTGTACGAGGCGTTGGCGTATTCGTATTGGTCGAACAACAGGTCGTTGACGTCGAGCTTCTGCTGCTCGCGACGCGCGTTCAGCCCCAGGCTCTGCAGTCGCCGCTGCAGCGTGTCCACGTGGTAGTAGGCGAGCGCCTCCTCGAAGACCTGCCGATCGCGATAGCTGGAGAAGTCGGCGCCCGGGCGCACGGTTTGATTCTTGGTGGCCGAAGTGCTGGCCCACGGGCCGTTCAAGCGGCCGCTGCCGTCGAGCTCGCGCAGCACCACGGGGAAGTAGCCGGCCAAAGGCACCGCGGTGGCGGAATTGTTCTGATCCGAGAGGCCGGGATCGTCGAGGCTCTGCACCGGATTGGGCAGGAAGGAATAGGCGGTGCCGTCCACGCCCGCGCGGGCGTGATGCACGCAGAGATCCTCGACTTCGAGCACCGCGCCGCTGCGCGCATCCACGCGCACGCGCTGCGCGAAGGCGCTGGTGGCAGGCGACAGGAAGTCCACGCGCCAGGCCGCGCGCGCGCCGTCGGCGCAGGGCAGAAGTTCGAGCCGGCCGCCGCAAGGCTGGGGCTGCCAGCGCGCGTCGTACAAGGCCGCGGCAATGGCGGTCGCCTGCGCAAGGTCCAGTACGGGAGCGTCGACCGGGGCGCGCGCGGCGGACAAATGGCCGGTCACCCACCGGCCACCGCCCCGCAAGGCGTTCACGCGCGCGAGTTCGCCGGCGACCGGCAGACCGCCGCTCACGCGCTCCAGCAGCACTCGCTCCAGCGCGAGCCGGTTCGGTCCTTGGCGGCTCAGGACGCGCCAGGTGCCGCCGAGGAGGGCGGCGGCAGCGGCAGCGGGGTCCTCCGGGGTCGCGGCGCCTTCTTGCAGGCGCGCGGCGGCGGTCAGAGGCGCGCGCTGGACGGATCGCGGCCGCGGCAGGCCGGAATCGACATCCGCCTGGCTCTGCGCCAGAAGCAGGGCCATGAGGAGCACTCCTCCAGGGTACCCGCTGCGGCCTCAGACGAGGACGAAATTCACCATCCTTCCCGGCAGCGCGATGACTTTGCGCACCGTGGCGCCCGTCAGATGAGCGGCGGCCGCGGCGCGTGCCGCGCTCTCCAGCAGCTCGGGGCCGGCGTCCTTCGCCACGAGAATGCGCGCGCGCACGCGGCCGTTGACCTGCACCGGAATTTCCACGGTGTCGGCGATCGCCTTGGCGGCGTCCCATGAGGGCCACGGCGCATGGGCCAGCGCGCCGTCCGCGCCGATCTCCTCCCACAGCTCCTCCGCCAGGTGCGGAGCGAAGGGCTCGAGCAGGACGAGGAACGAGCGCGCCTGGGCGGCGGTGAGGCCAACCTCGCGCTTGGTGGCCACGTTCACGCACTCCATCATGCTGGCGATCGCGGTGTTGAACGACAACGACTCCAGGTCTTCGCCGACCTTCTTGATGGTGGCGTGCAGAGCGCGATCGACCTCCGGGTCGGCGGCGGCGGCGAGACCGCGCGCGTACAGCCGCACCACCCGCTGCAGAAAGCGGTGCACCCCCGGCAGATCGCGCGGATTCCACGGAGCACTGAACGTCAGCGGCCCCATGAAGCATTCGTACAACCGCACCGTGTCCGCGCCGTACTCGCGGATGACCTCGTCCGGATTGACGACGTTGCGCAGGCTCTTCGACATCTTGGCGACGAAGCGCTCGACGCTCTCGCCGCTGGCGGCGCGCACGAAGACGCCGTCCTCGCGTTCCTGCACCTCGTCGGCATAGACCAGCGCCCCGCGCGCGTCCTTGTAGGAGAAGGATTGCACCATCCCCTGGTTGACGAGTGTGCGGAAGGGCTCCGGCATGCTGACCAGCCCCGCATCGAACAGCACCTTGTGCCAGAAGCGCGCGTACAGCAGATGCAGCACGGCGTGCTCGGCGCCGCCGACGTAGAGATCCACCGGCATCCAATAACGCTCCTTGGCGCCGTCCCAGGCGGCCGCGGCGTTGCGCGGGTCGAGAAAGCGCAGGTAGTACCAGCAGGACCCGGCCCACTGCGGCATCGAGTTGGTCTCGCGCCGCCACATGCGGCCGTCGGGGCCGCGCGCCTGCACCCAGGCCGTGGCGCGCGCCAGCGGCGGCTCGCCGGACGGGTTCGGCCGGAAGTCGGCGAGTTCCGGCAAAGTGACGGGCAGCTCGGCATCGGGCACGAGCGCGGCCTCGCCTTCGGGCGAGATCAGCACGGGGAAGGGCTCGCCCCAGTAGCGCTGGCGCGAGAACAGCCAGTCGCGCAGCCGGTAGGTGGTCTTGCCGCGGCCGCAACCGCGCTCCTCCAGCCAGCCGATCATGCGGCGTTTCGCCGCCGCCGTGGGCAAGCCGTCGAGAAAACCGCTGTTCACGGCCACGCCCTCGCCGGGGAAGCAGGCGTCCGGAGCCAGGGCGGCGGCCGCCTCGGCATCCGCCGGCGCCACGACGCGCGCGATCGGCAGCGCGAACTTGCGCGCGAACGCGTGGTCGCGCTCGTCGCCGCCGGGCACGCACATGATGGCGCCGCTGCCGTAGCTCATCAGCACGTAGTCGGCGATCCAGATCGGCATGCGGCGGCGCGGGTCGCCCGCGGGGAAGGCCGGATTGAGCGCATGGGCGCCGGTGAACACGCCGGTCTTGTCCTTCTGGAGTTCGGCGCGGTCCAACTCGCTCTTGCGCGCGGCGGCGGCGCGGTACTCCGTCACCGCGGCGCGCCGGTCCGGCGCGACGATCGCGTCCACCAGCGGATGCTCCGGCGCGAGCACACAGAAGGTCGCGCCGAAGAGCGTGTCCGGACGCGTCGTGAACACGGTGAAGGACGCGCCGGCGGCCTCGGCCACGGCGAACTCGATCTCGGCGCCCTCCGAGCGGCCGATCCACTCCCGCTGCATGGCCTTGACGCTCTCCGGCCAGTCGAGACCGTCCAGGTCGGCGAGCAGGCGCTCGGCGTAGGCCGTGATCCGCAGCATCCACTGCCGCAGGGGCCGGCGCACGCACGGGTGGCCGCCGCGCTCGGATTTGCCGTCGATCACCTCCTCGTTCGCCAGCACCGTGCCCAACGCCTCGCACCACCACACCGGCACTTCCGCCTGATACGCCAGCCCGCGCTCGTGCAGGCGCGCGAAGATCCATTGGGTCCAGCGGTAATAGCCCGGATCCGTGGTGTTGATCTCGCGCTCCCAGTCGTAGGAGAAGCCGAGCGCGCGCAACTGCTCGGTGAAGCGGCGCACGTTCTGGGCGGTCGTCACCGCGGGATGCGTGCCGGTCTGAATGGCGTACTGCTCCGCCGGCAGGCCGAAGGCATCCCAGCCCATCGGGTGCAGCACGTTGCGCCCGCGGTGCCGCTGGAAGCGCGCCACCACGTCGGTCGCGGTGTAGCCCTTGGGGTGGCCGACGTGCAGGCCGGCCCCGCTGGGATACGGGAACATGTCGAGCACGTAGTACTTGGGCCGGGTGGCGTCGAAGCCGGGATCGCCCGGCCCCAACGTGCGAAAGGTCCCCCGCTCCAGCCAGCGGGCCTGCCATTTCTTCTCGATCGCCGCGAAGTCGTACCGCTCCATGCCTGCCATGAGCCCCGGTGCGGGGGGAAAGATCCTATCCCCGCCGCCCCTTGGACGATTCGCGGGCGACCGCTACACTCTCCGGCCCCGCTGCGTGGTCCGCCGCGCGCCGGGGATGCCGCGTGGGGCCATAGCTCAGTTGGGAGAGCGCTACAATGGCATTGTAGAGGTCAGGGGTTCAACTCCCCTTGGCTCCACCAACCCCTTCATGCGCGGTCGTGCTCCAGTTCCAGCCTGACCGCAGCAAGGCGGTTCAAGACCTCCGCAGCGCCGGGATCGATCCGTATCCGGTCGCCGCTCCCGCGGGGCGCAGCCTGGCCGCCGCGCTGCTGGCCGATGCGGACGGCTTGCAGGGCCGCGCCGTCACCGTCCACGGCCGCGTGCTCGGCCGCCGCGGCTACGGCAAGCTCGTCTTCCTGGACTTGCACGACGGTTCCGGCAAGATCCAGGCCTGCCTGCAGCAGGACCGCCTGTCGCCGGCGGACTTCGCCCTCACCAAGCACCTCCATCTCGGGGATTTTCTTTCAGTCAGCGGCGAATTCGGCCGCACCAAGGTGGGAGAACCCACGGTCTTCGGCGCCTCCTGCACGCTGCTGGCCAAGGCGCTGCTGGCGCCGCCGGAGAAGTGGCACGGCCTCGAGGATGCGGAGCTGCGCGCCCGCCAGCGTTACGCGGACCTGTTCGCGAATCCCGAGGTCCGCGCCGGCTTCCTGCGCCGCATCGGCATGATCCAGGCCATGCGCGAGGTTTTCCTGAAGCACGGTTACGCCGAAGTCGAGACGCCGGTGCTGCACCCGATCTACGGCGGCGCCAACGCGCGGCCTTTCGTCACGCAGCACAACGCGCTCGGCATGACGCTCTATCTGCGCATCGCGCCGGAGCTCTATCTCAAGCGCCTGCTGGTCGGCGGCATCGAGCGCGTGTTCGAGTTCGCGCGCGTCTTCCGCAACGAGGGGCTGTCCATGCGCCACAACCCCGAGTTCACGATGGTCGAGTTCTACGAGGCCTATGCCGACGTGCGGGTGATGATGGATCGCACCGAGGAGTTGATCGCCGCGGCCGCGATCGGCGCCAACCTGCCCCCCGGCGAGGACGGCCGCCGCCGCGCCACCTTCCGCGGCGCCGACTACGACCTCACGCCGCCCTTCCCGCGCCGCCGCTGGGCCGAGCTCTTCCAGGAGCACGTCGGCATCGATCCGCTCGATCGCGCGGCGGTGGCGGCGCGGCTGCGCGCCGAGGGCCTCGCCGTCGGCGGCGAGGCTCCGCTCGCCTGGTGGAGCGCGGTCAACGAACTGTTCGAGCGCTTCGTCGAGCCCGCCCTGCAGGGCCCGGTCTTCGTGATGGAGTTCCCCGCGGCCATCTGTCCGCTGGCCAAGCCCTGCCCCGGCGATCCAGTGTGGGCCGAGCGCTTCGAGTTCTTCCTCGGCGGCATGGAGCTGGCCAACGCCTTCAGCGAGCTCAACGATCCGGAATTGCAGCTCGCCAAATTCCAGGAGCAGATCGCGAGCAAGGATCCGGAAGCGCCCAATCAGGTGGACTGGGACTACGTCCGCGCTCTCGCCTACGGCATGCCCCCGGCCGGCGGCTGCGGCATCGGGGTGGACCGCCTGGCGATGGTGCTGCTCGGTCGCGACTCGATCCGCGAGGTGCTGCTGTTTCCGCACCTGCGCCCGGAGGAGTAGAGTCCGCGCGTGGCGCGGCTCGCACTCTCCTGGCTGTTCCGGCGGCCGGTGCAGCTGCTGGCGGTGCTCGGCGTGGCCATCGGCCTGCTGGCTCTGCTGGTGGTCCTGTCGGTGATGAACGGCCTGATCGACCTCAACCGCGCCGGAGTGCGCGCCCTCAGCGCCGACCTGCACCTGATGCCAGCCCCCACGGAGGCGCCTGCTCGCTATGCGCCCTACGCCGCGGCGCTGGCGGAGGTGGCGGAGGTCGAGGCGGCTTCGCCGCACCTCGTGGCCTACGCCCTGCTGTCCGTGCCCGGCTCCATGCCCAACCTGTCGCGCACCCAGAACGACGATTTCGCGCAGTTGCAGGTGGTCGGCGTGGACGCCGACGCCGAGGCGCGCGTCACCGGCTTCGGCCTGGCGCTGACGCAGGCGGTGGCGGCTCCCGTGCCGGATCCGGCCCAGCCCTTCGCCGCGCCCGAGCAGGCCTTCGCGCGGCCCGGGGTCCTCGTCAGCGACGCGCTCGCGCGCGGCCTGCCGCGGCGCCGCGGCGAGAGCCTGCGCGGCCTGCGCATCGAACTCGGCGCGTTGCCGTGGAAACTTCCGCCTGCCGGCGAAGACCTGCGGCCCGTCAACGGCACCTTCACCGTGAGCGGCACCTACGCCGTCGGCGACTATCGCCTCGCCCTCGATCGCATCTACATGGCGCGCGAAGGTCCGGACGGATTGCGCCGCAACCTCCTCGGCACCAAGGCGCCGGACTTCACCGAGATCCTCATCCGCCTCAAGCCCGGCGCGGATCCGGCCGCGGCCAAGCGAGCGATCCGCGGCGCCTTGGCGCGCGCCGGCCTGCCGGAGCCCGGCGGCCCGCTGGGCGGCGAACTCGTCACCTGGCAGGAGCGCAACCACGTCTTCCTGCGCGCCATCGAGAACGAACGCCGCATCATCACCCTGGTGCTGTTCTTCATCGTGGTGGTGGCCTCCTTCGGCCTGTTCGCCGTCCTCGCCGCGCTGGTGCGCGAGAAGGTGCGCGATCTGGGCGTGCTCGCGGCGCTCGGCTGCACGCCGCTGCAGCGCGGCGGCCTCGTGCTCGGCATGGGCGCGCTCGCCGCCGTCTTCGGCAGCGGCCTCGGCCTCGGCGGCGCCTGGCTGCTGGTGCGCCACAAGGACGACGTGGCCGACTTCCTGCGCAGCAAACTCGGCATCGAGATCTTCTCGCCGGACCTCTACGTGGTGGACGGCCTGCCCGCGCAATGGGACGCCGCCGCCGCCGGCTGGCTCACCCTCGGCGCTTTCGCCGTCGGCCTGCTGTTCGCGGCCGCGCCCACCGTGCGCGCCGCCCGCCTCGATCCGGTCGAAGCCCTCCGCTATGAGTGACGCCGCCCCCGTCGTCGAGGCGCGCAGCCTCGCCAAGTCCTATCGCATGGGCGCGAGCCGCCTGGCGGTGCTGCGCGGCGCCTCGCTGCGGCTCGCGCCGGGCGAGGCCTGCGCCTTGATGGGCTCGAGCGGCAGCGGCAAGAGCACGCTGCTGCACCTCCTCGGGCTGATGGATCGGCCGGACGAGGGCGAAATCCTGCTGGACGGCGCGCCGGTGCACGGCCTCGGTCCGCGCCGCGCCGCGCGGGCGCGCGCCGCCAGCCTCGGCTTCGTGTTCCAGCAGTTTCAGTTGCTGCACGAGATCAGCGCGCTCGAGAACGTGCTCTTGCCGCGGCGCCTGGCCGGCGGCCGCCCCTGGTGGACCCGGCGCGCCGCGGAACGCGCCGCCGCGCGCGCGGCCTTGGCCGAAGTGGGCTTGGCCGAGCGCGAGCGCCATCGCCCGGCGCAGCTTTCCGGCGGCGAGCAGCAACGGGTCGCCATCGCGCGGGCGCTCGTCAGCCAGCCGCGCCTGCTGCTCGCCGACGAGCCCACCGGCAACCTGGACCGCGCCACCGGCGCGGAGGTGCTGGCCCTGCTCCTGCGCCTGGCCCGGGTGCGCGGCAGCGCGCTGCTCATCGCCACCCACGATCCGGAGGTCGCGGCGGCCTGCGACCGCACGGTGCGCCTGCGCGAGGGCCGCGTCGTCGAGGCATGAGCCTGCTGCGCATCGGCTGGGAATGGCTGCGCCGCCGCCTGATCCTATGGTGCGCCGCCGGCGGCATCGCGCTCGGCGTCGGCGTGCTGTTCACGGTGCTCGCCGTGTTTCAGGGTTTCGTCGCCAAGCTGGAGAGTTCGATTCAAGCCGCGTCGGGGGACGTGACCATCGAAGTGCCGCGCTTCTCCAGTGCGCCGCCGGAGAGCTACGCGCGCCTGCTCGCCGGCGTGCCCGAGGCCGCCTCCTGGCAAGTGCGCCTGAACTGGTTCGGCCTCGTCGGTCGCCGCGGCTCGCGCGCCGTCGACGATCCGCGCGCCGCCGACCAGAGCGGCCTGCTGCTGATCGGTGTCGAAGGCGCAGAGGCCGAGGGCCTGCCGCCACGGAGCGCCGAGGGTCCGGCGCCGCTGTTGATGAGCCCGATGCTCGCGGAATCCTTCGGCCTCGAACTGGGCGACACGCTCGAGGTCACCACCTTCCGCAGCGTGGAAGGACGCACGCAACTGGCGCGCCTCAGCTTCGTGTTGCACGCATTCGCCAGCAGCGGCCGCTTCGACCTCGACCTGGACCGCGCCATCGCCCACCGCGCGGACGTCGCGGAGCTGGCGCGCACCGCTCCGGACTTCAGCGAGATCGCGGTGCACGCGCGCCCCGGCGTCGCGACCGAGGCTCTGCTCGCGGGCATCACGCGCGCCTTGCTCGCGGCGCAATGGCCGGAGAAGGACCTGCCGCAACTGAAGACCTGGCGCGATCAGGGCGGCCAACTCCTGCGCGCCGCCGAGAACCAGCGCGGCATGCTCGGCACGGTGTTCTTCATGATCGTCCTGGTCGCGGCCTATCAGCTGGTGGCGACCCTGCTCCTCACCGTGACGGAGAAGCGCCGCGAGATCGGCGTGTTGGGAGCGCTGGGCGCCGG
>CAZDMB010000095.1:9655-9919 GCA_964506175.1 uncultured Planctomycetales bacterium | reverse complement strand
ATCACGATCCCGGCGCCTTTCTCGGACGCGACGGCGACGCCTGCGGCGCGCGCGCCCTCGGCGTGGTGCTGCCCGTTCCCTACGAGGCCACCACGACCTACATGAAGGGCACCGCCGACGGTCCGCGCGCGGTCCTGGAGGCGAGCCGGCAGGTCGAGTTCTGGGACGAATGGATCGAGGACGAGGCGCGCCGTTTCGGCGTGCGGACCGCGACGCCGGTGGCCTTCGACGGACCGCCGGAGCGCCTCGCCGAGCGCCTCGAGA
>CAZDMB010000095.1:0-9645 GCA_964506175.1 uncultured Planctomycetales bacterium | reverse complement strand
TTGCTGGACGACGGGCGCATGCCGCTCATCCTGGGCGGCGAGCACTCCCTCTCGCTGGGGCCGATTCTCGCCGCCGCGCGCCGGCATCCCGGCCTCGCGGTGCTGCACCTCGATGCCCATCCCGACCTGCGCGACCGTTACGAAGGCACGCGCTTCGGCCACGGATGCGTCATGCGGCGGGTGGTCGAAGCCGGGGTCCGCGTGCATGCCTTCGGCCTGCGCGCGATCTCGCCCGAAGAGCGCGATTTCTACGCCGCCGGTGGCGACGGCGGCCGCGCCACCTACGTCGGCGCGCGCGAGCTTCTCGCGCTCGATCCGCCCGGCCGCGTGCAGCGGGTGCTCGACGGATTGCCGGCCGGCCCGTTGTGGCTGTCGTGGGACATCGACGGCCTCGATTCCGCCCTCGTGCCCAGCACCGGCACGCCGGAGCCGGGCGGCGTGGACTGGTACACCGCCTGCGAAATCCTGCGCCGCCTGGATCGCGCCGGACGCACCATCGTCGGCACGGAGTTGCTCGAACTGATGCCGCGCGCGGGCCAGCATGCCAGCGACTTCGCGTGCGCGCGCCTGGCGCATCGCATGCTCCTGACCGGCCTGCGCTCCCGCGAGCGCCACGGCGCGCGCGCCCTCGCCACCGCGGGCGCGCCGGAGAGATCGGGCGCGTGACGGCGGCGACCGTCTTGCCGCTGCGCATCCTGCTGGTCGAGGATGAGCGCACGCTGGCCGTGCCCCTGATGGACCTGCTGCAGGAAGCCGGCCACAGCGTGACCCACGTCGCCGACGGCGCGGCCGCCCTCGCCTGGCTGGGGGAGCAGCGCGCCGACCTGGTGGTGACGGACGTGCGCCTGCCGGGCGCCGACGGTCTCCAGGTGCTCCGGCGCGCGCGCGCGCAGGATCCGCCGGGCGAAGTGCTGGTGATGACCGGGTACGCCACCATCGCCCAAGCCGTGGAAGCCATGCGCGGGGGAGCCGTCTCCTACCTGCAGAAGCCCTTTCCGGCGGAAGCGCTGCTGCAGCAGGTGGCGCGCGTGGCGACGGCCCGGAGCATGCAGGAGGAACTCCGCCGTCTGCGCGAGGAATCCCTGGGCGGCATGCTGCTCACCGGCGCGAGCGCGGCAGTGCGCGCGGTCAACGAGCGCATCGCCACTCTCGCCGCGCAACCGGCGCTGGCGGTCCTGCTCCAGGGCGAGAGCGGCTCCGGCAAGGAGCGCGCGGCGCGCGCGCTCCATCGCCTCGGCGCGCGTCCCGACGCGCCCTTCGTGCCGCTCGGCTGCGGCGCGGTGCCCGTGCCGCTGTTCGAAGGCGAGCTCTTCGGCGTGCGCCGCGGCGCCTTCACCGGCGCCGACGCCGACCGCGCCGGCCTGTGCGAGGAAGCCGGCGACGGCACCCTGTTCCTCGACGACGTGGATTCGCTGCCGCCGGAGGCGCAGGCCAAGCTCCTGCGCCTCCTCCAGGAGCGCAACTTCAAGGCCGTGGGCGGCAACGAGGAGCGCCCGTTTCGCGCGCGCGTGCTCGCCGCCGCGCGCGGCCGCCTCAGCGACCTTGTCGCGGCCGGGGCCTTTCGCGAGGACCTCTACTACCGTCTCGCGGTCGTCACCCTGGATCTGCCGCCCCTGCGCGAGCGCATCGCCGACCTCCCCGCCCTGCTCGGCGCCTTTCTGCGCCGCTTGGATCCGGAAGGACGGTTTCGCGTCCCTCCGGAGACCCTGCGGCGCCTCGCGCTCCATCCCTGGCCCGGCAACGTGCGCGAGCTCGAGAATGCCACGCTGCGCGCCACCGCGCTCGCCGGCCGCGCGCGCGTCCTGCGCCCGGAGCACTTCCTGCCCGGTCAGGGCGACGGCGGTCCCGCGGCCGCGGCCGACGGCGGCAGCCTGCACGAAGCGGTGCGCGCCGCCGAGATCGAGGCGATCCGCGCGGCGCTGGCGGCCACCGGCGGGCGCCGGATCGAGGCGGCGAAACTTCTCGGGGTCTCGCGCAAGGTGCTGTGGCAAAAGATTCGCGATCTCGGCCTGGGCGAGGAGGAGCCGCCGGAATGAGCGCCCGGCTCGCGCCTTATACGCCGGGCGCGGCGGCGATCCCGGTCGCCGCCGAGGAGGTCAGCCTGTTCACGGATCTGCATCTGATGCCGGAGCGACCGCACGAGATCGCGGCCTTCGCCATTCGCCTTCACGGCCTCGCGGACGCCGCCTCCGCCGCGCCGCCCGGAAGCCGCGTCGTCGTCGTGATGGGGGACCTGTTCGACGCCTACGCCGGTCCCGAGGACTGGCGTCTTCCCGCCAATGCCGCCATCGTCGAGGCCTTCGGCGCGCTGCGCGCCGCGGGTCTGCGGCTCTACCTGCTGCGCGGCAACCGGGACGTGATGCTCGAGACGGAGGACGCGGCGCCCTTCGCCGGGTCGATCGCCGATTCCCTGCTCGTCCGGCTGGGCGCGCGCGCGCCGGTGCTCATCACCCACGGGGATGCCTTCTGCCTGGCGGACCACCGCTATCAATTTCTGCGCCGCAGCCTGCGCCGTCCCGGCTTGCGCCGTTTCCTCCGCCGCCGCAACGTGCGCACCCGCCGCTGGTTGGCGGCGCGCCTGCGCGGCGTGAGCCGCGGGGAGATGGCGCGCAAGCCGCTCAGCACGCTCGACGTGGTGCCCGCCGCGCTCGAAGCGGAGTTGCGCGGCCTGGGAGCCGTGGCGGCGGTTCTGGGTCACCTGCACGAGGATCGGCGCCTCCGGCTCCAGGACGGCCTGCGAGCACGCGTCCTGCCGGCCTGGGACCCCGAGACGCCCGCCTGGGATCTCGCCGCCGTCCTTGACGGGATGGCCTGAGGGCGGCACAATTGCCCCCCTTCATGTCCGGCGAAGGCGCTCGTCCGGCCCTCGCAATCGTCACTCTGGACGGTTGGAGCGGCTCCGGCAAAAGCACTCTCGCGCGCGACCTGGCCGGCCGTCTCGGCTGGACCTTCCTCGACTCGGGCGCCTGGTACCGCGCTCTCGCCTGGGCGGTTCTGCGCGACGGCGCGAACCCAGGACGCGAGGAGGATGTCCTCGGCGTGCTCTTTCGGATCCGCCTCTCCGGCCAAGCCAACGGCGCCGTGCGCGTGGACGGCCTCGACCCCGGCCCGGCTCTGCGCACCGCCACCGTGGACCGGGAGGTCGGGCGCGTGGCCGACCACCGCCGCGTGCGCGCGGCGCTCAACGAGCGCATGCGCGCCTTCGCGCGCCACGCCGCTGCGCGCGGCCTCGTCGCCGACGGCCGCGACGCCGGATCCATCATCTTTCCCGAGGCAGGCCTCAAGATCTTCGTCGAAGCCTCGCTGGACGAGCGCGCGCGCCGACGCGCGGCCCAGCGGCCCGGCGCGGATCCCGCCGGCGTGCGCGCCGAACTCGCCGAGCGCGACCAGCGCGACGCCGCGCGCGGCGCCTCGGCTCCGCACCCCGATCCGTCGGGGCGCGTCTTGCTGAATGAAACACTCACGGTGGAGGACGCGCTCGGGCGCCTCCTCGCCTGGGTCCGGGAGCGATACCCGGCCCAGGCGGCCTCCGCGCCAACCACGCCCCCGAGTCTCTCTGAATCCCATCCCACCACTCTCGCATGGTCTCCAAAGACACCCTGCGCCGCTTCGAACTCGATGACGCGGCGCTCGAGGCGGAACTTTCCAAAGTCCTCGCCGGCGCGCAGCAGGCCGATTTCAGCGACCTCATCGCCACGCGCACCGTCACGGTCGCGCGCGACGCCATCGTCCCGGCCACCATCCTTTCGGTCGACGCGGAGCGCAATCTCGTGCTCGTCGACATCGGCGGCAAGGCCGAGGCGCCGATCCCGCTCTCCGAATTCGAGGACGAGATCCCGCAGGCCGGCCAGCAGATCGAGGTCTTCTATCGCGGCGACGACCGGCAGACCAACGTCCCGGTCGTTTCCAAGCGCGAGGCCGACCGCGAGCGCTCTTGGGCCAAGGTCGTCGGCGTCTACGAAGTCGGCGGCGTGATCGAGGGCGAAGTCAAGAAGCAGATCAAGGGCGGCCTGCTCGTCAGCGTGGACGGGGTGCTCGTGTTCATGCCCGCCAGCCAGATCGACATCCGCCGCGTGGCGCAGCCGACGGAATACTTCGGCCGCACGATCCGCGCCAAGATCGTCAAGATCGACGAGGAGCGCAAGAACATCGTCGTCTCGCGCCGGCAGTTGCTGGAAGAGGAGCGGGCGGAGAAGCGCGAGGTCTTGCTGCGCGAGCTGGCGGAGAACCAGACGCGCAAGGGCGAGGTCAAGAACATCGCCGACTTCGGCGCCTTCGTCGACCTCGGCGGCATCGACGGCCTGCTGCACGTCACCGACATGTCGTACGGCCGCATCAAGCATCCGCGCGAGATGCTGAAGATCGGCGACATCATCGACGTCATGGTCATCGGCATCGATCGCGAACGCAACCGCGTGGCGCTGTCGCTGAAGGCCCTGCAGAAGGATCCGTGGGCCGAGATCGCCGCCCGCTTCCCGGTCGGCACCGTGCACAAGGGGCGCATCGCCAACATCGTCTCCTACGGCTTGTTCGTCGAGCTGGAGCCCGGCGTGGAAGGCCTGGTGCACGTCAGCGAGCTGTCCTGGACGCAGAAGAATCCCAATCCGGAGGGCCAGTTCGAGAAAGGCGACGAGATCGAGATCTTCGTCAAGGCGATCGACCTCGAGAAGAAGGAAATGTCGCTGTCCGTGCGCGAGGTCGAGGGCAATCCCTGGGATCGCATCGCCGACCACTACGCTCCCGGAACCGTCATCGAGGCCACCGTCAAGAACTTGGCGTCCTACGGCGCCTTCGTGGAGATCGAGGAGGGCATCGACGGCCTGCTGCACAACACCGATTTCCACTGGACGCGCAAGATCCAGCACCCGAACGAGATCGTCAAGAAGGGCGACCGGATCCAGTGCGTCGTGCTCGCCGTGGACAAGGAGAAGCAGCGCATCTCGCTCGGCATGAAGCAGTTGACCAAGAATCCGTGGGAGGACTACATCCCGGCGCACTACCACGTCGGCGACCTCCTCACCGGAACGGTCTCCAAGCACATTCCGGCGGGCTGCTTCGTGAAGTTGGAGGAGGACCTCGAGGCCTTCATGCACTACTCCTCGCTGCCGCAGGAGTGGCACGACAATCCCACCGAACACTGCATGCCCGGACTGAAGATGGAAGTGCGGGTGGTGCGCGTGGATTGCGGCGAGGAACGCATCGGACTCAACTTCGTCCACGCCGAGTTCGAAGAGAACGACGCCGTCCGCGCCAGCTGGGCCGAGGCCAAGGCCGCCAAGGAGGCGCGCAAGGCCGCGCGCGCAGCCGCCAAGGCCGCCAAGGAGGCGGAGAAGCCGGCGGAGGGCGAGAGCGCGGCTGCGGAGCCGGCGGACGCCGCCGACGCCGCGGACGCGTCTCCCGAGAACCCCGCCCCGGCGGCAGAGTAGGGAATCAGGGTGGGACGCGGCGCTCTGCGCTCTCGTCCTTGCCCGCGGCTCTGGGCCGCGGCGGCGCTGCTCGGCGTCGCCGCGGCCTGTGCGTCTCCTGAGGCGGTTCCGGAGGCGGCGGCGGAGCCGGCCGGCGAGGCCTCGCCCGCTTTTGCCGCGGATCCCCTGGCGGGCGCGCCGCCGGCGGCGGCCGCCGCCGCGGGCGATGCGCCGGTCGCCTTCGCCGACGACCCGCTGCTGGGGGCCCCGATGCTGGCGCCGTCGCAGCCGGCAGCGGGCGGCGCGATGCAGGAGCTGCCGGAAGGCCCTCCCGAACCCGAATTCGACGCCGAACTGGTGGACCGCAGCAGCGAACTCGGCATGGCCGTCTTGCGCGCGCGTTTCCTGACCGAGGAACTCGGCCGAGCTTCGCGCATCGAGATGCCGCCGGGGCCCTTCCACTTCGGCGAGGTGGTGCCGCTCAAGTTCGAGCTGCGCAATCCGGTGGGGGAAACCGTCGCGCTGCTGCCGCCGGAGGGCGGCTTGGTGCTGGAACTCTCCTGGGAGGTGCAGCGCTGGCTGCCGATCGGAGGCCACGAAGCGGTGCGGCGCTACCGCTGGTACCGCCTGGCGGACACCATCGAGCTCGGGCCGGACGAGAGTACCTGGACGCGCACGGAGTTGCCCCTGCGGATGGACGGCGATCCCGGCGCCCTGTGGCAGGTCAGGCTGGATGCGCGGTTGCGCTGCGCGGGCGCGCGCATGGGCGAACGCGAACTTCCGGTGCACCGCCTCGATTACCGCGGCAGCGTGATTTTCGCCTTCCCCGAAGGCTGGGAGTCGCTGCAGGAGTCGCCGCTGGACAATCTGCGGCGCGTGCTCGCCAATCCCAGCCCGGAAGTGGACCGCCACGTCCTCGTCAGCACCGCGCTGCTGCAGGGACAGGACCGCTACCGCGGCCTGGACATGCTGCTCGACTCTCTCAACCGCCCGGTATCGAGCGCCCGCGCCCTGACCGCCACTGCCGCCTTGCAGTGGCTGACGCAGCTGCCGCTCGGCGATTACCCGGCGGACTGGATCCGTTGGCACGAGGAGCGCAAGCTGGCCGCGCGCAGCCGCCCATGACCCTGCTCGCCGAACTCGACCGCCTGGCCGCGGAGATCGTGACGCGACCGCAATTGGCGGCGCGGCTGGAGCAGGCGGCGCGCGCCCGGCGGCCGCTGCGCGTCAAGTTCGGCATTGATCCGACCTTCAAGGACGTCCATCTCGGGCACGCCGTGCCGATTCGCGTTCTGCGGCGCTTCCAGCAACACGGCCACCTTCCCGTCCTCATCCTGGGCGACGCCACCGCGCGCCTCGGCGATCCCACGGGGCGCAACGACCAGCGGCCGGCTCTCAGCAAGGAGGAGGTCGAGGCCAATGCCGCGACCTATCTGGACCAGATCGGCGCGATTCTGGACCTCGACCCGGCCCGTTGCGAAGTGCGGCGCAATTCCGAGTGGTTCGGCGCGATGGACTTTTTCGACGGCCTGCGCCTGGCCGCCCAGGCGACGGTCGCGCGCATGCTCGAGCGCGACGACTTCGCCAAGCGCATGCGCGATCAATTGCCGCTGCACCTGCACGAGATGATGTATCCGCTGATGCAGGGTTGGGATTCGGTGATGGTGCGCGCCGACGTCGAACTCGGCGGCAACGATCAACTGTTCAACCTGCACATGGGACGCCAGCTGCAGGAACGCGAGGGACAGGCGCCGCAGGTCTGCCTCACCACGCCGCTCTTGCTCGGCACGGACGGGCGCAAGATGTCGAAGACCTACGGCAACCACGTGCCGCTGCGCGCCGACGCCGAGGAGGTCTTCGGCAAGGTGATGAGCCTCGCCGACGAGGGCATGGCTGAATGGTTCCGCCTCGCCACCGACCTGCCGCCGGCGGAAGTGGCGGCGCTGCTCGCCGGGCATCCGCGCGCCGCCAAGGACGCGCTCGCGCGCGCGATCACGGCGCAGTTGCACGGCGCCGCGCGGGCGGCGGCCGCGTCCGAGGAGTTCGTGCGGCGCTTCCGCGAAGGCGGCATTCCGGAGGAGATCGCGGAGAAACCGCTTCCCGCCGGCGCGCACGCGCTCGCCTGGATCGTGGCGCAGGCTCTCGGCGGCTCCTCCTCCGAGGCGCGCCGCCTGATCAGCGGCGGCGGAGTGCGGGTGGATGGCGCCGTGATCGACGATCCCAACGCCAAACTGGAGCTGCGTCCCGGCGCAGCCCCGCTGCTGATTCAGGCGGGCAAGCGCAAGTTCGCGCGCGTGCGCGCCGGTTGAACGGCCTCAGCGCGGCGGCAGGCAGGGCGAGGGGAAGGGCAGAAGCGGCGGATGGCGTTCGCCGGCCGGCTGCTCGCCCTGCACGTAGCCCAGGGCCGCAAGGGCCGCCTGCTCGTCGGCGGATGCCGCGGCGCTCTGGCGCGCCGCGGCCGGCGATGCGGGCAAGGCCGCGGCTTCGCGCTCGTTGACGGTCCAGGCCGCGCAGAAGGCGTCCACTGCCTCGCGCCAGCGCGGATCGGTGGCCGGCAGCGGGCGCACCTCCTGCGGATCCTCGCGTCGATCGAACACCAGGAAGTCGCGTCCGAAGCGCGGATCCGGAAACGGGCCGAAGGGCAGGCCCTCCGGCGTGGCCAACTGATCGAGCGGCTCCAGATGGCGAACCACGGAGAAGCGCTCGTTGCGGAAGGCTTCGCGCACGTTGTGCCGGCCGAACAGATCGCGGTTGAAGCGCGCGTAGATGCGGTGCAAGGAGGTGCGGCCGTCGGCGGCGGCGCCGTCGAGGAAGGGGCGCACGCTGCGGCCCTGCGCTTCCGCCAGCGGCGGCAGGCCGCACCAGTCGAGCAGGCTCGGCGCGAGATCGTAGATGCGCACCAGGCCGGGGACGCGCTGCCCCGACTGTCCGCCGGGAACGCGGATCACCAGCGGAATGTGGCACAACTCCCGGTAGAGGGTGGAGCGGTGGCCGATGGAGCCGTGGTCGAAGAATTCGTCGCCGTGATCGGCGGTGACGATCACGATCGTGTCCTCCTTCAGGCCGAGGGCTTCGATCTGCGCCAACACCTCGCCGACGTGGCGGTCGACCCAATGGATCTCCGCGTCGTAGAGCGCCTCCGCATGGTGGAGGTCGCGCTCGTTGATCAAGCGCTGCGCCACCGGCTGCTGCGGCGTCGGCCAGCTCAGGACGCGCTTCTGCGCGTCGAAGAACCAGTCCTCGCCGTGGAAGGAGCCGGTGTAGCCGGGATCGAAAGCGCGGGCGGTGGCCGCGTCGCCGCGGTCCGGCAGGTAGTCGTAGTGCGCGTCGAAGTAGTGAAGAAAAAGGAAGAAACGCTGGCCGGCGTGCCGATCGAGGAAGTCGCGCGCGAAGGCATTGACGCGCGGGCTCGTGAGATCCCAGTGGGAGATGCGGTCGCGCATCCCCTTGACGTCCTCCGGCTTCAGGGGCGGCAGGCCGTCGCGCGCCCGCTGCGCGTTCTTCTGCGCCACCATCTGCGCGAACTCCTCCGGCTGGAGCATGCCGGAGCGGTACTCGTCGAAGCCGCGGTCGAAGCCGTACTTCGGCTCGAGGAAAGGGCCGGAATAGGCGCCGCCCGTGACGTAGCCGTCGGCGTGGAAGGCCTCCGCCAGCGTGGTGCGCAGCGGATCGAGGGCGAAGGCATCGTGCTCCACGCCGTGGGCGCGGTCCGTCAGGCCGGTCATCAGGGCCATGTGCGCGGGCAGCGTCCAGGAAGAGCTGGTCCAGGCATCCTCGAAGACGGCGCCATCCGCCGCGAGGCGGTCCAGGTTCGGCGTCACGGCCGCGTCCGGCGCGAACTCCGGCCGATGGCCGTAGGGCCCCGTGTGGTCGGCCCGCAGCGAATCGATGCTGATGAGGACGACGTTGTAGCGGCCGGTGGCCTCCTGCCCGCAGGCCGCCGCCAGCAGGCTCAATCCGGCCCAACAGGCGCGCCAGCCGCTTCGCATCGCCGAAGTCTACGTTCCAGAGGGGCGCTCCGGTAGGACGGAATACGGCACTTCGAGCACCGGATGCTCGCGATCGCCAGTGTGGATCCGCAGGCGTCCTTGCACCGCCGCCGCCGGCGCCGGGCCGCTCCACCGCAGCGTGAAACCGCGTTGCGCGGCCGGCTCCGCGTCCGCGTCGGTGACGGCGAGGCCGGCCGCCAAACCCTCGACGCGCAGTTCCTGCACGACGCCGCCGACCGCGCGCTGGATGA
>CAZDMB010000094.1:9086-9959 GCA_964506175.1 uncultured Planctomycetales bacterium | reverse complement strand
GATCAAGCGTCGGCGTGAAGGTATCGGCATTGGTTCCGTTCATCACGACTGCCGAACCATAGTCCCAGTACCCGATACACTGGGTATTGGTCAGGTTGTAGAGAATGACGTAACGGAACGTAAATCCGCCACCGGAAGCGGTCCAAGTCGGACTCGCAGGAGCGGCCAGCGTCAGGCAGGGCAAGGTCAGGAGCAGAAGGAGGAGTCCAGGGCGCATGCGACTGCAGGGGATGTCGGTTCCCAGTCTAGTCTTGGAACGGCCGAAATCGGTAGGGGTTTGCCCCATTTTTCCCCGGATTTTCCGGGTCGCAAGACGGCCCCTCATCGGCTCGCCGGGATGGCGTCCTGGACCCCATTCCCTGGGAAACCGAAGCGCCCCGGCAGCGGATGGGCTGCCGGGGCGCCTCCAGCGCCGGTGATGGACGGGATTAGTCCACGTGTTCGCGCCGCGGGTGGCGTTCGCGGCTCTCGCCGTCGCCGTAGCGCGGGCGGTCGTAGCCGCGGTCGCCGCGGTCCCGGCGATCCCCCCGATCCCGGCCGCCTCTGCCGCCTCCCGGGCCGCTGCGTCCGCGAGCCGGCTTGCGCGCGCCTTCGATGGCCGCGGCTTGCTGGTCTTCGGGCAACAGGGCGACCCGGCGGCTCACGCGGATCTTGCCGGTCTTTTCGTCCACTTCCACCACGGCGACGTCGATCTCGTCGCCCAGTTTGCAGACGTGCTCCACGGTCTCGACGCGGCCGAGGTCCAGTTCGGAGATGTGGCACATCCCCTCCTGGCCGCCGCCCAAGTCCACGAAGCAGCCGAAGTCCTTGATGGAGGTCACCTTCGCGCGGAAGCGCTCGCCGGCCTGTGCGCCAAGCAGGAAGGGGGGCAGC